>DAIDHC010000191.1 GCA_027452065.1 Bryobacterales bacterium
CTGACGACGGTGCCGACGGAACTGCAGCGGGAGGGAAATTTTTCGCAGACGCGGAACGAGGACGGGTCGCTGGCGACCATCTACAATCCCTTCTCCACCAGGCTGGTAAACGGGCAGTATGTGCGGGATCCGTTTGCGAACAACACCATTCCGACGTCGATGCTGGACCCGGTGGCGCTGAAGATGATGGCGTATTACCCGCACTCGAACGTGCCGGGGAACCAGTTCACCGGCGCGAATAATTTCGCCGGCACCGCCGGGCTGCCCACCGACAGCGACCAGTACACGATCAAGGTGGACCACAACATCAGCGACACGCAGCACATGTTCGTGCGGTGGTCGCAGAAGCGGCAATTCAAGCAACTGGCCGGCGCATTCTTCGGCGCGGACAATCCGGGCGGAAACGGGACGCTGGCGCCCGACAACCGTTGGGACGCGGGCATGGGATTCACGGACGCGTTTTCGCCGACCTTCGTGATGGTGGCGAACTTCGGATGGGGCCGGTGGGTGGAAGGCCGTGCACCGCAGGGCGTACCCTTCAGTCCGTCGACTCTGGGCCTGCCTCAGCAGCTCGATACGTTCGGTGGACCGGGGGCGTTTCCGGCGGTCAGTATCAGCGGGGAGAACCCGCTCGGCTCGGGCGGGTTGAACGCAACGCCGCGCGAGGCGCGCACCGTATCGGTGGACTTCACCAAGATCAACGGGAAGCACACGTTTTCCATGGGCTTCATGGGAATCGACCTGGTGTTGAACACTTTTAACTCGTCGCAGGCCAGCTTCAACTTTTCGCCGGACTTCACGCAGGGGCCGAACCCCACGGCGGCGAACGCACTCACCGGCTATGGGCTGGCGTCGTTTCTTCTGGGCACCGGAGACAGCGGCGGCATCACGTTGAACGCCGACGCCGCATTCAGCAAGCAGTTCATGGGGTGGTACTTCAATGACGACTGGAAGGTGACGCGGAACCTGACGCTGAATCTCGGGCTCCGTTACGACTTCCAGACGGCGCCGACGGACCGGTTCAACCGGCTGAGCTATTTCAACCCGACGGCAGCGAGCCCGCTGGGCAGCCAGGTGGGGATGAGTCTTCCGGGGGCGCTGAACTACACGGGCGGGGGAAACCCGCGCGGTGTTTACAATCCGCAGTACACCAACTTTGCGCCGCGGCTGGGGCTGAGCTACTCGCCGATTGAGAAGCTGGTGTTCCGCGCGGGCTTCGGCATGTTCTACACGCCGGCGATGGAGTTCGGCGACTACCAGGGTCTGTCGCTGAACGGATTTTCCGAGACCACGCCCTATGTGGGAACGCTCAACGGGGTGACGCCGCAGAACCTGCTGAGCAATCCGTTCCCGACGGGGTTGCTGCAGCCGCCGGGCAAGTCGCAGGGCGGGGCGACCAACGTTGGCCAGACAATCAACGCGGTGCTGCGGACGCGGCCGACGCCGTATGTGGAAGAGTGGACGGCGAACGTGCAATACCAGATCGCGGAGAACACGGTAATCCAGGTGGGTTATGCGGGCAACCACGGGCTGAAGCTGTTGTACGGGAGCGCGTTTGAGATGAACGCGCTGCCTCCACAAGACCTGGCGCTGGGCAACGCGCTGCTGGCGCCGGTGACGAACCCGTTCTATGGAGTGATCACGTCCGGGGCGCTCTCCGGACCGACGGTTCCCTACGGCCAGCTTCTGCGGCCATTCCCGCAGTACACCGGCGTCGAGAACGTGCAGCCGCCGTCGGCCTCGAGCAGCTACAACGCGATGACCGTGTCGATGAACCGGCGATTCAACAACGGGCTGCAGTTCCTGTTGACCTATACCTGGTCGAAGTATCTGACCAACAACGAGGGCCCGGAAGGTTGGACGCAAGGGCAGGCGCAGTCGGTGCAGAACTGGTACGACACGTCGCTGGAGAAATCGCTGATGATCGACGATATTCCGCAGAGCTTTGTGGCCAGCTACATCTACGAGCTTCCGGTGGGCAAGGGCAAGGCGCTGCAGCCGAAGAACAAGTTCGTCGACGCGGTGGTGGGCGGCTGGCAGATCGCCGGCATCACGACGCTGAAGGACGGATTCCCGCTGGCCGTTACCAACGCGACGAACAACACGAACTCATTCGGCGGCGGGCAGCGGCCGAACCTGGTGGGAAGGCCGGGCATCTCGAACCCGAACATCTACCAGTGGTTCAACACCGCGGCCTTCGCGCAGCCGGCGCCGTTCACCTTCGGCAACGCGCCCCGCACAATGGGGTATTTGCGGGCGCAGGGGACGATCAACGAGGACGCGACGCTGCAGAAATACTGGCGGTTGTGGAACGAGACATCGCAGCTTCAGTTCCGGGCCGAGGCGTACAATCTGTTTAACCGAGCGCAGTTTTTCGCTCCGAACACAACTTTCGGGACGTCGAGTTTCGGCGTCGTGCCGGGGGCGCTGCCGGCGCGGTCTCTGCAGCTCGGGCTGAAGCTTTACTGGTGAGCGCGCCCCGGCGCGCCCGCCGGACGGAGAGAGGATGCGGAACGGCGGGCGCGGGCGATGCGGTTGGGCGAAGGCGGCGTGCGCGCTGGCGCTCGCGGCTGCGGCCTACGGCGGCGAATACGAGGACCTGTTCCGTCAAGCGGCGGCGCTGAGCACTCAGGGCAACTACGCGCTGGCGATCGAAAAATACCAGGCGGCGCTCAAGCTGCGCCCCGGGGCGCCGGAGGCGCTGAGCAATCTGGCCGTGATGTACTACTCGGCGCGGCGCTACCAGGACGCGCTGCGAACGGGCTCCGCGGTTTGGAAGCAACACCCGGAGATCGGTGCGGCAAGCCTGGTGACGGGGATGGCGGCCGTGCAATGCGGACGGCTGGAGGAGGCGGTGGCGCCACTGGCGAGCCTGCTCGAACGGGAGCCGGGAAACCGCGATGCAACGCTGGCGCTGGCGAGCGCGTACCTGGGGCTGGGGCGGTTGCGGGAGGCGGCGGCGTTGTATGAAGGGCAGACAGCGCGGGCGCCGGCCGACGCCGATGCCTGGTATGGACAGGCGATCTGTTACGAGAAGCTGGCCGAGGAGGCGTCGCGGATGCTGACGCATCTGCCGGGCGGCGCGTATTATTCGGGGCGTATGCTGGGCGAGTATCTGTTGAGCGTGGGCGACGCCCGGATGGCCCGCGAGGCGTTCGGAGGAGCAGCGGAGCCCGGGCCGGAGGCAAGCGCGGCGAAGGCGGCGTTTGAGAACGCGCGGGCGCTGGCGGGGAAATCGCGCGAAGCCTTCGAGCGGTTCGTGGCGCTCGAGCCGGACTCGTGGAAAGCGGAGTTGTTTTCCGCCGATGTCGAGCGGCAGCGGGGAAACCTGCCGGCGGCGCTCGAAAATTACCGGAAAGCGGCGCAAGCTCAGGCCGGCAACGCGGCGGCGCTGCTCGGGATGGGCACGGTGTACTGGGAAATGGGGCAGTTCGACGAGGCCGAAGGGAAGCTGAAGGAGACCCTGCGGCTGCTGCCGGGATGCGAGCAGGCGGTGTTTGAGCTGGGCAACATCGCGGTGCGGCGCGGCCGGTATGAGGAGGCGGTGCCGCTGCTCAAAAAGTATCTCGCCTCGAGGGCGGACGCGCTGGCGGCGCGGGCGGACCTGGGGCGGGCGTACCTGCACATGGAGCATTACGAGGAAGCGGCGGCGGAGTTGAGCAAGGCGGGCGGGGCGGACGAGAGGGGCGACATTCACTTCCAGCTTGCGGCTGCGCTGCGGAAACTGGGGCGCGAGAAAGAGGCCGAGGCCGCTTCGCGGAAGGCAGCCGGGCTTCGGCAGGCGGCGCACGAGCGGGATGAGAGGATGTTGACCGGGCACTGAGGCCGGGCGGCGGATCAGGGCTGTTTGGTGTGGTAGCGGAGGCGCTCGAAGGCGGCCAGAGCGGCCTGGGCGGATTTGGCGTCGCCGGCATCGCGATACGCCCGGAAGAGCAGATAGTGCGAGCTGCCGTCGGTGTCGGCGTGGACCACCGGCTCGAGCTCGGCGATGGCGAGCTTCGGCTGTTTGCGGGCAAGATAGATGCGCCCGAGCACGACGTGGGCCTGAATGAGGGACGGGTTGCCGGCGAGCGCCAGGCGGGCCAGAGGGAAAGCGGCCGCCGGGTCGCCGTTTTGTTCGAGAATGTCGGCGAGCATGGCGTTGGCCTCGGGGTCGCGCGGGGCCGAGGCGAGGTATTCGCGCAGCAGGGGAAGAGCGTCGTCAAACTGGCGCTGGCGCCAATATGCGGTGCCGAGGCCGAGACGCGCCGCAGCCAGATGAGGATCGAGCTTGAGCGCCGCCTGATACTCGGCGATGGCTTCGACAAGATTGCCGGACTCGGCGAGGCTCTCGGCGAGGATGAGATGCGGCCGCGGCGAGGCGGGGTCAAGCGCGATGGCGCGGGCCAGCGCCGAGCGGGATTCCTCGATCAGTTGTTTCGCCTCCGAGCGAAGCTCATCCTGCCCCGGCGACGGGCCGGAGAGCGCGGCCTTCTCGAGCTTCTGGTCGGCGAGCGACCGGCTGGTGATGCCGGCCCCGTACCAGGCTTCGGCGGCCGCGGGCGCTATCGAGGCGGCCTCGGCGTAGTGTTCATGCGCGCGAGCGAAATCGCGAAGCGCGACGTATGCCTTGCCGAGCGCCAGATGCGGCGCGGGGCTTTGCGGATCGAGGCGGGCGGCTTTCTCTAAATAAGGGAGGGCCAGGCGCGGTGCGCCGAGATCGATCTCGGAAAGGCCGGCGAAAAGGTTAGCCCCGGCGAGGCCCGGCTGCTTGCTCAGGGCATTCTTCAACTGGTCGATCGCTTCCCGGTTGCGCCCGGCCAGGTGGAGCATGATGCCCCAGTTGCTGCGGATTTCAGGACTGTCGGAACCGGAGGCGACGAGGCGCGCGTAGAGATCGGCTGCCAGGGCGTAGTTGCCCGAGGCCTGGGCTGCGCGGATGCTGCCGGCGAGATCGCCGGCGGCGGCGCAGGCGAAGGACACGGCGAGAGCGAGTAGGGCGCGCCGAAGCATCAGCCCTCAGTATGAACAAAAGACCGGGCGATGAGGAACCCAAGCGCTTCGCGGGGCTATGGGAAGCGCACGGTCCAGGTGCCGAGGGCCTGGAAATTCTTGCCGTCGGTCGAGCCGGTAGCGCCCAAGTCGCCGACCGGCGTTTTGAGGGCGGCGGAGAGATTGGCCGTTGGGCGTTTGTCGGGCTCGATGACCACGCCGGCGCGGAGGCTGAACGGTCCGGGCAGGCCGCCGCCAGGGATGGTCAGGCCCAGGCCGAAGTCGATCTTGTGCGTGGAAAGCGAGTCGGAGCCGTCGACGGTGATCGAGACGCCTTCGTGTGTTTTGACGATCGCCTGAGCTTGCACCTGGTCCACTTTGGGACCCACGGCGATGATGCCGGCCGAGAAGGAGAGATCCACTTTGGACAGCTTGACGGAGGCGGTGGCGGCGCCGCCCACGGTCTGCGTCGATGGCTGGAACTTGAGGATCTTCGCGCCCAGCTTGACGCCGCCGATCGAGATGATATCCACCTGCTGGCCGCCGAGCTTGCCGGCGGCGAAATCGATGACGCTGTTCTTGGGCTGTTTGATGTAGAGCAGCGCGGCGCCCCCGATGCCGACGACCGCGGCGGCGATATAAAGGATGCCTTTGTTCTTGTCGACCCAAGCGCCGCTCGGCGTGGCCTTGAGCGCGCTCTCGAGGTTGTCGACGGACTTTTCGAGCGATTTGAATTCGGGCGACTCCTGGATCTTTTTGAGAACCGCGTCGGAGAGTTTGCCCCCGGCCTGATCGAGCAGCGCCTGGCCGAGTTTCCTGGCGTCGTCGCCGCCGAACTGGGTTTTGCCGGCATTCTGGAGGGCGAAATTGCTCAGCGCCTGGCGAATGGCATTGTTGACGTCAGCGTCCTTGAGGGCCTGGTCGAGCAGGTCGGGCGAGTTGGCGAGTTGCTTGCCGGCGAGGTCGAAGGCGAGGACTACGGTTTTCTGGAAAATATCGGCGACGCTGGAATCGTTTGTCGGGTCGGCCATGGTGAACGTGCTCCCTGGACTGAAGTGAGAATCGGAGCGGCGGCGTTTCAGGGCGAAAGGCCTTAGACGATCGCCGGGGAAGGCGTACACTCAGACAGGGAGCGCTATCGGCGTTCCGCAACACGTGAGTCTGGAGGAAAGGAAGGAGTCCGTTATGAAGAAGCTGATGGGCGTTATGGCGCTCGGCTGCCTGATGGCGGCGGGCGCGATGGCGGAAACCTGGACCGGGTTCATATCCGATTCGATGTGCGGGGCCAAGCATGCGGCGGGAACACCAGCCGACGCAAAATGCGCGCAAGCCTGCGTGAAGAACCATGGGGCGTCGCCCGTGCTGGTAAGCGATGGCAAGGTAATACCCTTCACGGCGGACTCGCAAAGCAAGGTCGCCGACCTGGTGGGCAAGAAGGTCACAATCACCGGAACGATGAGCGACGGCTCTTTGAACATCGAAGAGGCCAAAGCGGCCGAATAGCGGCCCTTCCGATTTGATTTGAATCGCGAGAGGCTCTCCCGGACAGCGGGAGGGCCTCTTTTTTATTGGGAGGGAAGAGGTTCGGCGGCCAAGGGGCGGGAGCGGATTTCCCCGGTCCAGGCGGAGGGGGCGTGAGCCCACGCGGTGTCCGCGGCGCTGGTTTTGAATGTCGCCTGGACGGAGTAGCCGAGAGCAAGCAGGCGGGAAAGGCCGGTGGCCTGGCCTGTCGGGCGGGTGCAGGAGAGGTTGAGGAGCGGGATGGCGATGGCATGGTTGGCGCCCGGCGCGATGGAGACGAGAATGGGTCCAACGGAGCCGCCAACGACGCCGCCGAGCGAGTTCAGCAACCGGCAGGTGTCACCGTTGGGATGGGTCGCGGTGAACTCGAGCGAGTAAAGCGGCCCCGCGCCGGAACGTCCACCGAGTAAGACGAGCAGCGGCGGCGAGCCCGCGGGCGCGGTGCCGGAAAAGGAGACGAGCAGATCGGGCGAACGGGGAGTGTCACGGGAGAGGCCGAGGCGGAGAGAGTTGGCCGGCACTCCCCAGGTGGGCTCTCCGGCCGGGGACAAAGCGCCGGCGGCGAGTGCGACAGCGAGGACGGCGGCCACGCGCGCGGGCATGCCTTCAGGGTAGCGGAGGCGGACAGAGGATGGAATAGGATGGAGTTCTTATGCGGACACGGATGAGTGGAATCGGGTTGGCGGTGGCGCTGGCGGCTCGGGCGTGGGCCGCGGTCCTCGTCGTGACGGTGGAGGAGCGCTCGCCTGCGCTCGATGGCTATGAGCGGGAGAAGGGGACGGTGCGGTTCGCCGTGGATCCGGAGGCCGCGGCCAACCGCGGAATCGTCGATCTGGCGCTGGCGCCGAAGGATGCTCAGGGGAAGGTCGAATTCTCGGCGAATTTCTATGTACTCAAGCCGGCCGGTCCGGCGAAAAGCAACGGAACGGCGCTCGTGGAAGTCTCCAACCGCGGAGGCAAGGCGCTGCTGCAGACGTTCGACTTCGCCAAGGGTTCGGCCGATCCGCGCACAAAGGACGAGTTCGGCGATGAGTTTCTGCTGAAGCGGGGGTTCACGCTGGTCTGGATCGGCTGGGAGTTCGATGTGCCCGACACGGCAGGCATGATGCGGCTGAACGCGCCGGTGGCCACGCAGAACGGCAAGACGATCACCGGCCTGGTGCGGGCGGAATGGACCGGGGACAAGGAAGTGAAGACCATACCTCTGGGGGACCGTTCGCAGATCGGATACCCGGTGGCGGACGAAGGGGACGCGGCAAACCGTATGTATGTGCGGGACCGTGTGGACGGGCCGCGTACTGAGATTGTGCGCGGGGCCTGGAGCTTCTCGGGCACGCGGCACGTGACGATGGAGGCGGGTTTTCAGCCGGGCCGGATTTACGAGATCGTCTACCGGGCCAAGGATCCGGTCGTCGCGGGACTCGGATTCGCGGCCGTGCGGGATTTTGTTTCCTATCTGAAGACCGGCGGCGCCGGCGTCGTGGAAAAGGGCGCGGTGAAGCGGGCCATCGGGTTTGGAATCTCGCAGGATGGGCGGTTTTTGCGGACGTATCTTCAGCAGGGTTTCAACACCGGCGAGGACGGCAGGAAAGTGTTCGACGGAATTTGGGCGCACGTGGGCGGTGCCGGCCAGGGGAGTTTCAACGCCCGGTTCGCGCAGCCCTCGCGCGACGGGCATCCGTTTCTGAACGTGCTGTATCCGGTGGACGTGCCGCCGTTCACGCCGGAGGAGCTTCTCGAAAAGGAGCGCGCTGCCGGCACGGCGCCGAAGCTGTTTTTGTCCAACGGGGCGTACGAATATTGGGGGCGGTGCGCGTCGCTCATCCACACCAGCCGCGACGGGAAGAAGGACGTTCCTCCGGGCGAGGGGACGAGAATCTACTTCTTCGCCGGCGCGCAGCACGGACCCGGCTCGATGCCGCCGCGCGAAGTGGCGGGGGCCGCGAACCGGACCAGCGCCAACGATTACCGCCCCGGAATGCGGGCCCTTTTGGCGGCGATGGAGGCGTGGCTGGAGACCGGCGCCGAGCCGCCCGCCTCGCGGTATCCGAGTATCGCGGCCGGCGAAGCCGTGTCCCTGGCCGAGTGGAAATTCCCGTCGATTCCGGGCGTCGAAAAACCGGAGCGGAAGCGGGAGGCCTATCGCCTGGACTTCGGAGGCGAGCCGCCGAAAATCGGCGCGCCCTATCCGACGCTGGTGCCGCAGGTGGACGAGGACGGCAACGACCGCAGCGGAATCCGCCTGCCGGAAATTGCCGCGCCGCTGGCCACCAACACCGGATGGAACCTGCGTACGCCGGCCATCGGCGGGCAGGGAGAACTCTACAGCATGGCGGGTTCGTGGATCCCGTTCGCCCGAACGAAGGCGGACCGCGAGCGCACCGGCGATCCACGCAAATCGGTGGAGGAACGCTACCGCAGCCGTGAGGATTATCTGGGAAAGGTGCAATCGGCGGCGGCGAGTCTCGTGCGCGACGGCTATCTGCTGGAGGAAGACGTGGCGATGGTAAAGGAGCGGGCGGGGCGGGAGTGGGATTTGATCGAGGGCGCTAAATGAAGACAGGCCGGCCGCACGCGAAGCCACCCCGGGACGGCGCGCGGCAAGAATCGGAATCGCGCCTCAGTGCTACTGCTGTGCGGCGGAGCGCCTGAGGACTTCGCGCATGCGGGCGGGCGTTTTTGCGGCCGCGGAGGCGGGCAAGCGTAGCGCGGCGGCGAGACCTTTCATTTCGCCGCAACCGCGAGGAGCGTCTTGTAAATCATGTCAGTGCCTTCTTCCAGCGACCCTACCGACATGCGTTCATCGTTGCCGTGCATGCGGCTCAAGTCGTCGTCGGTGATCGGATAGGGGTAGATGCCGTAAACCGGGACGCCGCGGCTTCGCCAGGCGAAGGCGTCGGTGCCCGCCTGGAACAGATACGGCGTGACGGGAACGCCGGGCCAGACCGTTTGGGCGCTCGAGGCGAGCGCGCGGTAGAGCAAGGTATCGGTGGACGACGGGTGGATTTTTCCCGCCATTTCGACGTCCCGGGCGAACAGGGCGCCTTCGGGGGTGGACGCCGGAGGCATGCCGACATCGACGTCCGGATCGCCGATGACGGCTTTCATCTCGTCGATCAACTCACCGGGCGTTGTGCCGGGTATGGTGCGGAAGTTGAGCGTGGCGGTTGCCGAGCCGGGAATGACGTTGCCGCGGAAACCGGCCTGAAGAAAGACGGGCGCGATGGTATTGCGCATGATGGCATGGAGCAGGATATTCTCGCTCACGGCCTTGCTGGCCCGGTCGAGCACAGCGGCGTCCGAGCTGGTGGCCAGATCATGAAAGTAAGTGGACATCGGCGGCTGGCTGGTTTTGGCCAGCGTGAGGAAGAACTCGCGGGTCGAAGGAATCAGCTTGGGCTTGGTTTCGTATGTGGAGATTTTTTCGAGCGCGCGGGCCAGACGGAAGATGGCGTTGTCGGGCCGCGGGAGAGAAGAGTGCGTTGAGGTGCCGTGGGCGGTGATGAGGAGAGTAAGTCCGATCTTGTCGGCCGTGGAGATACTGACATATCGAACGCCGCCGCCGGCATTCTTCATGATCCACCCACCTTCGTTGAGAGCGAATTCGCAGTTCATCAAATCCCAGTGGGAAGCGGCGAGCCACTCGGTGTTGTAATTCCCGCCCTCCTCGTCGGCTTCGGAGAGGAAGATCACGTCGCGTTTGAGAGGAACTTTTTCGCGGGCCAGGCGGAGAACCGCTTCAGCGAAGACGGCGAGTCCGCCTTTGAAATCGAGCGCGCCGCGGCCATAGACATAACCGTCTTTGACGACGCCGGCAAACGGGTCGACGGACCACTTCTCGCGCTCGACGCCGACCGTATCGGCGTGGGCCGCCAGAAGGATGGGCTTCTGCGAGCCGTCGCCTTTCAACCGGGCGATGAAGTGGGCTTTGCCCGGCGCCGGCGTGGGGATGATGACGACCTCGAAGCCGAGCGGTTTGAATTGGGAGGCGAGTAAGTCGTCAAGCGAGCGCTCGTTCCCGGGCGGGTTACTGGTGTTGATGCGGATGATTTCGGCGAGCAGCTCGGCGGTGGCGTTGAGAGCGGGCGCGGCGCGGAGAGTCAAGGCAGCGGGCAGGAGCAGCATCACAAGACGTTTCATTGGGCCTCGTCGGGTTCAAGGGAAGGCACGAAGTTCGCCGGCAAGCCTCGGCGAAAAAGGTGTGGATCACCGGCGGCGCCTCGCCCCGGACTGTTTAAGAAGCGATGAGTGTATAGCAGGCACCGAGGCCAGGTCAATAAGAATGTCGTAAGAATGTCGTAAGAAAATCGCATTGGCGGGTATCGGTAGCATCGAGCGCCTCCTTGTTTTTTCGGCCTGCCTCGTCGCCCCACCGCGATGCCCCCCTCACCGGCAAGCCGGCTGCGTGTCCGCTAATCGCGTTCCTCGTCCATCCATTCCGGTTTTTTCCGGGACGCCGCGCCGCGTCCGGCGTGTTGGCGCTGTTAGCGCGCTTTCGCGCATATCCGGCAGTCTGCCCAGGATTTTGTCCGTGTCGATGGGCGGCCGCCAACGGCCGCGGGACGTACCCGAACTGGGAACACTTCGCGGTTCGCCGGAGCACCGCCGCGCCGTAACCGGTCGAAATCGAACCTACACTTGGCCTTAGGCGCGCGTTCCGGAATAGCGAGGCATTGTGGTGCCGTTGTGGTTGCGCCGTCTCTAACCTCTTTCGCTTAGCGAGGGAGCGACGATTTGGTCTTGGACCCCAAACTGCAGGTTCACAGGCGTGGAACCTACTGGAGAAGATCCTTCGAGTAACCAGAAACTCGTATCTCGCTCGGATCACCAGGGGAACCAATGAGGAGGGAAAGCATATGAAACTTTTGAGATTAGTCGCGACGGTATTTTGTCTTGCGCTAATAGGCGCAGCGTTCTCACCGAGCGCCAAGGCCGACGCTTGGGACAAGAAGACCGTGGTTACATTTAGCCAGCCAGTGCAACTCCCCGGAGTTCACAAAGAAGGCGTTACGGTGCTGCCGGCGGGCACATATGTGTTCAAGCTTGCCGGTACGATGGGCAACCGTCACATCGTCCAGATTTTTAGCGAAGACGAAACGACGATTTATGCCACAGCCCTGGCGATCCCGAATTCCCGGCTGGAAACCACCGGTGAGACGGTCATCACGTTCCATGAACAGCCGGCCGGCCAGCCGAACGCGATTCGCGCTTGGTTCTATCCTGGCCAGCAGTGGGGCGCGGAATTTGTCTACCCCAAGACGCAGGCAGCCGAACTAGCCAAAGCGAGCGGGACACCCGTTCCCGAAATGGCGGCCCCGGTAGAGACGAAGCCGGAGGAACCGGCGGTGGTCTCGGAGTTGGAGAAGGCGCCCGTGAAGGCAGTTGAGCCATCGGGAGAAGAGGTGGAGCTCAGCCAGATCGTGACTCCTCCGCCGGCCCATGAGCCGCTGGTGGCCGCGATGCCGAAGACCGCGAGTCCTTTGCCGCTGATCGCGCTTTTCGGACTTCTGGCGTTGGGAGGAGCCCTGACGCTCCGCGTGGCGGAAACGCGCGTCCGGTAAGGGCCTGATTTGCCCGCCGGTATGTCCGCCGAGGCAGAACAGGAGATCCCTGTGAATAGACAACGCCAGGACCGGAAGCACGGCGCCGCAAAAGCGCTGGTGCTTTCGGTCCTTTTTTTGATCCTCTCAACCACGGCCAGAGCTCAGGTTGCGCCGCCGGCCAAGGAAGCAGACCAGGAAAATTTCCGCTTGTCTGTGGAGGTGGATCTGGTGGTGCTGCAGGCCACGGTGCGCGACCGGACGGGTCACTCTGTTTCCGATCTCAACCAGCAGGATTTTTCGGTCTACGAGGACGGCGCGCTTCAAACCATCCATCTGTTCCGGCATGAAGACACGCCGGTGACCATCGGACTCGTGGTCGACCACAGTGGAAGCATGCGGCCGAAGCTCGGCGAAGTGACCACCGCCGCCCGCGCGCTCGTCCGGGCCAGCAACCCGGACGACCAGATGTTCGTCGTGAATTTCAACGAGAAGGTATCGCTGGGCCTGCCCGTTGGCGTGCCATTGAGCAATAGCGCCGGTGAACTGGGAAGCGCGATCGGAAATGTGCCCGCGGACGGGAAAACCGCACTTTACGACGCCATCGCGGTGGGCCTGCAAGGTCTACGGAAAGGCGGTCCGGACAAAAAAGTGCTGGTCGTCATTAGTGACGGAGGAGATAACGCCAGCCGGTCCCGCGTGGAGGACGTACTCACGATGGCGGGGCTATCGAGCGCCGTGATCTACACCATTGGGCTCGCGGATAAGAACGATCCGGACTGGAATCCGAAAATGCTGCGGCGCCTGGCCCGCGAGACGGGCGGTGAAGCGTTCTTCCCCTTGGAGTTCAGCGAAACCATCGACATCTGTAAACGCATTGCGGCCGACGTTCGGGACCAGTACACCCTCGGGTACGAGTCGTCCGACGGAAAGCCGGGCGTCTACCATGCCATAAAAGTCACCTCGCAATCCAAGGAGCACGGGAAGTTGTCGGTGCGTGCCCGCACCGGTTACATCACCGGGGGCAAAGGACAGACGGGCCCGGGAGCAAGATGAGGGCGGTTGTGCCGAAGAAGTCGCTGAAGGGAATATTGCTGTGGTCGCAGCGCGTGTTCTTCGTCTGCGGTGTGGCAATGTTGGGTTATTGCGCGTTCGTATTGGTGGACAGTTATTTGTACCAGCAGCGTGAGAGCCGCATGCTGGAACAGGCTCTCAAGGGAAAGAAAGCCGGGGGACGCGAGCTGCCGCATGTCAACCTGCCCCCTCCGCCAGGCGTCCCCTCGGCTGCCGCGGTGAACGGGCTGATCGGCCGGATGGAAATTCCGCGTCTCGGCCTGTCGGTGATGGTCAACGAGGGGGCGGACGGGACGACTCTGCGGCGCGGGGCTGGCCATATCCCCGGCACCGCACTGCCGGGACAGGGCGGCAACGTGGGTATCAGCGCGCACCGGGACACCTTCTTCCGGCCGCTTCGAAATATCCGTGTAGACGATGTCATTACGCTGGCCACGCTCGAAGGCGAGTATCAATACCGGGTGGTATCCACGAAGGTTGTACGTCCCACCGAGGTTGCCGTTCTGGCCTCGAACGGCAGCGATGTCCTGACCCTGGTGACGTGCTATCCGTTCTACTATGTCGGGTCCGCCCCGAACCGGTTTATCGTTCGCGCCGAAAGAGTAACAAGGTTAGCAGGCTTCGAAACAGCGGGCCGGTGAAGGGCGCCGGCGGAACGATACCGGCTTCGCGCATTTCCCTCCTGACGCGGAGCCCGCTCACGATCCTTGCGCGCGCCCACCGCCGGTGCGCGCCGTTGCGTTTCTTTGCGCCAGGGTTCGCCGTGCGGCGCCGGCGGTGGGCGCCGTGATAGGGTGAGGGGCGGTGAAGCGGACGAGGCGGGTGAGATGCGGCGCGGACTTGTAAGTTGGTTGCTGGCGTTTGCCGGCGGTGTGGTGCTGGCCGCGGGGCCGGGGGAGCAGGTCAATTGGACCACGCTGGGCAAGGACCATCGGGATTCCATGCCCATCGGCAACGGCGACGTCGGGCTGAATGTCTGGACTGAGCCCAACGGCGATGTGGTGATGCTCGTCGCCAAAACCGATGCCTGGAGCGAGAATGGGGAGTTGCTCAAGCTTGGGCGCGTGCGTTTGCGGCTCGATCCGAATCCGTTTGCCGGCGCGGCGGGGTTCCGGCAGACACTCGATGCCCGGCGCGGAGTTATGGAGATCGAGACAGCGGCCGGGGCGCGGGTCGGCATCTGGGTGGATGCGAACCGGCCGGTGATTCACGCCGAGTTCCGGAGCCCGATTCCGGTTTCGGCGCGGGCGGCGGTGGAGCTGTGGCGGCTGGTGCCGCGCCGCGTGGGGCCGAAGAGCGTCGAGTTTGAGCGCGGGTTGCGGGAACTGGAGGACAAGCCGGGCGGCGGCAACGTGGTGATTGACGCCGACACGGTGCTTCCATCGCGGGGCGGGCGAGTCGAGTGGTGCCATCACAACGCGCGAAGCATTTATCCCGAGGTACTCAAGAATCAGCATCTGGAGGCGCTGCTCGCGAAGTATCCGGACCCTTTGCTCGACCGGACCTTTGGCGCGGCGATGGACGGGCCGGGGATGGTGGCGGCGGGCAAGGGCGAGATCAAGTCGGCGCGGCCGGCGCGTTCGGGACGCGTGGATTTGTACGTGCTGACCGAGCGGGCGAAGACGGCCGGGAATTGGCGGGCGGACCTCGAACGGATGATCGCGCGCGAAAGCCGCGTGAGTCTCGAGCAGGCGCGGCGGCAGCATGAGGCTTGGTGGAACGCGTTTTGGGACCGGAGTTGGATTCGAGTGAGCGGAGACAAAGACGCCGAGGCGGTCACGCAGGGCTACGCGATGCAGCGCTGGATGATGGCGGGCTCGGGGCGCGGGGCGATGCCGGCGAAGTTTAACGGCGGGCTCTTCAGCATTGGGGATTACGCGAGCGGCGGGGCGGCGCCGGGCGTCTACGATCCGGCGAAGGGGATGCTGACGCCGGACTTTCGGAAGTGGGGCGCGGAGTACTGGTTTCAAAATCAGCGGCTGCTTTACTGGCCGGCGATCGCGGCGGGCGATGAAGATCTGCTGCGGCCGTTCTTCGGGATGTACCGCAATGCCCTGCCCCTCGCGCTGGACCGGAACCGGCTCTATTACAAGCACGACGGCGCGGCGTTCGCCGAGACGATCTACTTCTGGGGCACGCCGGGCAACGTCGACTTCGGATGGGGGAACCCGGATGTCACGATGGTGAACCCTTACATACGGCATCACGTCAACGGGAACCTGGAGCTGGCGGCGATGATGCTCAACGCGTGGGACAACACGAGGGACGAAGCGTTCGCGCGGGCGACGCTGGTGCCGCTGGCGTGGGCGGCGACGACGTACTTCGATGAGCATTGGAAGAGGGCGGACGGGAAGCTGCATTTTGATCCCTCGCAGTCGCTGGAGACGGACCGGCCGGCGGTGAACCCGGCGCCGGACATTGCCGGGCTGATGTGCGTGCTGCCGCGATTGCTGGCGCTGCCGGAGACGGTGACGACGGCGGAGCAGAGGGCGAGGTGGAAGAAGATGCTCGGCGAGCTGCCGCCGCTGCCGCGCGGGACGACGAACGCGGAGG
This sequence comes from Bryobacterales bacterium, assembly GCA_027452065.1. GTDB lineage: Bacteria > Acidobacteriota > Terriglobia > Bryobacterales > Bryobacteraceae > JAJYKC01. The sequence continues at coordinate 15,660 of DAIDHC010000191.1, forward strand.
GCAAGCAGCCGGAGCCGGAGACGCAGGCCGACCCCGACGGGAAACCGATTCTGTGGACGGCGGAGCATTGGACGCCGACCGACAACGGCAGGCCGGGCAATGTGGAGAACCCGGAGTTATACGCGGTGTTTCCTTACCAGTTGTTCGGGGTGGGGTTGCCGGAGCTGGACGTGGCGCGGAACACGTTTGCGGCGCGGCGGTTTCCGGCGATGATGTGCTGGACGCAGGGAGGGATGGATGCGGCGGTGCTGGGCCTGGCGGAGGAAGCGCGGCGGCACGTGGTGGCGAACTTCACGGCGTATGGGGTGGAGCGATTTCCGTGGTTCTGGCGGGAGGGGCATGATTCGGAGCCGGACATGGACAACGGCGGGGCGGGGTCGGTGGCGCTCGAGCTGATGCTGCTGCAGACGCGGGGAGACAAGATGATGCTGCTGCCGGCGTGGCCGAAGGAGTGGAACGTGGACTTCAAACTGCACGCGCCGCGGAACACGACTGTGGAAGGGCGGTACGCGCACGGCCGGCTGGAGCGGCTGGTGGTGACGCCGGAGAGCCGGGCCCAGGACGTCGTGAATGTCGTCACAATAAATGAGTAGGGCTATCGCGGGGCCGGAGGCGGGACGCCGGGGCGCACAGGACGGGGCGGCGGGACGTAGTCGATGAGTTCGTCGACCGGTTTGTGGGCGGCCCAGGCGATGCCGCGGAGCAGCATGCGCTGGATTTGATAGTTGGCGAAATCGGCGTAAGTGTGGCCCTGCATCCAGACAAAGGCGCGGGCGGGCTGGCCGCCGGGGAGGGTGTGTTCGTAGGTCCAGATCTGGGGGACGACTTCGCCGGTGTGGCCTTCGGTCCAGTGGGTTTTGGGGATGGTGACGGTGGCCAGCACGTGGATGCCGGGGTCATGGGCCCAGGTCATTTTGAAGAAGGCTTCGTCCCAGATGGTGATGCCGGACATGTCCTTCATGATGGGGTTGGATTTGTCGGCGATGTCGTAGTGGATGGGGGCGTCGAGGGTGTAGTTGACTTCGCCGTGGTGCTTGCCGCCGCCAACGAGGGAGGCGAAATCGGCGGGGTCGGGGCCGCAGAGGGAGTCGTGGAGGCTGACGAGGCCGCCGCCGCGTTTGACGTAAGCATCGAGGGCGGATTTCTCGGTGTCGCTTAAATAAGCCGCGTCACCTTTATAAATGACAACGACGTCGGTGTGCTCGAGATCGGCGGGTGTTGGGGGATGGAACGCGCCGTCGACGATGGCTCCGTGGTCGGTGAGGATTTTGCTCCAGTCGGCGAGGAATTGCGGGTAGTCGTGCTGGCCGGCGAGATGGGACTTGAGACCGGCCCAGAGATAGACGTGCATGCCGTTGGGGTTCTGGTCCCAGGGGCGGGGGGCTTGTGCGCTTGAGGATTGCGGCGCGGCGGCGAGGGCAAGCGGCAATAGGGCGATCAGCGCGGTACGAGGGATCACCGGGTGATCGTATCAGAAGGAAGGGGAGGTGGGTTTGGGGGGTGGATGATACAGTGCTGGAGTGGGAACGATGGCAATGAAAACGATGCGGATTATGACGGTTGTGTTGCTGGCCGCGGCGGCGTGGGCGGCGAATGTGGAGGCGGTGCTGCCGAACGGGCGGAAGATCACGCCGGCGGGGACGTGGACGAAGCTGGCGCCGTTTCCGTTTGCGCTGGCGGTGCGGGGCGATGGGCGGCAGATTGTGGTGCCGTGCGTGGGGTGGCCGTTCTCGCTGAACATTGTGGATGCGCCGGGGACTGCACGAGAGAAAGTGACGAGGATTCCCAGCGGGCAGGAGAACGACCCGGGGGTGGAGGTGCACGCGGGCGTTGCATATTCGCCGGACGGGCGGCTGCTGTACGACGCGACGGGGGACTCGGGTGCGGTGGACGTGTGGGAGACGCAGGAATGGACGAGGGTGGCGAGGATTGCGCTGGGCGCGGAGAGCTTTGCGGCGGCGGTGGCGGTGTCGAAGGACGGGAAGGTTTTGTACGCGCTCGACCAGGGGAACTGGAGGGTGGTGATCGTGGACAGGGAGAACCGGAGAGTGATGGGTTCGGTTGAGACGGGGGTGAATCCGCTTCAGATGGCGCTGTCGCCGGATGGAGGGAGGCTGTATGTCACGAACTCGGGGCTGTTTGAGTATCAGTTGGTGAAAGGGGTGAAGCGGGGGAACACGCTGGGGACGGGGCTGCGGTTTCCGCCGTTCGGGTATCCGTCGAAGGAGGCGCGGGCGGAGTTGGGGGACGAGAACAGCGCGCGGGGGAGTTCGCTGTGGACGTACGAGGTGGAGGCGGGCGGTGGATTGAAGGTGGCGGCGAAGCTGAGGCTGGGGGCGAAGATCGGCGAGGGGCGCGGGAGCGCGGTGGGGGGAGCGGCGCCGGCGGGGGTGGCGTCGGACGGGGAGAAGGTTTACGTGGCGCTGGCGCACGAGGACACGCTGGCCGTGGTGAAGGCGGACGGGACGGCGGTGGAGCGGGAGATTGCGCTGACTCCGTTCACGGGGAGCGCGTATGAGGACGCGGGCGGGCGAGCGCTGCGGGGCGTGATGCCGGTGGGCGTGGCGGTGGGCGGGGGGCGCATCTATGTGACCGAGGCCGGGATTGACGCGGTGGCGGTGGTGGAAGCGGCGTCGGGTCGGGTGTTGGGGCATGTGCCGGTGGGTTGGTGGCCGGCGGCGGCGGCGGTGGCGCCGGACGGGAAGAGGCTGTGGGTAGTGAATAACAAAGGACAGGGGGCGGGGCCAAACGGAGGGAAGGATTCGCCGGGGCGGACGAAGGGGAACTACATCGGGGAGCTGGAGTTCGGGAGCCTGTCGGGGATCGGGATACCGGCGGAGGAGGAACTGGAGCGGGGGACGCGGGCGGTGGTGGAGAACAACGAGGCGGCGCTGGCGAAGGGGAGTAAAACGCCGCGAGTGAAACATGTTTTTTTGATCATTCGCGAGAACCGGACGTTTGACGAGATATTGGGGGACCTGCCGGGCGTGAACGGGGCGCCGGAGCTGGCGCGATGGGGGATGGAGGGGTGGGCGGAGGAGGACGCGGCGGTGAAGGGAGTGAAGGTGACGCCGAACGCGCACGCGCTGGCCGAGCGGTTTGGAACGAGCGACGCGTTTTATGTGGACGGCGACGTGTCGGCGGACGGGCACCGGTGGGCTGTTGGGGCAGCGCCGGCGCCCTGGATGGACATGTCGTGGACATCGGGGTACGGAGGGCGGCGCAAGGGAGATCCGTTCAGCGGGGCGCCGGGGCGAAGGGCGATGGGCGGAGGGGCGGACGCGCCGATGCCGGAGGACGAGCCGGAGTTCGGGATGCTGTGGGAGCACATTGCGGCGTCGGGGCTGAGCTTGCGGAACTACGGGGAGGGGCTGGAGCTGGAGGGGGCGGACGAGCAGGACGGAGCGGAGCCGGAGGGGCAGAGACTGGTGTTGAACGCTCCGGTGCCGAAGCCGGTGATTGAGTCGAGCGACCGGAAGTTTCCGACGTTCAACCTGGGGATACCGGACCAGAAGCGGTTTGAGGAATTCACGCGGGATTTCGGGAAGCTGGTGAAGCTGGGGAAGGCGCCGGCGCTGACGGTGATCCGGCTGCCGGACGACCACACGGCGAAGCCGCGGCCGCAGGACGGGTATCCGTACAAGGCGTCGTATGTGGCGGACAACGACCTGGCGCTGGGGAAGATTGTGGAGTGGATATCGCACAGCGCGATCTGGAAAAACAGCGCGGTGTTCGCCATTGAGGACGATGCGCAGGGAGGGGTGGATCACGTGGACGCGCACCGGAGCCCGCTGGTGGTGGCGAGCCCGTACGCGCGGCGGGGCGGCATCTCGCACCGGCACGCGAGCATGGGGAGCGTGCAGAAAACGATTTACAAAATGCTGGGTATCGGGCCGTTGAACCTGGAGGACGCGCTGGCGGCGGACCTGGGGGACATGTTCAGCGAGAGGGCGGACACAGAGCCGTACACGGCGAGGGAGGCGGACGCGAGGATCTTCGACGCGAAGAAGGCGCGGAGCGCGCGGCCGAAGACGGCGGCGGAGGCGAGGGCACTGCTGGATTGCGACAACGCGGCGGAGATCAAGAGGGAGGTGGATGGCGGGCGGTAAGGGGGAAAAACGGCGGCTGGTATCATTGGCGCAGAGGGGAAGGCGCAAATGAAAGAGCTGCCGAGCGTGGTGATTGTGGGCCGTCCGAACGTGGGGAAATCGACGCTGTTCAACTGCATCACGCGGCAGAGGCGGTCGATTGTGGGGGATGAGCCGGGGATGACGCGGGACCGGATTTACGGGGAGGCGGAGCATCGGGGGAAGAAGTTCGCGCTGATCGATACGGGGGGCATCATCACGGACGACCGGGAACTGATACCGAGCGAGATTCTGAAGCAGGCGCGCGTGGCGCTGGAGCAGGCCTCGGAGGTGATTTTCCTGATCGACGGGCGGGGGGAGATCACGTCGGCGGACCGCGAGCTGGCGCTGATGCTGCGGAAGCTGGGCAAGCCGGTGACGCTGGCGGTGAACAAGATGGACACGACGAAGACGGAGGAGCTGGCGCACGAGTTTCACGCGTTGGGCTTTCCGCATTTGTATCCGGTGTCGGCCGAGCACCGGCTGGGGATCGACGAGCTGCTGGAGCACGTGACGAGGGATTTCGTGGAGGAGGAAGGCGAGGAGGAAGAAGAGAAGCGGCCGATCAAGGTGGCGATCATCGGGCGTCCGAACGTGGGGAAATCGACGCTGCTGAATTCGCTGGTGGGGAAGGAGCGGGCGATTGTGTCGCCGGTGGCGGGGACGACGCGGGACGCGGTGGACGAGAAGGTGGAGGCGGAGGGGACGGAGTTCGTTTTCGTGGACACGGCGGGGATCCGGCGCAAGGGGAAGACGAAGCTGATGGCGGAGAAGCTGAGCGTGGTGATGGCGCGGCGAAACATCCGGATGGCGCACGTGGTGGTGATGGTGGTGGACGCGGAGGAGGGAGTGACGGGGGCGGACGCGACGATTGCGGGATATGCGCACGAGGAGGGGCGGGCGCTGGTGCTGTGCGTGAACAAGTGGGACACGAAGGAGGACCGGGAGCGGGCGGAGTTCACGCGGGGAGTTCGGGACGAGTTCAAATTTCTGGAGTATGCGCCGGTTGTGTTTGTGTCGGCGAAGACGGGGCGGGGAGTGAAGCGGCTGTTCGGGACGATCAAGAAAGCGTACGACGCGGCGTCGATGAGGGTGACGACGGGGGAGCTGAACCGTTTTGTGGAGATGCTGCATTTCGACACCGATGTGAAGGTGAAGTACATCACGCAGGCGTCGATCCGGCCGCCGACGTTTGTGACGTTCACGGACCGGGCGCTGCATTTTTCCACCGAGCGGTTTTTGATGAACCAGTTGCGGAAGCGGTTCGGCTTTGAGGGGACGCCGATTGTGATCAAGGGACGGCGGCGATGAGCGGGGAGCGGGCGCGGTGCGCGTGGGCGCGGAAGCCGCTGGACATTGTGTATCACGACGAGGAGTGGGGCGTGCCGGTGCACGAGGACCGGAGGCTGTTTGAGTTTCTGATCCTGGAAGGGGCGCAGGCGGGGCTGAGCTGGTCGACGATCCTGGCCAAGCGGGAGGGGTACCGGAAGGCGTTCGCGGAGTTTGAGGCGGCGCGGGTGGCGCGGTTCAACGAGGCGAGGATGGCGGCGCTGATGGAGAACCCGGGGATTGTGCGGAACCGGCTGAAGATCGAGAGCGCGGTGGGGAACGCGAAGGCATTTTTGAAGGTGCAGAAGGAGTGCGGGAGCTTTGAGCGGCTGGCGTGGGAGTTTGTGGGCGGGCGGCCGAAAGTGAACCGCTGGGAGAGGCACGAGCAGGTGCCGGCGCGGAGCGAGGAGTCGGACCGGATGAGCAAGGAGCTGAAGGCGCGGGGATTCCGGTTTGTGGGGACGACGATTTGCTATGCGTTCATGCAGGCGACGGGGATGGTGAACGACCATATGACGGGGTGTTTCCGGCACGGGGAGCTGGGGGGATAGGAGGCTGGGGAAACGGGTGGAGGGCGGAATTGTGACGGAACAGGGGTAAAAACCGCGTTTTTTTGTGCGCGCGCGGTGGGAGGGGGTGGAACGGGGAATCAAGGGGTTGGCGGGAAAGGGGGCGGCGGAGAGGCGGCGGGAGGGGGAAAATCGGGAAAAAATTGTGTCACGAAATGTGATGTGAATTACGGAGACCCAACATTCGGCCTCTGCGGCGCCGCACAACGCAGGGATGAAAACGAGGTGCAGCCGGGGGAAGATGGGAGAGTCGCCGGGCGATTCGAGGTCGGCCCCAGTCTGGCGCCTACGAGCCCGTGCGTGAACCTGACCCGGACGCAGCGTTTGGAACAACGCATTGTCGCCTCCGCCGCAAGGCGGGGAGCACGCGAAGGAATGTCTGAAGTTTCTTTGTCGCGTCCACGCCTGGCGGCAGAGGAGACTATATGCAAGTAGTTTACTCCCGCTGCTGCGGGTTGGATGTCCATAAAGCGAATGTGACAGCCTGTGTGCTGAGCTTCGATGAGCGGGGCCGGCGGACGGTGCGCAAGAAGGAGTTTGCCACCGTAAATGAGGGCTTGAACCGGCTGCTGTTATGGCTGAGGGTCTGCAAGGTGACCCACGTCGCCATGGAGTCCACCGGGGTGTATTGGAAGCCGGTGTGGTACAAGCTGGAGAAGCACTTTGCGCTGCTGCTGGCCAATCCGCAACACATGAAGGCGGTGCCGGGGCGCAAGACCGACCAGCAGGATGCCGAGTGGATTGCCGAGTTGCTGGCGCACGGGCT
>DAIDHC010000192.1 GCA_027452065.1 Bryobacterales bacterium
CCGGCCCTGCTCGGCCGCGACCTTCTCGCCACCGCCCAAACCGGCACCGGCAAGACCCTCGCCTTCGTTCTCCCGATCCTCGAATCGCTCGCCAGCGCGCCCCGCACCGGCCCTCAAGCCCTCGTGCTCAGCCCCACCCGCGAGCTCGCCCTTCAGATCCAGGAAACCTTCCACCTCATGTCCCACGGCACCGGACTCCGCTCCGCCGTCGCCGTCGGCGGCATGAGCGAGGCCGCCCAGCTCAAGGCCCTCCGCCTCGGCGCCCAGGTCCTCATCGCCACTCCCGGCCGCCTCTGCGATTTCCTCGACCGCAAACTCGTCAGCCTCTCCGCCGTCCGCATCGTCGTCCTCGATGAAGCCGACCGCATGCTCGACATGGGCTTCGTCCCCGCGGTCGAAAGCATCCTCCGCAAAACCCAGCCCACCCGCCAGACCCTATTCTTCTCCGCCACCCTCGATCAATCCGTCACCCGCCTGGTCGACAAGCACCTCAAGGACCCCGTCCGCATCGCCGTCGGCTCCACTACGCGCCCCGGCGAACAGATCGACACCCACGTCTACGAAGTCGATCAGGACCGCAAGCTCCCGCTCCTTCACCACCTACTCGAAACCGGCCCCGGCTCCTTCCTCGTCTTCGCCCGCACCAAGCGCGGCGCCGACCGCCTCGCCAAAAAACTCGCCGCCGCCGGCGTCAAAGCCGCCGCCATTCACGGCGACCGCAGCCAGAACCAGCGCAACATGGCGCTGCGCGGCTTCCAGGAAGGCAGCTACCGCGTCCTGGTCGCCACCGACGTCGCCGCCCGCGGCATCCACGTCGACAACATCGCCCACGTCGTCAACTTCGACCTCCCGCAAGCCCCCGAGGACTTCATCCACCGCATCGGCCGCACCGGCCGCGCCGGCGCCCGCGGCCTGGCATCCACCTTCGCCAACCCCGGCGAACGTTCCGACATCCGCGCCATCGAGCGCTCCCTCAAAATGCGCCTCACCGTCATGGAAACCCCAACTACGCTCCGCGCCGCCGAAACCTCGCTGCCCGCCTCCTCCTCCGCCCCCGCCGGCCGCAACTCCCCCAACACCCGCTCCTTCAAGCCCCACCGCCGCCGCTTCGCCACCGCCGTCTAAGCCGCCGCCCAAGGCTTCAAGCCCCGGCCCGATCGCCACCGCCGCTACGACCATCCGCGCCTACAACGGGCCGCACGCGGTTCCTCCAGCGAGCCGGTTTCAGGCGCGGGCAAGAACTGGAATTCAAGGTCTCCGCCGGGGTCATCACCATCGCCCCCAAGCCGCCGCGCCCCGCTGACGAATACACGCCGGAGCAGCGCCGTCTCATTGACGCCCAACTCGACAAGGCCGCGAAAGGCCCGTTCCATGGCCTCTTCCCGGCCGCCGGCGAGATGATGACCCATATCAACGGCGAACTGAAGAGGCGCGCCGCTTCGAAAAAGCCCAAACGCAGTCGATGAAGGTCGAGTACAGCGATGCAGTCATCTGCTCGCGGCCAAGAAACACGACGAAGCCAAGGACCCCTGGCAAGCCAGAGTGAACCGGGACTGGCGGTTCTACTTCATCATCGTAGCCGTAAGCAGTCCGGCCCACCGCTCCTTCCGCGTCGTCTGAAGAGACTCAGCGTCGCGGCGATCCGGGAACGGCCACCCGCTAATGATCCAGATATACGGTCGCGGTCACCTTCTTGTCCGACAACAAAGAGAAGCGATTGCCGAAGGCGAAGAAGCACGTCCCCGGCCCCAACGGCGCGACGATGGTTCCGATCGTCGTCACTCCGCTGCTGTAAATGGCGTTGGCCTGATGGCCGTTCCTCCAGTTCTCAAAGTCATCCGGCGTTGCAACGACGACCTGAATGTCATTGCCGCTACCGCCGGAGGCTTCGAACTGACCTAACCCAGCCGAAAGCCGTCAGCCTGAAGTGGACGTAGTACATCTGACCCGCCCTCACGGCGAACACGAGCAGAGTCAGAAGGCCACGCACTGAGACGCCAAGCAAGCGGCCGTGGCTCAATCGAGAAACAATCGTGGCGCCTATGACAAAGACGGCCAACCCGATCACGACTTTTCTCATGCCGTCCGTATTCGCCTTTGTCATGCCACGCACCGGGACCGGCTTCTGACCGGGCCGGGGCGAGATGACGGAGCGCAGACCCTTACCACCAGCGGGACAATAAAGGGAACCGTCAGGATTGGCGTTGCCGCACGACGGGCCGAACATCGAGTGCCTTCTGCGTTCCGATTAGGACACCGCGTCCGCGTCCGACGTGATCAAACCGAAGCGGCGGCGCCCCGACCGCCAGCGCCGAAAGGGAGATCGGACGCGACGCGCGGATACGTTGCCGACAAACTAATTCTGCACGGTGATCGACACTACTACCTGTGTCGTCTCGCCTGCGACGATCGCCGAAACCGCCGCATCACCAGTCGGAACATTCGGAACCTTCACGTTAACCTGGCACAGTCCAGATTCCACTAGCCCGGAATAGACCACGTCCGCGGCGATCCCTCCGATAGTAACTCGAACCTTATTCACGAGCGGCGCCGGGGCCGTCACCAATTGATTTGTCGGAAGCAGCGGGTTGGTGGGCCCGAATCCCGTGCCGAAGAGCACGATTGTTTCGCCCGGTTGCGCAGGGCGGGCCACGGCACCGGGCACCAAGCCCGGTCTGCCCACGTACGTGCCGTCCGCGTGCTCGGCTGCCGCGTAGTTGCCGCCAAGCATAAAGAACGCTGGCGCGACCGGTTGCTTTTCGACAATCAAGACGTTGCTCACTCCCTGGGGCGTCGTTACCTGGACCGGCACCGGACCCGTTACCGGATCATCGGGTGCGAGCACGTTGATCTGCCCAGGACTGATGTAGGCGACATAGGCCGCAAGGCCGTCGATCGTTACGGATACGCCATCGAGTGACATTGGCAACTGACCATTAACGAAATCGCCCGCGTTCCAAGCCCGAACCGACGGCGCAAGGTTCGATCCGAAGACCGAGACCCACATCGCTGACGCGACGCCCGGTTGGAAACTCGCGCCGTTCGTGACGGACGTAAGCTGAACGCTCGGCGTCGCCGGCGCCTGCACGATGAGAGCCACTGAAACGGTGGCAGGGCTAGCACCTGTACCCGGCGCGCTGATCTCGATGCTCGCCATATAACTGCCCACCGAGAGCCCGGCCGGATTGACCGAAATCGAAATCGCCTCCGGAGCCACTCCGGAGGACGCAGAGAGGCTCACCCAACTGGCATTAGCCGTCGCTGTCCACGAGATGCTCCCGGCACCAGTGTCCGTGATCTGGACGGTCTGCGAGGCTGGAGCCGTCCCGCCGGTGTTATACGAGAACCGAAGAGCGGAAGGACCGGCGCCGATTGTAACGCCCGGTGACGCCATGATGTTAATCGCGTCAGTGCCGGCGGCTAACTGCACCTGGAGGGTGACTAGCCCGGTATACATCGTGGGTAGGTACGCCGATATCGCCGTATCGCTCCAAGACAACACCTGGAGCGGGCTCCCAGCCGCAAGCACCTGACACCCGGCCCCGCACTGCTGCTGTCCAAATCCCACGCCATTGATAGTGATCGTCGCGCCCGACTGCACCACCCGACCTGGAGTGTTGGCGAGGAGCGGAGTGACGTTGAAAATCGCTGGCATGAATTTAGCGCGAAAAACTGCGTAATGGCCATTGGGTATAGCAACCTGGCCATAGGAGATCTGTCCCCGCGAACTGCTGTTCGCCAGAAACGTCCCGGAACCACGAATGTATTCGTCATCGAATACGCCAAGCGCCGTACCATTCGAAAGCGAACTGCCGTTAAACGTAACCGCACTTACATCGCTCAACCACTGACCGTTCGCGTCCACCACGCGGAAGTAGGCGCCACCGTACTGAGAGAGATACTGATTCGTCGCAGGCGTGTCACCGATCGACATCCATTCTGGGCCACCGCTCAGGAACGACTCGATCACGACGTGCGTGTCGTCAGCAGTGGCGACACCGAGGCCGGTCGGTGCCGAGCAGTCCATCACGAGCGTCACCAATCCAAGGTCGGCGTTTGGATCGATATGGCAGTACGGTAGGATGCGGGTCCGAGCGCTATCGGACCTGGCGAATCCCAGCGAGGCGCTCGTCAATGATACGACCCCGTCACTCGCATTTGGATACGAGGGTGTGCTCCAATAACCGGCGTTCCCAGCGATTGCCAGCGCATCGACGCCCCTCATATCGTCGCCGCCCTGATTCCACGTCGCGAGATCCCAAAGAAACGCGCTCCCTAGACTCATCTCGGACTCCTGGACACCTATGTCCCCAGCTACAAAGGATCCGAAATTCGGTGACGCGATGAGGACGAGCTTCCGAATCCGCGGGTTCGGAGGCGGAGTTAGCGTCCCGTCGGGCTGCAAGCCTGCGAGATACGCTCGCGCGATCAGCCCTCCCATGCTGTGGGTCACGAGATCAAATTGCGTAACCGCCGTACCGTCCGAATAGGTGAGGCTACCCAAGAACGTTCGAAGCTCGTTCCCCAATTCCTCAATGCTTATGTCGCCATACGAGCAGTTGTTGAAAAACGCGACTGACAGCCCCATTCCCCAAAGGTCCGTACCGAGAGACTGTCCAAACGTGCTCGTCGCCCCTGCCACCGTGCTGTCCGTGTTAGTACAAACGAGCTGAAAGCCGTTCAGAAGCACTACTGGCACGGTGCCAGGCGCAGCAAGCGGCTCCAACTGGGGAGCAGCAACGTCCAGGCGAAAAGCCACGTCTCTCCTGAGTCCAGCCCAATCTGTAGCCGTCACCGCCACCGCGTAGCTGCCATTCGGTGTCGTGGGTGGAACGACGACGCGTATCGACGCCCCGTCGGACCGAAGAAATGCCCGGATCGGGTACTTCGGCTCCGGACTCGCCGAGACGGCCACAACAGCCTTCAAGCCGACGACGGGAACAACCGCCGACTCACCGGCCCGCAGCCGATACTCACTCTGTCTTGGCGCAAGTTGAGCCGCGATTTGCCCATGCGCAAGTGCGCCGGACCATAACCCGAGGACCGCTATCGCGCCGAGCGGCGATATCCACTTACGCAGCCTAGTCGAGACCATTCCGCCTCCTGGCGATCGAACCACCTCAGAACAGGTCTGTCGCTCCGACTAGGCCCTGGCCTTCCACCCAGGTCCAGACTATACCACGCGAAAATGCGTCGGCCATGACACGGAACGGCAAAGAATCCGTGGCTCGAATTATGAATGGGGGACGAAAGAGGGAATAATCTCTAGGAACGTTGCCTCTTACGCACAAATGCCCCGTGGCCGACTCGCCCGTCTCGCATTTCCGCCATCGCATCGCTCCCCGCCGCGCCTATCGTCACCCCCAGTACCCGCCACCCCCGCCGCGCTCAGCCACGCATCGCCGGTCGGCCACTTCAGCGCCTCCTCCAGCGACGAGATGGCACCCCGCCCGCCGCCCGCCGCGGAACCATCCTCATGACCTCCCTCCGGACCACCCCCAGCTTCCACCCGGGTCTCGATCTCCCCCCTCCGCGCCCGCCCCAGCCGCATCCACTCACGTTAACCGGTAGTTCCGCATCATCCCCATGTCTTCGTGTTCCAGAATATGGCAGTGATAAAGAAACAGGCCTGGGAAACGCGGGAATTTCATGAGCACCTGCACCGTTTCACCGGGCAGCACCAGCACCGTGTCTTTCCAGCCTTCGTCCGTAAAACCCTCATTCATCGCCGCCGCCATTTCATCCGCCTCCGCGGCCGGCGTGCGTCTCAACACCTGAAACTGCCCCCCGTGCACATGCATCGGATGCGCCATCCGCATCATTGCCCTGCTCGCGTTCCGGAACTCCAGTACCTGCACGCTTCCGGCCCTGAAAGTCTCGTTCGCCTCAACTTCTTCCATCTCGAACGTCCTGTCGTTCAAGTACCATTGCATCCGCATGAATGACAACGAATACACGCGCGGCTCCTCTGCGTTCTCCGCTTCCTGCCTTCGGCGGAACCCGGGTTGCGAAAGGCGCGCCGGCATCCGGAAGCCTCCTGTTTCTTTTCTCTCCACCCGTACGCGAAGCACCCGGAACTCCGAGCCCTGTTCCAGTCCCCCGCCTCGCCCCATCCCGCCCATGCCCCGGCCCATTCCGCCTCCCATCATCATCATCTGCGGCGCCGGGTAGCGCAGGCTTCGCAACTCAATGGACGTGCCCATCGTCTGCCCGCTGAGGTCCACGATGACATCGGCTCGTTCCGCCGGGGCCAACACCAGATAAGGCTTCCGCAGCGGCCGCTCCAACAGCCCGCCGTCCGTGCCGATCACCGTGAACGGCATGCCGTTGCTCCAGGCAAGTTTATAAATGCGCGAGTTCGAGCCATTAAAAAGCCGCAGCCGGTACGCGCCCGTGGCAAGGTGCAACTCTTTTTCCGGCGTTCCATTCACCAGAATCTGCTCGCCCAGGAATCCCCTCATGGCCTCCATGCGCCCGGCCAGATAGAGGAGCTGTTTGTCCCCGTCGAACGTGCGGTCCTGCAGCACCAGCGGAATCTCATGGTCTCCGGACGGCAGCCGCAGCGCGGATTCCTCATCGTCCTGCACGAAAATCTGCCCCGCCAAGCCGCGGTAAACCTGCGGCCCCGTGCGTTCGTCCGGATGGGGATGGTACCAATAATGCCCGGCGCGGTCCAGCACTTCAAACTCGTACAGGTATCGCGCGCCCTTCGGAATCACCAGCCGCGGATGCCCGTCCATCAGCGCCGGCATCGCCAGCCCGTGCCAGTGGACAATCGTGCTCTCGGGCAGCTCGTTCCGGAAGACCACCCGGACCTTATCGCCCCGCCGGAGCCGCATCGTCGGCCCCAGGTAGCTGCCCGAATCCTCCAGCGTCCCCGCGCGGCCCTTCACCAACTTGCCCCGGTAGCACCACGTCCCGGTCTGCACCCCGCGAAAAATCTCATGCTCGGCAGGCTGAGCTGTCAGCTCCAGCTCCACGTCCGGCACAAAGCCCGCCGGCGGCTGAGCCAGCGCCCGCCCCGCCAACCCGGCCAACGGCACCGCAAGAGGAAGGCCAAGAAAGTCGCGGCGAGTTGCACGCTGGTCCATAACAAAGGAAGATGCAAACCGAGGGCCATGCTGACCGTCGCGTGTTACCCGCCGCGAACAACCCTACCGGTAATGCAGCCTCTGCCATTCTATCGTTGAACACACTGACCCCACTCCACTTTTCAGAAGCCCTCTCACCTTACCTCCGCCGGCAACGGTGCGCCGCCCGCCAGACCGCCAGCCCTCGCGCCCACCCTCGTCACCCTCGCCCTCCGCCGTCCCGCCATGCCCGCCCTCGTCGCCGTCGCCCCCCGCCGCCAGACCGCCGACCCGCCGCGCCCGCCCTCGCCCCCCGCTGCCCGTCCACCCGCCCGACAAGAACCGGTCACGTTTTTTGTTACCAAATAACTTGTTAAGTATCCATAGGATAAAGAAGCACTGCTCAACCATCGCCTCACCCAGTCTGCTATTCCTCTCATCAGGAGCGGAGTTCGTCTCCGCCCGCAAAATCCAAACCAAGGAGCCTCACCATGGCCAACCCCCGAGACTACAAATCCTTCGTCCAGCGCTACGAGGAAGCCCTCCGCCGGCAGCCCGATTCCGTCCTCCCGATCCCTTCCCGCGCCGAAACCAACCGCGCCAACGCCCAGCTCTCCACCGGCCCCCGCACTCCCGAAGGCAAGAGCGCCTCGTCCCACAACGCCCTCCGCCACGGCCTCACCGCCCAGTCCCCCGTCATCCCCGGCGAGGACGCCTCGGCCTACGACGCCTTCGTGAAGGATTTCCTCGATTCCCTCAAACCCTCCGGCGCCCTCGAGCGCGAACTCGTCCTCACCATCGCCGATACCTCCTGGCGTCTCAACCGCGCCTCCCGCCTCGAATCCGGCGCCCTCGCCGCCAACGCCGAAGACTCCCTCAAACTCCTCAACACCCTCAGTACCCACGCCCAGCGCCTCTCCCGCCAGCGCGAAAAAGCCATCCAGCAGCTCCGCCAGATCCAGGCCGAGCGCCGCCAGGCCGAATCCTCCGAACTCGCCTCCGCCGCCGCCATCTACACCGCCCACAACCGCCGCCGCGAGCCCTGGAATCCCAGCGACTTTGGCTTCGTTTTTTCAAACGCCGAGCTCGACGCCCACATCCGCCGCGCCGCCTGGAGCCGCACCGCCTCTCTCGACCACTCCCACACCCCCGACCTCTCCGATTGCACCCCCTCCGCACGCTCCGAGGAGCCGAAAGCCGCCTGAATCCACCCCCCGCCACCGCCCCATCCAACCCGAAAGCCGCCGCCCACGCCCCACCTGCGCCCGCACGCCAACAGCTCGACAACTCCACAGCCACCACCCCCTGTTTGTGGCACCATGAGGAAGAGTTGCCTGCGGAATTATCCTATGCCCACCTGCGACGCCATCATCGATCTCTCTCACTTCAATCCTCCCGTCGACTTCGCCAAGGTCCAGGCCTCCGGCATCCTCGGCGTGTTTCATAAGGCCAGCCAGGGTCTCACCTTCGCCGATACCGCCTACGCCGGCCGCCGCCCCCTCGCCCTCGCCGCCGGCCTCCTCTGGGGCGCCTACCACTTCGGCACCAACGCCCCCGGCGCCGACCAGGCCGGCTTCTTCCTCAGCCTCGCCCAGCCCGACAGCTCCACCCTCCTCGCCCTCGACTTCGAGTCCGACCCCTCCGGCCCCAGCATGTCCCTCCCGCAGGCCCGCGACTTCGTCACCCGCGTCTACGCCGCCACCGGCCGCTGGCCCGGCCTCTACGGCGGCGCCTATCTCAAATCCGTCCTCGCCGGCTCCCCCGACCCCGTCCTCAGCCAGTGCTGGCTCTGGCTCAGCCAGTACGGCCCCGAAGCCGTCATCCCTCCCGGCTGGCCTCACTGGACCATCTGGCAGTACACCGACGGCATCGTCGGCCCTCCGCCCCACCTCACCCCCGGCGCCGGCGCCTGCGACCGCGACCTGTTCAACGGCACCGCCGACGACCTCCGCGCCTTCTGGTCCCAACCCGCCGCCGCACCCCTGCCCGCCCCCTCCCCCTCCTCCTGAAACCCGCGCCAGCGGCCCTCGCGCCCCGCTTCGCCCGCGCCCCATCGCCTCTCTTGATACCCTCCATAAAAAACTTCTGCTTCCCTTGCCATCATCTGCCGTCGTACACTATCTGTTTGCCGATTTCTGCCAGCTAAACCTAACCGGAGTGACAATGACCCCAACTGAAGTTTTGGATTTTGCCAAAAAGAACGACGTCAAGCAGCTTGACCTTCGCTTCACCGATATCCCCGGCCTCCAGCACCACATCTCCTATCCCATCACCGCGCTGGACGAGGGGACTTTCGAGGACGGATTCGGCATCGACGGCTCCAGCATCCGCGGCTGGGCCGCCATCAACGAAAGCGACATGCTGCTGATCCCCGATCCGGCCACCGCCATCATCGACCCCTTCAACGAGATCAAAACCCTCGTCATGGTCGGCGATGTCATCGATCCCATCACCCGCCAGCACTACGTCCGCGACCCCCGCTGGATCGCCCGCAAAGCCGAGATGTACCTCCAGAACGCCGGCGTCGGCGACACCGCCTACTTCGGCGCCGAAGCCGAGTTCTTCATCTTCGACAACGTCCGCTTCGATCAGAACCAGCACTCCGGCTTCTACTTCATCGACGCCGAGGAAGGCCGCTGGAACTCCGGCCGCGTCGAGAACAACCTCGGCTACCGCCCCCGCTACAAGGAAGGCTACTTCCCCGTCCCCCCGACAGATCATTACCAGGACCTGCGCGGCGAAATGGTCCAGACCATGATCCAGTGCGGCCTCAACATCGAGTGCCACCACCACGAAGTCGCAACCGGCGGCCAGTGCGAAATCGACCAGCGCTTCGACACCCTCATCAAGAGCGCGGACAATATGATGCTCTACAAGTACATCGTCCGCAACGTCGCCAACAAGCACGGCAAAACCGTCACCTTCATGCCCAAGCCCCTGTTTGCCGACAACGGCAGCGGCATGCACACCCACCAGAGCATCTGGAAGGGCGGCAAGCCCCTGTTCGCCGGCGACGGCTATGCCGGCCTCAGCGACATGGCCCTGTGGTACATCGGCGGCCTCCTCAAGCACGCCCGCGCGCTCTCGGCCATCATCGCTCCCACCACCAACAGCTACAAGCGCCTTGTGCCCGGCTACGAAGCCCCCGTCAACCTCGCCTACTCGCGCCGCAACCGCTCCGCCGCCTGCCGCATCCCCATGTACTCGGCCAGCCCCAAAGCCAAGCGCGTCGAGTTCCGCCCGCCCGATCCTTCCGCCAACCCCTACCTCGCCTTCGGCGCCATGCTCATGGCCGGCCTCGACGGCGTGCTCAATAAAATCGATCCCGGCGAATCCCTCGACAAGGACATCTACGATCTGTCCCCCGAGGAGATGAAGAGCGTCCCCTCCATGCCCGCCTCTCTCGACGAAGCCCTCAAGTGCCTCGAGGACGACCACGACTTCCTCCTCAAAGGCGACGTCTTCACCGAAGAGCTGCTCGAGGCCTTCATCGAGTACAAGCGCAAGAATGAGGCCGACGCCGTCCGCCTCCGCCCGCACCCCTACGAGTTCGCCCTCTACTACGACATCTAAATCGCCGTTCTTGGCACGCTGTCAAATGGGCCGCTCCCCCAACCCCGGGGACTGCGGCCCTCTTTTTTTATCCTGGCAGCTTCGGCATCTCCAGCTTCGGCATCTCCAGCTTCGGTATCGTCAGCTTCGGTTTCTGAATCTTCGGCATGGCGAGCTTCGGCGGCTGGATCTTCGGTGGCGCGGCAAAGCTCGGCGGCGGCGTCACCTTGTAGCCCGGCGGCACGCGGAACAGCGACGCCGGCGGCTCGCCCGGCTGCACCTGCGACAGCTTCTCCACCTGCGTTCCCTGCGGTCCCACCGTCTTGGTCAGCACCGGCACGTGCAGATCCTTGTGCGTCCAGATCTCCACCGTCTTCGGACCCGGCGCCTTCACGCCCGGCGCCGCCGGCAGCTTCGGCATCTGGATCTTGGCGAGCTTCGGCAGCTTCGGCGGTTTCAATTGCGGCGCCTTCACCTGCGGCGCGGCCGGCGCTTTCAACTCCGGCGCTTTCAAGTCCGGCGGCTTTAGGTCCGGAGCCTTCAGATCCGGCGGCTTCAGATCCGGCGGCTTCAGCCCCGCCGCCGGCGGAGGGTTCCCCGCCGAAGGCCCGGGCGGCACCTTCGGCAGCGACGGCGAATTCGGCAGCTTCGGCAACTGCGGCAGTTTCGGAATCTGCGGCAGCTTCGGCAGCGCGTTCCCGAGCGAAGTAAACTGCTTCGGCAACTCCGGCGCGCCCGGCAGCGACGGCGCTTTTGGCATCGCGGGAGCGCCCGGCAGCGACGGCGCTTTTGGCAGCGACGCGCCCGGCATCGCCGGCAATTTCGGCAGCGACGCAGCAGGCGGCGCGGGCATCTGGTGCAGGGAAGGCGCGCCCGGCGCCGAGGGAGCCTCAGCCCCCGCCGGCGGAGGATTTCCCGCCGAAGGCCCGGCCGGCAGCTTCGGCAGCGACGGCGAATTCGGCAGCTTCGGCAACTGCGGCAGCCCCGGCAGCTTCGGCAACTGCGGGATCTTCGGCACGCCCGGAATCCCGGCCGCCGCCGGCGCCGCCGGCGCGCCCAGTACCGCTGGCGCGGCCGGAATCGCGGGCATCGCCGGGGCCTGCGGCATCTTCAGCGAAGCCAGCGACGGCGCCGCCGGCATCGAGGCCGACGCGGGCGCCGCCGGCGGAG
>DAIDHC010000193.1 GCA_027452065.1 Bryobacterales bacterium
GAAGAGTCGATTCTGCTGGTGACAATGCCGCACATTCTGTGCGACGGATGGTCGAGCGGGATCTTCGCCCGGGAATTGGCGGCGCTTTACCGGGCCGCGGTGACAGGCAAAGAAGCGGGACTCGAGGCACTGCCGATTCAGTTTGCTGATTTTGCGTGCTGGCAGCAGGACTGGCTGAATGAGGCGCGTTTTGAGGACGACCTGGAATATTGGCGGACGACGCTGGCGGGAAGTCTGCCGGTCCTCGATCTGCCGGCGGACCGGCCGCCGGAACCCGGACTGACCGCGCCGGGCAATGTAGAGACGACGGTTCTTCCGGCAGAGCAATTAGTGAGATTGAAAGAGCTGTGCCGGCGCGAAGAAGCGACGCCGTTCATGCTGTTTTTGACAGCCTGGATGGTTTTGCTGCACCAGTACACCGGAGCGGAAGACCTGCTGGCCGGTTCGCCCGTAGCGGGGCGGAACCCCGAAACGGAGAACGTGATCGGCCTGTTTTCTTACCCGATCAGCCTGAGGGTGGACCTGTCCGGAGCGCCGACGTTCCGCGAGGCCCTCGGGCGCGTTCGCGAGGCGACGTTGGGGGCCCTTTCGCACAAGGACCTGCCGTTTGAGCGCTTGGCGGCGGAGTTGAAGCCAGGACAGGTTCGCGGACGCAATCCGCTCTTTCAGATTTACTTTCTGTATCAGGTCGCATTTCTCCAACCGATGGAGGTGGGAGGCTCGCTCTGGACGCCGCTGGTATCGGTGAGTCCGGGGACTCCGTTCGATTTGAGCCTGGGGCTCCTGGAACGGCCGGAAGGAGTAGTGATGCGGCTGGAGTTCAAGCCGGGCTTATTCGATGCGGCGCGGATGCGACGGGCGCTCCGGCACCTGCGCTCTATCGTGGACTCGGTAGAGCACGACATGGAACTTCCGATCGGGAAGCTTCCTCTCGAGGGTGAAGTTCCCGCAGTACTTCCGAAGACGGAGGTGTTGCACAGGCCGCCGTGGCGGGATCCCACCGAAGGATTCTGGACGGCGGTGGAACAACGCCCGGATGAGCCGGCGATCATCAGCCCGCAGCGGAGCGTGAGCTACGGCGAGCTAGGGGAGATGGCCGAACGGTTCGGTGCGCAGTTCAGCAGCCTGGAAGCCGAGAAGTCCTGTGTGATTGGCCTCTGTGTGGAGGATCCCATCGTCATGACCGCGGCGGTGCTGGGAGCGTTGGATGTGGGCGTGCCGTTCGCCGCCGTCACGGGCCGCGATCAGGAGAAAGATCTGCTGGAGCGGCTGCGCGAGGCAGGGATGGCGTACGCGATCGCCGACCACAAGGCAGCAGCACGGCTCAGGGCGGCGGGAATCGAGTGTTTGCCGGCATGGCAGGGGACGGGAACCGCCCGGCTGCCGAGCGAAGCGGGGGCCGATACCCGGGCGGAGATACGGATCACCCCGCGCCGGGAGGGCCGGCCGGTAGCGATCTCGATCGGGGCCCTGCTTGCGCAAATGGAGAACGTGATCGAGATCCTGGGCTTCCGGGCGTCACAGCGGGTGGCGCTGCTTGGGTTGAGGTTTCGAAGCGATGAGTATCTTGCGGCATTGGCATCGGGATGCACGGTATTGACCGGCGGTAAGGCTAGCGACGCCGGTTCGGTGTCCTGGGCGGCAGCTCAGCATGCGGAAGTTCTCGCACTGCCCGCGTCGTGGTGGCGCGAGTTGATCTGTCTGAATCGGCCCTTGCCCTTAGTTGGAACGCGTATCGTCGCCGTTCACGGAGTCTCTGCGCCCGGACCGGCATTGTCGGCCTGGCGGCAGATCGCGGGAACCGGCCACAAATGGATCGGAGTTTATGGCACGGCCGAGGCCGGATCCGCGGTGGCGGTGGAGGATGCGGAGTGGGCGCCGGGAATCCCGGGCTCATGGTCGGGCATCTTGTCGAGAACCGCGGCCAACGTTCAAACCCGGGTTCTGGACCGTTACGGGCGACCCGCCCCGACGGGCATACCGGGCGAGTTGTGCTTGGGAGGAGCGGCCGTCGATGGGGCGGCAGACCAAGGCGGAGGTTGGCTGCGGACGGGCGACAGAGCGATCCCGCGGGGTACCGGAATCCAGATACTGGGGCCCGAGAACGGGCACTTGAACCTGGGCGGATTCCGGGTGAGTTCGGCAACCCTGGAAGCTTTCGTGGAGCGCCATCCCGTGGTGCAATCGGCCTGCGTACTTCCAGTTCATGATGACCGCCAGCGGCCCCAGATCGTCGTCGCGGTGGAGGTGGCCGGGCAGCGGCCGGGCGACGCAGGATCTCGCGCCGAGGCTCTGAAGCGCCAAATAAAGGCTATTGCCGAGGAGCGGCTGGGCCGGTCAGCCGAGGTTCGCGTCACGATTGTAGAATCAATTCCCCGGATGGCCGACGGCCGGCCGGACCGCGACGATTTGCTTGCCCGCCACGCGGCGGCGGGCGCCAGCAAGGAGGGGATGGCGCCGCGGGACGCTGTGGAAGCGCGTCTCGCCGAAATCTGGCAAGAGTTGTTCAGCATTGCGACGCCTGGGGTGCGAGACAGCTTCTTCGATCTGGGAGGAACGTCCCTGGCGGCAGTGCGGTTGTTCAAAGCAATCGAGAGGCATTGGGGCAAGCGGCTGCCGCTTTCGACGCTCTTCCATGCTCCGACGATTGAGCAGTTGGCCGAAATCCTTCGTGAGGAGTGGACGCCGAAGTGGTCATCGCTGGTCGAGGTGCAGCGAGGAGGCTCGCGTCCGCCGCTGTACATCATCTCTGGCTTAGGCGGAAACGTAGTGAGGTTTCGCGATCTGGCACGCAGACTGGGCGGAGATCAGCCGGTGTTCGCGCTTCAACCGCCGGGATTGGACGGTAAGGGCGCGTTCCTGACGACGCTCGAGGAGATGGCTGCGCATTACATACGGGAAATCCGGCGCGAGCAGCCGATGGGTCCATATCACATTGCGGGTTACTCGTTCGGCGGGCTGGTGACCTTTGAAATGGCCTCGCAACTGGCTCGCGAAGGCGAGCCTGCAGGCTTGGTGGCGCTTCTGGACGCGCCCGAATGGAATTACAACAAACAGGCGCGGAGTCCGAGGACGGCGGCCGACCGCTGGCGTCGATTCCGGGAGCGGATGGGCAACATGGTCCGGGGTCCGGAGCGCGTCGCGTATCTGACGCGCGGCCTGCGCTCGCGTGTGACGGACTCCCTGTTCCGTCTGCATGAGTTCCTGCACCTCCCGATTCCGCAATGGTGCGCCACGATCGAAGACGTAAACCGCCACGCCGCCAGACGCTACGTGCCCAACGCGCTCCCCGGAAAACTGACCTTGTTCCGTACCGTGCGAACCGGAACCGATAAGCGCACCGACCTGCTGATGGGCTGGGGCCGGCTTGCCGACTCGGTGGAAGTGCACGAAGTGCCCGGCGACCACATGGATATGACGGCGGAACCGCATGTTCAGGTGCTGGCAGTGAAGCTTCGGCAGACGCTGGAGGCGCAGCCGTCGGGCACCGGAATAGGAGCCGGGAGCGAGGTCGAGGGGCGCCCGGCACAGCCGAGTTCGGCGCCGCAGCTATATCCGCCGCATGTCATGAAAAGCATTCGGCTCACAACGTAACACGCTTGCTGGGAGGCATTATTGCAATCCTTAGGGAACCTTTTCCGGTCGGACGCGGTTCGATCCCTGGTGGAGACGATTGAAAACAAGTTTCCTCCTCTGCGGACCTGGCATCGATTCGAGTACTCGTCCCACTTTTTTCGGGAGAGCTCGAATCAAAAGCTCTTCCACGGTGTGTTCTCGAGTTTTCCCGAAGCGCTGCGCGAAGTGCCCGAAGGATTTCCCAACAGCCACGATCATCCCAAAATGGCGGGTCGGTACCAGGGCGAACGCGGCCGCGTCTGGCCCAGCGACTACCCGGTAATATTTTGGCTTTCGCAACTGTTGGGCGATCGGGGAAGACTCTTCGACCTGGGGGGCAACATCGGACTGTCCTATTTTGCCTTTCGCCGGTTTCTGGGAACTCCGGAAGGGCGGCGATGGGTGAGCTACGATGTTCCCGCGGTGATTACTCTGGCGAAGGCGGCAATCGAGGTAAACACAGCTCCCGGGCTCGAATTCACGGACGACTTCACCGAGGCCTCGGGCGCCACCGTGCTGCTGGCCTCCGGCGTTGTCCAGATGATTGAAACGCCGCTGAGCATGATGTTGAGCGGGTTAGAGGAGCTTCCTCAGCACATCATCATAAACCGTACGCCGTTGACGAAGCTTCCGACCTTTTACACGCTGCTGAACCTGGGTCCGGCAGTGTGTCCATACGGGATCCAAAACGAGGACGAGTTCGTGGAGGGCCTCGCGGCGCTCGGATACACGGTAGTGGACCGGTGGGAGAATGCCGATTTCAGTTGCTCCATCCCTTTCCATCCGGAGCGGCTCGTCCGGACCTACACCGGCATGTGTCTGAGCCGGGCCGAGCGAGGCGGCGAGGCAGGGCCTCGCGAGAAGCGAACCTCGGGGAACGCAGTGGAAGGTCCACTCAACAACGGCTCGGGGACGCCCAGCAAGTAGGCGCGGAAGAAGGCCAAGGCGTAGGCATTAATAATCTGAGTGGCGCGGTGGGGATCGATCGCGCCCGCGCCGGTGACGAACCGCAGCCGGCTATAGGACGGCGTGTCGCTGAAATTCAGATGCTCGGAGTTGAGTAGCATGATTCGAAATGCGTCCGGCCGCTGCAGGAATAGCTCTTCAATCCGCTGATCCCTCCGCACCAGTCCCTGATATCGGCGTTTGATCGGGTTTCGCGGAAGCTGTGGCAGTGGCACCGAGGTGTTATCGTCCATGAAGAGGAACGGACATCGAACACCCGCGGTGGCTACTTCGCCGAAAAGTGATCCTCCCATATCGATACCGGCCTTGAAACGGGAATCACGGCGGCAGGCCTCGGCGGCGACCGCCCCGCCGAACGAGAACCCGAAGGCACCGATGCGAGTGAGATCCAGGCGGCCCGAGAAGGGGACCTGAGGCCGGCCGGAGTTCACCTGGGTGAGAAAGTCGAGCGCAAGGCTGAAGTCGCCGGCGCGAACGTTGATTTCCCTCTCATTCCCAACAATCGACGCCGCCAGCTTCTCGTCGCTCGCCAGATCCCAGAACACCATTGGCTCGGCAGGAATGGCGCGGCCATCGGGAAACCTTGTCATGCCGCTGCCGTAAGGATGATCGATCGCAGCGACGACGAAGCCCTGGCTGACCAGTTCCTCCACTTGGGCCGTATTGGAATAGAAGTCGCCATGCCAGGAGGAGGAAAAGAGGAGCACGGGCCAGTTTGCGCCCGAAGTCGCGGCCGGCGCATCGGGGTGTGCGTGGGTCTTCACCAGCGGGAGTTGCGCGAAGAGGCGGAACGGCGAGGAATCGCGCGGGGCGTAAGGCGCTGGAGGGATCGTGCTGGCTGCGGCCGGGTACCAGACGTGAAGCATGATCTCGCGGTGGCCGCTGCCGCCGGTATGATTCTCGCTGCGGTTCGGGTCCACGGCGTGCAGGGACACGATGCCGATGTCGTAAGGACCGGATGGATGAGGAAATTCAAAAACGGGAAAGATCCACGCAAGCCCCATGCCGGCCAAGGCGGAGACGAGCGCGCCTAGAATGATCGGGCGCGAAAGGTCAGGCTTGTAGAAAACGCCGGCAACAAGGATTGCGAACGAAGCGGCGTAGAGTGGGGCCAGGTGCCAGCGGGGCGACTCGATTGACCACTGAACGACAGCGGCCGTCACCGGGACGGTTGCGGCCAGCAACGCCCAGCGCTGCCGGGGGAACATGCCGAACAGGTTCAGGGCGGCGATGGCGACGGCCGCGACGCCTAAGAGACATTCGCCGGGTCTCATCCGAGCCGCCTTGCATGCGTGCCGCAGTATCGCCGCCGCCGGGCGGACGGGACCGAGGGGACATCCGGCACGGACGGGAGTGCCGCTGGCAATGGCGCCCAGCCCGGGAGCGCGCGTAATGGGCCGAAGCGTCGGGAGCCGGCCACGCTTGGTAGAAGCAAAGCTTGCATGCCCGGGTTGTCCCCCGCGCTGAGGCATCGTCCGCCAGTATCACCGTGTAGTGAAGGGAATTCGATCCGGAGCGTCGTGATGAGACGTACCGGAAGCTGGGTCATTCCTGTCATTGGCTCCGTTGTTCAGTCGGGCAGATAGTTGCAGAGCAAAGGATAGATGGCTTGCGCGAGACCGATCGCGCGGGCCCTGGCGGCCGCTTCTCCATCCCATGCGGAAGTGGTGAGGCGCACCACTGCGCCGTCGGTCCGGCGCCGGATCAGAGCGTTTTGGAGGAGACGGAAGCGGGCTTCGAACTCCCCGGCAGCAACGCGGCCCTGCGCCTGATACCAGTAAAGAACCAGGCGCCGGTCGGGGCCCCGTGCAATGAGGTACTCGCTGATGGCGTCACGCCGGTGCGCAGCCAAGCTCACGGGAATACGACGCGCCAGGAGAGGTTCCCAGCCGGTCTCCGGAATGCAGTTCTTGGGAGAATGGATGGCGTTGTCCCAACGTTGCCCTCCGTAATAGGCGACAAATAGTTCAACGGAATCGGCCGAGGCGCTCCGCGCATAGTCGCGGTTGAGGATATCGTCAGCCCGGAGGGTCTCGATGAGCGAAGTGTCGAGTTGGACATCGGCACCCCGCCAGGAGCCGACGGAGGCGGGGAAACTGGCCAGACTTTGGAGCGGCGGACGTATCGCACTGGACTGAAGGAGATGAGAGCCAAACGTTCCGGCGGTGAGAACGGCGGCGGCGAGGATGGCTCGGGAGAGCATGGGGTTAGGAAACACCGTCTGCCGTCCGCCGGCCAACGAACCTGCGCAGCGCGTTTTGGGTGAGGATTATCAGTGCGGCCGCGATGGCGAAAGCAGCCGCGCCAAGGCCTGGGCCAACATGACCAGCCGGCCATGCGTAACCGAAGGAGGCTGCGGCGAATCCGGCGGCGCAAAGACGGAGCGCGCTGCTGAGCACGGCGATAGGCAAGCAGGCGAGCACAAGGCTCAAGCGAATCCAGCGGCTCTGGCGAGTGAGTGAGCCGAGAGCTACGGCGAAGCCAACCAGAGCGACGGCCCCGCGCATGCCGCCGCAGATCTGATCCACCTCCAGCGTGGCGGAAGGAAAAAGAAGGAGATTCCCTTGCAGAAGAACCGTCACACCGGCCATCGACATTGCCCAGACTGCCAGGCGCGCGGCCCAGGATTCAAGTGGCAGCGCGGCCAAAGTGTAGACAATCGCCGGAATGGGAATCGTAAGGAGCAACAGGATGAGGGGAACGACAACGGACTTGAGCACCGGCCAACCGGCCAGATACAGAATCAAGGCGGCCAGTGCGAGAACAAACGAGACGCGGGCGGAATAAAACTCGGCGGCCAGCGTCCCGGTCAGGTGAAGCGCGACGGCCAGCAATAGCCCGGCAAGTCCCAGCCAGGAAGGCCTCCCGCCAAGCGCGGCCAGATGCCTCCGTTCGCGCCACAAAAGCCAGGAGGAGAGCGCGGGAAGGAGAAAATTGATGGTGTACTCCGAGTCGGACACCCAGTCCTGGACAAGCCGGTAGAGAGTGGGCCCGTAGAACAAGACCAGAGCGGCCAGGAGGATCGCCATGCTCGCCGTCTTCTTCGCAAGCCCCGCATCCCTTGTTCGGCCTACGATGCCGGGCGAAGGGACGGTGGAGGAATCCGAAGGTACACGAAGGGTCGCCAAAGGAGTCAATCCATAACGAACATGCAATCGTCATTCCAAGGTTGAGCGGCCCATCGAACACAATAACAAATCTTTTATTTGCTTATGTTTATATTGATTTACCTAAAGCATTACGCGATGTTGAATTCGTAATTCGGGAAGGAGGGCGGGCGGGAATGCGCAATGCATTTCCCACTTGCTCGCCGTGGGTTCGGAGTCGAAATGCGCGCCTCGGGGAAGGAATTGAACGGATTGGCCGGACGCGCCCCGACGATGCCGACGGCCGGGCGAGGTGCCCCGGCGAGGCAACTGACGCCTCAGGGCGCGGCGCGGGCGTTTTCGCGGGGGGCGGCGGCGGGCATAGTGAACGAGAAACGGGCGCCGCAGCCGGGTTCACTGTCGAGCCAGATGCGGCCGCCGTGTTGCTCGACAAGGCGGCGCGAAATCGCAAGGCCGAGGCCGGTACCCTCATTCTGGCCGGCGGAAGCAGAGCGGTAGAAAGGCTCGAACAGGACGTTTTGCTCCTCCTTGGGAATGCCGGCGCCACTGTCGACAACCGAGACCTCGACGCAATCGTAGCGGGCGGAGGCCTCGACGACGACGCTGCCGCCTTCCGGGGTAAACTTCACTGCGTTTCCGACGAGATTATAGATGACCTGTTTGAAGCGGCGGCGGTCGGCGTCGATGACGAGCGTGGGCGGGACGCGGGACTCGATGGCGAGGGCTTTGCGGCCGCCCGCTCCGACGGCGGTGATGACTTCGGAGACGGCGGAGGCGACGTCGAAGCTTTCGACTTGAAGCTCGGCGCGGCCGGCCTCGACGCGGCTCAAATCGAGCATGTCGTTGATGAGGGCGAGCAGATGTTCGGCGTCGCGGTGGACGAGGGAGATGAAGTGGAGCTGGCGGTCGTTGAGCGGGCCGCTGGACTGCTCGGCGAGGAGCTCAGAAAAGCCGATGATGGTGTGCAGTGGGGTGCGGATCTCGTGACTCATACTGGCGAGGAACCGGCTCTTGGCCTCGGCGGCGGCGATGATTTCGGCATTGCGGGCTTCGAGAAGCGAATTTTTCTCCTCGAGCTCGCGCCGGGATTCTTGAAGGCGGGCATAGAGGTCGGAAGTCTGGTCGAGGGAGCGCTGGATGCTGCCGAGGGCGAAGAAGCCCATGACGGCGGAAACGATGGCGCCCAGGATGAGGCAGGTGAGAGTGATGGCGGATATGAGCTGCTGCTCGGCAACGCGGGCGTCGAGGGCTTGCTGATCGAGGAATTGGATGCGGGCGATCGTACCGCGGACTTTGTCCATGGCGCGCTTTCCGGAGCCCGCGACGACGACGGCCAGCGCGGCGGCCGGGCCGCGGGTGCGGCGGATATCGATGGTTTGGGCGAGTTCGGCGAAGCGTTCGTCGACCTGAGCGTCGAGCGCGTTGAGGAAAGGAATGCGGGCGCTGTTGGAGCGGGTGATGCGGCGGAGGGCGGCCATGGCGCGCCGGGTATCCTGGACACCGGCGGTGTAGTCGGAGAGGTAGTCGGCGTTGCCGGTGAGGAGGAAGCCGCGCTGGCCGGTCTCGGCGGCCTCGGCGCCGGAGAGAGCATCGTGGACCAGGGCGAGAACCTCGCGGTCGTGGGCGATGGAGGCGACGTCATCGCGCCACTGCATCAGGCTCCAGGCGGCGAAGACGGTGAGGGAAAGCACGAGACCGAGTCCCAGAAGGAACTGGACGCGCACCTGACGCTTGACCCGGGAAGTCACTGCCACCTTAATTCTATGGCCTCCAGCATAAGAACCAGCACGGCAGCACCGGGAGAAACTACGGCGGAGGTGAACCCGCGGGGACACGCAGGTGAGCGGCCATGGTCAAACGAACACATAAATCGGCCTTACCACAATCCTACA
>DAIDHC010000194.1 GCA_027452065.1 Bryobacterales bacterium
AAATTTCTTCCGGCTCCGAAGAAGCAAAACTATGCGCTCATCTCTATCGGGCGCCACGGGATTCGAGTCCGTGAGGCAACCCAGCCTTGCGCTCGCTCGGACGACCCAGCCTGACCGGTGCAACAAACGCAGCAGCCCGGCCTCCGAAAAAACCCAGAAGTTTGTCGAGTCGTTGTTGATCTCGCGAGGGTCAAGCAGATAAGCCACCGGCTCCGACTCAATCCTAACGCCGGAGGCAGCGGTCACCTGCGCAATGCGCGTGCTTAACAGGCAGTAGTAACCGGCGGCGGCAAGCTTTTCCAACACATAAAATGGATTCCTGACATGGTACAGGGTTCCGAGAAACGCCACGAGCCCGTACTGCTCGCGGGGAAGGTCAAACTGGGAGTCGACGTCTATGTCGTAGCATCTCAGGAGTGGCGCAAAGAGCGACTGCAGCGCCTGTACGCCACGCATTTGGTTGAAGTTTGTTTCTGCGTGGTCAACCGCGTCAGTTGACACGCCCTGCGACGCCAGCAGCGCGCCAAAATCTCCATCGCCGCATCCAAGGTCGAGCGCCCCATGCTCCAGGGCGAGGTCCCAAATTTCGGGAAGGTCGCCCTTGAGCAGGCCGGCGATTTCAGGAAGGAGGGCAAGCGAATCGTAAGGGTACCAGCCATAATCCGGGATCTCGACCCGCGCCTTCACTGTGCGGAGGGCTTCGCAGAACTGCTTGCCCCGAAGACGGAAGCCGTCTAAAGTGTTTAAGCTTTCGTTCACCGGGCCAGTCAATCCTACCGAGAAGTGGCAGCGCGCCCAGTGACGCTAAACGTAATGTCCAGATTGGCGCCAGGCGCAGCGTCGCGGGCGACTGATGTCGGCGCGGCGATCTGAATCGGAATTAGCAGATCGGTACCGCTAATCGCCCTATTGCTAGCGTCTGCGAGAAGAAAGTCCCGGGTGAATAGCGACAGGCGGAGCGGAGTATCAAGTGGGACAAGCATTTCGTAGACTCGGCCGCCACTCTCGCTCGCTGTCGAGTCTGCGTCGTAGAACGCTCCTTCAGGCGTTATTATCCCAATAACCAGGCGACGCGGTCCCCTTGGATCGTCGGTCGGCAACAACGCCTTCGGGTCCTTCAGGTGAACCCGAACGTGGCCTGCGGCAGATAGAACAAAATCGATTTCCTTTCGACCATTCTCCTGAGCAGCGATTGTCACGGGCCCGCCCCACCTGCAAGTGCCTAGATAGACTCCACTTCGATCCACGGCGCAGGCAAGGTAGACTCCAGGTACTGACAGGCTCAGCGAAAAGGCGCCGCTCAGTTCGGCAGTCACCGTCGATCCGGCTACGCTGGTGTCGAAGGGGACAGTCTCGTTGCGAAAAGCCGCCTTTCCACCTCCAGCAAAAGATGGCGACAGACGCGGCTGCTTCCAATACATAACAGTCGCACCGCTTATCGGAGATCCGGTGGCAGAGTCCCTGACGCGGCCTGTGACCACGGCCTCAGCGGCCGAGGCCGCAGCGGGCGACGCGGCCACTACGCTCGTGACCAAGGAGGCCATTAGTAGCATATTTTTCATGACGTTTGCTCTCGTGTGTGACTGTTGCGCCCCATTCGAACCGCCTACGGAGTCGGCGCGTACGGAGGATTGAACACCGTCGGCTGGGGGTAGCACGCCGGTACGAAAGCCATATTCAGCCACGGCCTAAAGACCGTTGTATTACTTGATGCCAGGGCGCTTTCGTTGAAGCCATTTATCATGTACCCAGGCAATTGTGCCGGACCCGCGTAACACTCGCAGGACACGGTCGCGGACGTTCCGCAGATCGTCTTGGCGAAAAAGGACGGCGCGGTTGTGCCGCTATGCGTTTCGCCCAGCATTACCTCCGCTCCGTAAATATTGGGATTGGAACCACGCCATCCCTTTGGTCCGTAGCTATTGATCAACGTTTTCACATCGTTGAAGTCCACTGAAGCGTCCTGCGACCCGTTCACGTTATAGATGTGCACGTCCAGGATTGTCGCTTGCGAATAATACCGACTCTGAGAGACGGCGTCCGCAGGAACCAACGTTGAACAATAGAGCCCGTTCGTCGCCGTGGTCGACGAGAGACCCACTTTGCCTCCGCCCACACCAGCGATAACCGCGGAAAGCCGAAACACTCGAGCGGAATCGCCGTACCACGAGCCGCAGTCGTACGCGTTGATCGTCTGATACTGCGCCGCCGAGTAGGTGGCGTGCAGAGACGGGTAGCCGGACTGCCCCATATAGTAGTTCAGTGCGTCCAAGATATAGGGTTGCCCTGTGTCTCCCTGCTTGTTATCGTTGACCAGCCGTAGAAGTACCGTATTCACTGCGAAGTCGGCTTCGTTATCGACGTCTATCTCATGTACTGTCAGTCCGCGCTGATGGGCGCCGGTAATGACTGCATTTATCACATTGTAAATATTTTGCCACCCCACAAAATTGGGACTCTTTGGAGCGCAGTTGTAGGACTGATTGTAGTATGCCCTCCATGGACCAACGTAGACACCCTGCTGTTGCTCCTGCGGAGTCGGCCAAACCCTAACTGGAAATGGAGCCGCAGGCCACCAAAATACCGGAATCGACGTATCGCCTGGAGGCCTATTTCCGGCAGGTGTCGGTTCGTCGCATGAATTCGGAATTTGCTGCCAAAGCACGCCGTCGTTCAGAGATGGCTCCTTGGAGTTAACTATGAAATTATAATCCCCGTTATATTCTCCGCAAGTATAAGTACCGTCCGCACAATAAGGGATGTTCCCGTCATACGCGGCCCAAAACCCTGGTGTCGGCGTTATCTGAGTCAGTCCGGCGCTCGCGATATCTTGCAAAAACAGATCGAGATTTGCAACCCAGGCCTGACTAAGCGAGGCCGAATTGTACCCTGTACCGCAATTGAGCAGGGCAGTGCTTCTGTAACCGCCGCAGAAGCTGAACATAAATCTGACGCCCTGAGCACCTTGAGAATGAAGGCTGCTGAACTGCTGCTGAAAACATTGGCGGATGGTCGAACTCGTGGAGCAGCTCCCGACGATCGCCGTGCCGTAGATGCTATCGTAGTTTGCTGAGGTATAACGGTCAAACGGGATGGGCCCTAAGTTCGCTTGTAGGCTTGTGTTAGGAGAAATTGCCGCGCTTGCAGAGAGCGCCCAGGTGAGTGAGACGGTAGCTAGGATATTCTTCAAGGCCTTGAGCCCCTTTTGCGACGTTGAGCGGTCCCACGTACAAATTCCATTAACACTTTAGACGAAGGTCGATGATGTGTCAAGGCCGAGAAGATCACGAGAAGATCACGCGGATCTGGGCGTTCCGGAGTGCTCTTACGGTATTGGAACTTACCTAGGCGGTGTAGCGTGAATTTGTGTTTCCCACCGCGCTGCTGGAAGATTCGGTCTCGGCGTCACGCGGATCCGATCCGCCCGAGGAGAGGCGGTGCCGCGGCGGGGCAAGCTAGTCCGGTCTCCGGGAGTTTGGCGGGCTGGTTCCGGCCGCCCGTTCTGTGAGGTAGGTGGTGTTGGCCGCGGCCGGCAAGGGGGGTAACCGTTCATGCGATTCCGGTTGGCGAAACGCGTCGCCGGTTTTCTGGAGGGGCAAGCCGGGGAAAAGCCGGCCCAGGCAGCGCCGGCCGGGGGGCCGCTCAAGTCAAGCCGTCTCAAGCGTTTCACGCAGAGGGGGAAAATTCGCCCGATAAGTGATTTGAGAGACTGTGTTAGAGTCGCGGGAAGGGGCATTTCCGGCTAAATGATCCGGCTGTTTCGTGTCTTTATTCCAGCCAGTGTGATCGGCCTCCTGGTGTCGGAGGCGATCCTCATTCTATTCAGCTACGTGCTGGCGGTGTTTTTGATTCCGGGCACAGATCCGGAAGTGTTTTTGCTGGACGACCGGGGCCTGCTGCGCATCGCGATCGTGGGCGGGTGCGTGATGTTCGGCATCTATTTTCACGACCTGTACTGGAAGTTCCGGATCCAGAGCAAGGTGCTGCTGGTGCAGCAGTTCTGCCTGGTGTTGGGGCTTTCGTTCATGATCCAGGCGCTGCTGACGTATCTGCATTTGAGCGAGTTTACGCTGCCCAAATGGATCATGATCATCGGCAGCGGGCTGATGCTGGTGCTGGTGCCCGGCTGGCGGGTGTTGTACGAGGTGCTGGTGCTGCGGGCGCTGCGGCGGAGCCGGGTGCTGTTTCTGGGCTGGTCGCCGCTGGCGGGCGAGATTTACGACCGGATTATCGAGCGGCCCGAGATGGGGCTGGAAGCCGTCGGCTATCTGGCCAACGAGGGCGGGCGCGAACCGGGGCCGGACCCGCTGCGGCGGCTCGGCGAGGTAAGCCAGCTTCGGGACGTGGCGCACGAGGTGAAGCCGGACCGGATCGTGGTCAGCATGTCGGAGCGCCGCGGGGCGATGCCGGTACAGGATCTGCTGGACCTGCGGTTTTCCGGCATTCCGATCGAGGAGGCGCCGGCGCTGTACGAGGCCACTTTCGGCCGCGTGCCGACGCAGAGCCTGCGGCCGTCGCAGTTGATCTTCTCGGCCGAGCTGGGCCCGCGGGCGAACCGGGTCGCCTTTCAGTCGCTTTACAATTTCGCGATCGCGCTGGCCGGGGCCATCCTGCTGTTGCCGGTGATGGCGTTGACCGCTGTCGTGGTGAGGGTGAGCTCGGCCGGTCCGGTGCTGTTCCGCCAGAACAGGGTCGGCCGTAATGGCGAGATCTTCACGCTGTACAAATTCCGCTCGATGTACCGGGACGCCGAGGCGGCGACCGGCGCGGTCTGGGCCACCAGGGACGATCCGCGCATCACGCCCGTCGGCCGGCTCATCCGGAAGCTGCGGCTGGACGAGCTGCCGCAGTTGTTCAACGTCCTGCGCGGGGAGATGTCGATCGTCGGGCCGAGGCCGGAGCGGCCGGAATTCGTCGAAGTATTGAGCGAGCAGATTCCTTATTACCGGCAGCGGTTCTGCGTGAAGCCGGGCATCACCGGCTGGGCGCAGATCAACCACAAATACGGCGACACGCTCGAGGACACCATCGTGAAGCTGGAGTACGATCTGTACTACATCAAGAACCTGGCGTTCTCCATGGATATGTACATCATGTTCCACACCGTGAAGGTGATGCTGCTGTCGCGCGGCTCGCAGTAGCGGCGGCGGCGGGCATGATAGGTTAGTGAATAGGTGAGCATGAGCGCTGGGGGAGCGGGATCGGACGCCGTCTTTCGGGCGGTTGGATTGAGCCGGCGCTATGTTTCGGGCGCGGGCATGACGGTGGAGGTGTTTTCGGGCCTCGACTTCGAGGTGCGGCGCGGCGAGCGGCTGGCGCTGGTGGGCCAGTCCGGAGCGGGCAAGAGCACGCTGCTGTACCTGCTCGGCGGTCTGGACAGTTCTTCCGGGGGTCGGCTATACTTCGGGGATAAAGAACTGGCCGAGCTGCCGGATTCCGAGCTGGCCGGGTTCCGCAACCGGGAGATTGGATTTGTCTGGCAGAATCACTCGCTGCTGCCGGAGTTCACCGCGTTGGAGAACGTGATGATGCCGCTGTTGATCCGGGGCCGCAAGCAGGCCGAAGCGGCGGCGGCGGCGCGGACGCGGCTGGAGGAAGTCGGCCTGGGCGGCCGGACGACGCACCGTGTCGGGGAGTTATCCGGAGGCGAGCAGCAGCGCGTGGCCATTGCCCGCGCCCTGGGCGGCGATCCGTCCGTGCTGCTGGCCGACGAGCCGACCGGCAACCTCGATTTCCGCACCGGCGAAATGATCATTGAGCTTCTTCTCGGACTGCATACAAGCCGGTCGCTTACCTCGGTATTCGTCACTCACAATTTAGCCTTCGCCAGCCGCTGCGACCGCGTGCTGGAGTTGGACAAGGGCGTTCTGGTGGAGCGGGCGCCCGGTGGTGGGATTCTTCAGAGTTCAGCAACCAATACATACGGCGGGTCATATGTTTGAACGTTATACGGAAAAGGCGCGGCGGGTGATCTTCTTTGCGCGGTATGAAGCCAGCCAGTTCGGCAGCCCATACATCGAGACGGAGCACCTTCTGCTGGGGCTGCTGCGGGAGGACAAGGCGCTGGCCAACCGGTTCCTCCGCTCGCATGCCGCGATTGAATCCATACGGAAGCAGATCGAGGCGCACACTACGATCCGGGAGAAGGTTTCCACGTCCGTGGACCTGCCCCTCAGCCACGAGTGCAAGCGCGTGCTGGCTTACGGAGCCGAGGAGGCCGAGCGGCTCAGCCACAAGCACATCGGCACCGAGCACCTGCTGCTCGGGCTGTTGCGGGAAGAGAAGTGCTTCGCGGCCGAGATTCTGCACGAGCGCGGGCTGCGGATCTCGCAGGTGCGCGAGGAAATTCAGCGGTCGTCTTCGGAGAAGATGACCTCCAGCAGGCCCAAGGAAAGCTCGCTGCTGAGCGAGTTCAGCCGGGACCTGACGCAGGCCGCCATCGACGGTTCGCTCGATCCTCTGATCGGGCGCGACTTCGAGCTCGAGCGCGTGGTCCAGATCCTGTGCCGGAGGACCAAGAACAACCCGGTGCTGATCGGCGAGCCGGGGGTCGGCAAGACGGCGATTGTGGAAGGGCTGGCCCAGCGCATCGCCGACGGCGACGTGCCGTCGTTCCTGTCCGACAAGCGCATCCTGGCGCTCGATCTGTCGCTGATCGTGGCCGGCACCAAGTACCGCGGCCAGTTCGAGGAGCGGCTCAAGACGATCATGAAGGAGCTGATGGAGAACCAGAACGCCATCATCTTCATCGACGAGCTGCACACGCTGGTGGGCGCGGGCTCGGCCGAGGGGTCGCTGGACGCCGCCAACATCCTGAAGCCGGCTCTGTCGCGCGGTGAGATCCAGTGCATCGGCGCCACCACGCCGGGCGAATACCGCAAATCGATTGAGAAAGACCGCTCGCTCGAGCGCCGCTTCCAGGCCGTGAAAGTCCCGCCGCCGAGCGAGGCCGACGCCACGCGCATCCTGTTCGGCATCAAGGAGCGCTACGAAAAGTTTCACGCCGTGGCCTACACCGACGAAGCCATCGAGAGCGCCGTCCACGCCTCGACGCGCTTCATCCCGGACCGGTTTCTGCCCGACAAGGCCATCGACCTCATCGACGAAGCCGGCGCCCGCGTCAAACTGAAACAGACCACGCTGCCGAGCGAGGTGGCCGACATCCAGAAGCGGATCAAGTTCATCGTTCACCGCATGGAGAACGCCATCGCGAATCACGAGTTCGAGAAGGCGCGCTTTTACTCCGACGAGGAGCGCAAGGAGCGCGAAAACCTCCGGCAGTTGCGCGAAAAGTACAACCTGGACGACACCTCGACCGGAGTCGTCACCAAGGACGACATCGAGGACGTGGTGGCGCGCTGGACCGGCGTTCCCATGACCGCGATCAAGGAAGAGGAAGTCACCAAGCTGCTGCGCATCGAAGAGGAGCTGCACAAGCGGGTGATCAGCCAGGAGAAGGCCATCTCGGCGCTGTCGCGCGCCATCCGCCGCTCCCGCGCCGGCCTCAAATCGCCCAAGCGCCCGGCCGGTTCGTTCCTGTTCCTCGGACCAACGGGCGTCGGCAAAACCGAAGTGGCGCGCGCGCTGGCCGAATTCCTGTTCGGGAGCGAGAAATCGCTGGTCCGCTTCGACATGTCCGAGTTCATGGAGAAGCACTCGGTCTCCAAGCTCATCGGCTCGCCTCCGGGCTATGTCGGCTATGAGGAGGGCGGCCAGTTGACCGAGCGCGTCAAGCGCGCCCCCTACTCGGTGATCCTTCTCGACGAGATCGAGAAGGCCCATCCGGACGTCTACAACATCCTGCTCCAGGTCTTTGAGGACGGGCAATTGACCGACGGCCTCGGCAACACGGTGGATTTCAAAAACACCATCATCATCATGACGTCGAACCTGGGAGCGCGCTTCCTGGACAAGAAAAGCCAGATGGGCTTTTCGGCGCCTTCGCTGACAGGCATCCCGGCCAAGGTGGAGGACATGGTGATGTCGGAGGTCAAGCGGGCCTTCAATCCGGAATTCCTCAACCGTCTGGATGAAGTGATCCTGTTCACCTCGCTGACCGACGACGACCTGATGAAGATCATCGCGCTGCTGGTGGGGCAGATCAACTCCAACCTGACCACGAAGCAGATCAAAATCCAGGTGAACGAAGACGCCGCCAAATACATCCTGGAGAAGACGCTGGTGGACCGCAGCTACGGCGCCCGTCCGCTGCGGCGCGCGCTGCAGAAGTACATCGAGGACCCGCTGTCGGAGGCGGTGATCCAGGGCAGCCTGCCGCGTCCGGCCGACCTGGAGATCTATCTCTCCGACACCGGAATCTTCTGCCGCCCCGTCAAGGAGATGCAGGAGCAACCGGTGGGCGCGCCCGAAGAGGAAGCAGCAGCACCCGCGCCGGGCACGCCGCTGTACATGTTTTAGCGGGGGCGCTAGAGTTCCCGGGGGCGGCAATCCCGCTCCTGGGGCGAGCCCGTTCGCGCGGCCCGCGCGGCCGGGGCGGGGCGGGTGGCCGCTCCGGGACGGCGTGCGCCTCGCGGCGCCGCTTCCGGGTTGCGCGAGGCCCCGCCGGAGTGCCCGCGCGGTTGCCTTCCCGCAGCCGGGTCGCGCGTTGACCGTTGACAGGGCTGGGGCGCGTTGACAGCCCCGGCCGGACGCTTCTATGCTGGTAACGAGTAGCATTGCGTCCTGAAACTCCATATCGAAACGCCCTGGCGGGGCGCAGCCCTGCCGGCTCGCTGATGCTGCTGGTGGCGGCCATTTGCGCCGCTTGCCTGGCCGGCGAGGCCCGCGTTGCCCAGGCGGCGCACAAAGCAACTCCGGCCTGGGGCTCGCAACAAGCGGGAGCATCCCGGGTTACGCATGCCATGCGGGCGCGGCTGCTGGCCCGGCTTTCGCTGGGACGCCGGCAGGCGCTACGCTCCCCGGTGCGGCTGTTGTTTGCCAGCGTGCTGGGTCTGCCGGAGACGGTGGCCTGCGCGCCGGCTCCTCTCAAAGCACGGGCCGCGGCGGCCCCAGCCGCTGAAACCCGCGCCTCGGCGCCCGCGCTCGATCCCTACTCCTCCCGTCCCCCTCCTGTCCTGGTTTGAGTTCTGGCGTTTGTATGGCCGGATGCCGCCATGGCTCCGGCGGGCCCGAAACGCGAACAGGCGGGCGGAGGAAAAGGAGAGGAATTCATGTTTATCGATAAGGCACTGGCGAAGGTTTTCGGCACGCGCAACGACCGCGTGATCAAGCGCATGCGTCCGGCGGTGGCGGCCATTTCCGCCCTCGAGCCGGCCATGGAGGCGCTCAGCGACGCCGAGCTGGCCCAAAAGACGGTCGAGTTCCGCGAGCGGCTGGCGCAAGGCGCCACGCTCGACGATCTGGAGATCGAGGCCTTCGCCGTCTGCCGCGAGGCTGGCCGGCGCGTGCTCAACATGCGCCACTTCGACGTACAGTTGATCGGCGGCATGGTTTTGCACCAGGGCAAGATCGCCGAAATGAAGACCGGCGAAGGCAAGACGCTGGTCGCTACGCTGCCCGTGTATCTCAACGCCCTCACCGGCGAGGGCGTACACGTGGTAACGGTGAACGACTACCTGGCGCGGCGCGACTCGGAATGGATGGGCCGGCTGTACAAGTTCCTGGGCATGAGCGTCGGCGTGATCCTTCACGATCTGGACGACGAGGAGCGCAAGGCAGCCTACGGCTGCGACATCACCTACGGCACCAACAACGAGTTCGGCTTCGATTATCTTCGCGACAACATGAAGTTCCGCCTGGAAGGCTGTGTGCAGCGCGGCCATCCGTTCGCCATCGTCGACGAAGTGGACTCGATCCTGGTCGACGAGGCCCGCACGCCGCTCATCATCTCCGGCCCGAGCGAGGAATCGACCGACAAGTATTACAAGATCAACCGCATCATCCCGAAGCTGGTGCGGGGCGAGGTGATCGAGGGCAAGGAGCCGGGCGAAAAGTACACCACGGGCGACTACACGGTGGAAGAGAAGCACCGGGCCGCCGGCTTGACCGAGGAAGGCGTGTCCAAGGTTGAAAAGCTATTGGGCCTGGACAACCTGTACGACCCCGGCAACATCGAGATCAACCATCACGTGCAGCAGGCGCTGAAGGCGCACGTGCTCTTCCACCGCGACAAGGACTACGTGGTGCAGGAAGGCCAGGTGGTGATCGTGGACGAGTTCACCGGGCGCCTGATGCCGGGCCGGCGCTGGTCCGACGGTTTGCACCAGGCGGTGGAAGCCAAGGAAGGCGTCAAGATCGAGCGCGAAAACCAGACGCTGGCCACCATCACCTTCCAGAATTACTTCCGCATGTACAAGAAGCTGGCCGGCATGACGGGAACCGCCGAGACCGAGGCCGCCGAGTTCGACAAGATCTACAAGCTCGACGTGATCGTCGTGCCGACCAACCGGCCGATGCAGCGCAAAGAATTCTCCGACGTGGTCTACCGCACCGAGGAAGAGAAGTTCCGCAACGCGGCCAAGGAGATCAAGGAGCTGCACGAGAAGGGGCAGCCGGTGCTGGTGGGCACCGTGTCGGTGGCGAAGTCGGAGAAGCTTTCGGGCATCCTCAAGCGGATGGGCGTGCGGCACGAGGTGCTGAACGCCAAGAACCACGAGCGCGAGGCGACGATTGTCGCGCAGGCCGGCCGGAAAGCCGCGGTGACGGTTTCCACCAACATGGCCGGCCGAGGCACCGACATTCTGCTTGGCGGCAACGCCGAGTTCATGGCCAAGGAGCAGTTGCGGCGCCAGGGCAAGGACCCGGACGCGATGCAGATCGCCGCTTACCAGACGCCGGAGCACCAGGAGTGGCTGGCGGCTCTGAACAAGTACAAGGCGGAGACCGAATCGGAGCGCGAGGAGGTGCGGGTGCTCGGCGGGCTGCACATTCTGGGCACCGAGCGGCACGAGTCCCGCCGCGTGGACAACCAGCTTCGCGGCCGCGCCGGCCGCCAGGGCGACCCCGGCAGCTCGCGCTTCTACCTCTCGCTTCAGGACGACCTGATGCGCATCTTCGGCGGCGAGCGCATGCAGAACCTCATGCTGCGCCTCGGCATGGAAGAGGACGTGCCGATTGAGTCCCGCCTTATCACCAAGCGGATCGAGGCGGCGCAGAAGGCAGTCGAGGCGCAGAACTTCGCTTCCCGCAAACACATCCTGGAATACGACGATGTCATGAACAAGCAGCGGCAGGCCGTCTACGGCATGCGCCGCGCCCTGCTCGAAGGCGCCGACCAGAAGGAGCGGATTCTCGACATCGTCCGTGGCATCGTCGGCACCTTCATCGATATCCGGTGCCCGGAAAAGGAACACCCGAGCAATTACGATCTCACCGGTCTGCAGTCCGACGTGCTCACGCAGTTCGGCGTGAAGTTCGATCCGCCGGAGGTCAACGGCATGAGCCGGCTCGAGGTGGAGGACTTCATCAACGACCGCCTCGCCGCCCGCTACCAGGAGAAGGAAAACCTGGTCGGCGCCGAGATGATGCGCGAGGCCGAGCGCATCGTCATGCTCAACATCATCGATGCCCAGTGGAAGGACCATCTGCTGTCGATGGACCACCTGAAAGAAGGCATCGGTCTGCGCGGCTACGGTCAGAAGGACCCGCTCATCGAGTACAAGAAGGAGTCGTTCACGCTCTTCCAGGACATGATGGACCGTATCGAGGACGAAGCGATTCGCTATCTCTACTTCCTGCAGGTGTCGCGCGGAGACGATTCAGCCCTCGGGGCGCCGAAGCCGGTTCTGCCGTTCCCCTCCGACGAGGAAGAGGAAGAGGAAGAAGAGGAGGAGAGCGGGGAAGTGCTGGCGGCGGTGCAGGAGCAGCGGCGGGCGGCTCAGGCGACCGTGCTCGACTTCACCCGCAACATCCAGCGCAAGAAGGAGCGCGAAATGGCGGAGCTGCAGTTCGGCGGCGGCGATGGGTCCAGCACCGCCAAGCAGCCTGTCGTGGCCAAGGCCCACGCCGGCCGCAACGATCCCTGCCCCTGCGGAAGCGGAAAGAAGTACAAGAAATGCTGCGGCGCCAACGCCTGATCCTTCTCCTGTGTGCCTCCCTCGGCGCCCGGGCGGCCGTGTGGCAGGCGCCGGCCGGCGGCCACGTCCCGCGCTCAGTCCGCCCTTACGCCGTCGAGGGTGGGCGCGCCCTCTGGGACGAATTCGGCCTGGTCGAGGCCGAGCAGGCCGATTTCGGCGCCTGGCAGGCCGTTGCCTACCGCATGCACGACGCCACCGGCGCCTACGCCGCCGCGCGCTGGATGGCGACGTCCCATGCGGATCTTCAAATTATTGACAATATTGTAGTTGTTTCGAGTTCCCGCATCCCCGGCCCGGCCGCGCTCGCCGCCTTCCTGGCACCCGCCTCGCGTTCCGGCGGAGCACTGCCGATGCTCCCCGCCGATCTTCCACCCGGCTTTGCGCCCGGCTCGGTGCGGTACATCCTCGGGCCGGCCAGCCTCGCCGAATTCGCCCCCGGCGTACCGGCCGCCGCCCTGGCGTTTCAATTTTCCACCGAGGCCGTGGTGGCTCAATACCCGGCCGGCCGCGCTGGCCGCCTGACCCTGATGATCGCGTCGTTTCCCACACCGGGGATGGCCCGTGGCCAGGCGGTCGAGTTCCGAAAGATTCCCGGGGCTCTGGTCAAGCGCTCCGGGCCGCTGGTCGCTCTCATTCCTTCCCCGCCGGAGGCCGAATCGGCCCAGCGGCTGCTTTCCGGCGTGCATTATATGGCCTCGATTACCTGGGACGAAAAGCCCCCGGATCCGCACATGGGTGGCAACGTGAAGCGGATGATTCTGGCCATCGCCCAGCTAATTCTATTCCTGCTCGTGCTTTGCGTGGTGGGCGGCCTGGCGGTGGCGGGAGCGCGCCTCTTGCGCCAGCGTTTTGGTAACACAAATGCCGACGAAAGTGTTATCGTGCTCCATCTGGCCGACAAGTAAGGGCTATATTTTCCTTCAGTTAGAAACGATTCGGCGGCCCGGATAAGGCCTTTCACGCGAACTTTCCACAGCCGTGGAAAAAACCGGACCGGCCATAAATGATTCAGGCTCAGACGCTTGAAGCCGCCCTCGCGGCGCTGGATTTTGCCCTTGACTCCATGTGTTGCAGGCCCTATTATCCAATCACAACAGGTTTTGACGGCGTCGCAGTTCCGTTGGACCTGATTCTCCCATAACATCACCCTGGTGATTCGGGGGCCTGTTTCGGCAGGCAGATGGCGAAATGCTCACCCTTCGCGGGTGGGCATTTTTGCATTTGCGCCTTCGCCCGAGCGGCATCGGCGCGTCAGGCAAAATTCACAGGTTTTCCACAGGATTTGCTCATTCCGGCGTTCCGCCGCCCGGTCTCCGCGCGCGGCGGGCCGCAAGGGACGCCGGGCTGCCAGTCGGAGAGCGGCCCGGGCGGACCCGATGGCGGCGCCACAAGCGGTGGGCTCAACGGGACGCCGGGCCGCGAGGGCAGCCGTCAGAGGGAAAACGCTTACGGACCATCACGGCGTCCACCGGGCACGTGTTGTCCGGGACGCCGGATGGTCCAGGGGTGACAGATCGTTCCCAACCGGGGCGGCTTGGCCCCGATTAGCTGGGCAACAGTGAGCTGGCCTGCTGGTACAGGGATTGCATCATTTCCTCGGCCACCGGATGGTCGCGGGGGATGTACTGGCCCGTGCCCTGGTGGGAGAACTGCAACGGGCTGTTGGGATTGCTGGCCGCGTTGGTCAGAATGTTGGCCAGGCCGGTGAGAAACTGCTTCGTTTTGCCCGCCGGCTGGTTGGCCGCCGCCGAGGAGAGCTCGGAAGCCGCGTTCTGAGCGAACGTCGAGAAGGCCTGCGGATTCTGCGTCCGCAGCTCAGATAGCTTGTGCCAAAGCTGTCCGAGCGTGGTCACCGAGGAAGTGTCCGGAGAGCCGGCGATGGAGCCGGTTTGCCCGAGGGAGCTGACCGGGGGCAGGGAATCAATGGGAGTCGGCCGGTTAAAGGCGGCGGGATTGAAGCCCGATATATTCATAGAGTCACCTCTTGCCGGAACATCGGCGCTCAGGCGAAAATCTTTAGGGCATCCGGTTCTTTTTCGCCCCCGCCTACGGTCCCGGTCCGCCGCCCGAAGCGAGCCCCGCGTTGCTTCTGTTACGCTTAATCTTTCCTCCCATGTCTGATTCCAAGCTGCAAATCATCCCGCTCGGGGGCCTCGGCGAGTTCGGAATGAACTCGATGGCCATCCGTTATGGCGATGACATTATCGTCGTCGACGCCGGCATGATGTTCCCCGATTCCGAGCTCCTCGGCGTGGACATCGTTACTCCGGACTTCTCCTATCTGGAGCAGCACCGCGAAAAGGTCCGCGGCCTGGTGCTGACCCACGGCCACGAGGACCATATCGGCGGCGTCCCGTTTCTTCTGTCGCAGATGGACATCCCCGTCTACGGAACGGCGTTCACCCTCGCGCTGGTGGAGCGGCGCCTGGAAGAGCACGACATGCTGTCCAAGGTGCGGCTCAAGGCGGTCAAGCCCGGCCAGCGCATCGAGCTCGGTCCCTTCAAAGTCGAGTTCATCCACGTCACGCACTCCATTGTCAGCTCGGTCGCCCTGGCCATCACCACGCCGCTGGGAGTGATCATCCACACCGGCGATTTCAAAGTCGACCCCACGCCCACCGACAACGAGCTGTTCGATCTGCACACTCTGGCCGACTACGGCAAGCGCGGCGTGCTGCTGCTGATGTCGGATTCCACCAACGTCGACCGGCCCGGCTACACCGAAAGCGAGCGCGCGGTCCGGCCCCGCCTGGAGGACATCTTTAATCGCGCCGAACGCCGCCTGGTGATCTCCTGCTTCAGCTCCTCCATCCACCGCCTGCAGCAGATCCTCGACCTTTCGGCCGAGTACGGGCGCAAAGTGGCGTTTCTCGGGCGCAGCATGCTCAGCGTCACCGAGATCGCCCACGGTCTCGGCCTGCTGCAAATCCCCGATTCGATTCTGCTCCGGCCCCAGGACATCATGCAGGCCAGCCCGTCCAAGGTGGTGGCCGTGGTCTCGGGCACGCAAGGCGAGCCGATGTCGTCGCTATCGCGCGTGGCGGTGGACAATCACAAGAATCTTTCCGTGCAGCCCGGCGACACCGTGGTTCTCAGCTCACGCATCATTCCCGGCAACGAGAAGGCCATCTACCGGATGATGAATCATCTGGCCCGCCGCGGCGCCGAAATCATTTACGGCTCGACGAATCCGCCGGTGCACGTCTCCGGCCACGCCTCGGCCGAGGAGCTGAAGCTGGTATTGAACCTGGTGCGGCCGAAATATTTCGTGCCCATCCACGGCGAGTACCGCCAACTGGCGCGGCACGCCTCCCTGGCCAGCCATCTGCACCGCCTGGGCCTGGAGAAGTCCTTCATCCTCGAAACCGGCGAGACACTCGAGATCGACCCCGCCGGAGCCCGCAAGGGAGAGCGCGTGACGGTGGGCCGCGTCTGCATCGACTCCGGCACCATCGACGAGGTGGTGGAGGACATGGTGATCCGGGACCGGCGCCACTTGTCCGAGGACGGCTTCGTCATTCCCATCATCGCCATCAACAAGCATTCGGGCCGCAGCGAAGCGCTCCCGGAGATCGTCAGCCGCGGCTTCATGTCGTTCGACGACGGCTCCGGCCTCATGCAGGAGGCGCGGCAGGTGGTGGCGCGCACCGTCGAATCCTCCAGCAGCGAGGAGCGCACCGACTGGGGCGTGATGCAGGAAAAGATCCGCGCCGATCTGAAGCGGTTTCTCATCAAACAGACCTCGCGCCGTCCGCTCATCATGCCGGTCATCCTGGAAGTCTGAGCCCGGCGCGCGCTTAGGATGGAATTGTGGAAGTCGAAACCATCACTCTGACCGACGGCTCCGGTTACGCGGGCGCCGCCTCGCGCCTTCTGGCGCCGTCCACCGAAGCCGAGCTGGCATCGATTCTCGCCGAGGCCTCGGCCGCGCTCATTCCGGTCACCATCCTGGGCTCCCGCACCGGCATCACCGGAGGCTCCATGCCCAGGGAAGGCTGGGCCGTGTCGATGGAAAAATTCCGCCGCATCGACATCGGCGCCGGGAGCGCCTGGTGCGGAGCCGCGGTCACCCTCGCCGATCTTCAGGCCGCCTCCGCGCACACCCGCCAGTTCTACGCCCCCGACCCCACCGAATGGACCGCCAGCGTCGGCGGCACCATCAACACCAATGCCAGCGGCTCGCGCAGCTTCCGCTATGGCTCGACGCGGCGCCACATCCTGGCTCTGCGCGTCCTTATGGCCGGCGGCTCGGCGCGG
The DNA here is from genome assembly GCA_027452065.1 of Bryobacterales bacterium. Lineage (GTDB taxonomy): Bacteria > Acidobacteriota > Terriglobia > Bryobacterales > Bryobacteraceae > JAJYKC01. The sequence continues at coordinate 16,293 of DAIDHC010000194.1, forward strand.
ACTTTCCGCCGCGGCGAGGCCATCGATTTTCCGGTCCCCGAGCTGCCCCTGCCCCAAACCACCAAGTGCACCGCCGGCTATCCCTTAAAGCCCGGCATGGACTGGATCGATCTGTTCTGCGGCTCCGAAGGCACGCTCGGCGTCGTCGTCGAGGCCGAGCTCAAGCTGCTGCCCAAGCCCGAATCGATCCTCGCCGGCGTCGTCTTCTTTCCCACGCTCGATCACGCCCTCGACGCGGTCGAGGCCTGGCGCGGCGTCGAAGGCCTGCGCATGATCGAGTTCATCGACCACAACACGCTCGACCTCATGCGGCCCAAATACCCCGAGATTCCCGCCGGCGCCCTCTCCGGCCTGATGATCGAATCGGAGAATCCGGATGAGGAGGCCTGGGTCGACCGCCTGGAACGCGCCGGCGCTTTGATCGACGCCTCCTGGTTCGGGGAAACCGACCGCGACCGCGAGCGATTCCGCGTCTTCCGCCACGCCGCGCCCGAGCGCGTCAACGAAACCGTCATCAGCCGCGGCTTCCTCAAACTCGGCTCCGATTTCGCCGTGCCCATCGCGCGCAGCCGCGAGATGACGCGCTTCTATTACGATGTCCTGGACCGCTCCTGGCCCGGCCAATACGTGGTCTACGGCCATATCGGCGACGCCCATCTCCACGTCAATCTCATGCCCGCCGGCCCGGAGGAAAACCGCCTCGGCTATCAGATTATGGAGGAGTTCGCCCGCCACGCGGTCGCCCTCGGCGGCACCGTTTCGGCCGAGCACGGCCTCGGCAAGCGCAAGAGCCACTTCCTCAGCCTCCAGTACACCGCCCGTGAGATCGAGGCCATGAAGGACGTCAAGCGGCGGCTCGACCCGCACTGGCTGCTGGGCCGCGGAAATCTTTTTCCCGAGCCCGGCCATTAAATCCTCATCCGGGCGCGTCCCCGGTTCCGTATCATAGTCGCGTACAATAATAGAGCCTCACCAGCCGTACGACAGTCTAATTGCAGAAGGAGTGGTCAAACCATGAAGAAGCTTTTTATTTCCGCCTCCCTGGGTTCCATGATGGCGCTGAGCGCGTTCGGCGCCACCTGGTCCGGAACGATTTCCGACGCGATGTGCGGCGCCAAGCACGCCGACGCTTCGCCCGAAAGCCAGAAATGCGCCCAGACGTGCGTGAAGGAGCACGGGGCCGAGCCCGTGTTTGTGGTCGGCGACAAGATCTATAAGATCGCCGATGCCTCCAAGACGAAAGTGATGCCGCACGTCGGCCACAAGGTCACCATCAGCGGGAAGCTGGATGGGGACACCGTGACGGTGAACTCGATCAAAATGTAGTTTTGATTTTCCGCAGTACTGAACTTCAATACCAGGGGACAGAAGGGCTGCCGCGAGGCGGCCCTTTTTTTGTGTCCGCGTGCGCCCGGCGCCTTACTGGAGCTTGCCGCGGGCTTCCACCCGCCACTGGCACTCGACGTTGCCCGCCCGCACTCCATACACCGTCTCGTGCAGGTTCATCGCCACGCAGATGTGATTCGGAATCACCCGCACCCGCTCGCCGATCTCAAATGTGCGCCCGGCGCGGCGGATGTCCACGTAGCCGTGCTCCTCGTTCATGCGGCGGAAAACCGCGCCCGGCGCTTCGATCACGTGTCCGAAGCTCGGGCTCTCCTCGTCGTATCCGGCGGCGGCCGGAAGATCGGAGGAGAATGTCTTGGAGCCGCCGTCGATGATCATCTGAGCCGGCCGGGCCGTCGAAACCACCGTCATCAGGATCGAGGCCGCGCACTGGTCGAGCGTGCAGGCGCCGGAGAACATCGTATTGCGGTCGTTGAAAATGTAAGTGCCCGGCCGGATCTCGGTCAGCCCGGCCAGCTCGTGCGAATGATCCCAGGTCGGCGTCGAGCCGCCGCTGACCACGCGCGGATCCAGGCCCGCCTTGCGCAGCTCGCAGATCGCGTTTTCCAGGACCGTGCCCATTTCGGCGAAGGCTCTGCTCCCGCCCTCGTCCCAGCGCTTGATGTGCCCGGGATAAAATGCGATTCCCTCCCAGCGCAGGCCGGTCAGCCCGGCCACGGTGCCCGACAACGCCACCAGCTCCGGCCCCGGCGTCACTCCCACGCGCCCCAAGCCGGCGTCCATCTCCACCAGCACTCCCACCTCGACGCCCGCCGCCCGCGCCGCTTCGGCCAGCGGACGCGCCGCCGCTTCACTGTCGAGCGACACGATCACCCGCGTCTTCGCGGCCACCTTCATCAGCCGCTCCAGCTTGCCCCGGCCGAACACCGGATAGGCCACCAGCAGCTCTTGCGGCGCCGCTTTGATCATCACCTCCGCCTCGCCCACTTTGGCCACCGTCAGCCCCACCGCTCCCAGGTCGAGCTGCCTGCGCCCCAGCGCCGGAATCTTGTGCGTCTTGGTGTGCGGCCGCAGCTTCAGCCCGTGCTTGGCCGTGTATGCGGCCATCCGCTCCAGGTTCGCTTCCAGAATGTCGAGGTCGATAATCAGCGCCGGTGTTTCGAGTTCGTCGATTCGCATCATTTCGGGTTAAAACGCATCTCCAGTTTGCCGCCCTCGCCGCGATAAATCAGTGAAAGATCCTTGGGCTTCACCTTGCCGTCGATTTCAAAATACAGCAGCCCGGTGACGGTATTGGACGTCGGCTTTTCCGGGAGCACCTTGCTCTCCAGAATCTTCAGCAGGCCCTCGTCCTGGGCGCTTTTCTTCGTTTCCACTTTCGTGTCCACGTTCACCGTCGCCGGCGTGACGCCCACGCCGCTCAGCGTCCCCCACATCGGCACGCCCGCCTGCGCCATCAGCCCGCCTTCTTTGGGGCCTTTCTGCTTCAGCACCAGCATCGTGTCGCCGGCCACCTCCGTCGGCTCCAGGGCCTCGGTGTGCTGCCCGTCGCGGCTCGACAGCAGCGTGAATTCGTCCAGGCTCACCGGCACCGGCTTGTCCGTCAGCGGCCGCAATGTCACCGACACCAGGATCAGGCTCTCGGCGCCCTTGGGAAGCGACGACACGCCCAGCGCCTGTTCCACGCTGTCTTTGCCGAGAATGAGATGGCAGGAGACATCCACAAATTCGTTCGACGCTTCCTCGAGAGGAAGCTTGGCGTCCCCGCCCATCAGGGGCACGGCGCACGCCACCAGCAGCCAACACAAACCGGCTTTCATCGTGCTCGCCTCCATAAAGACCATCCTACACCCCGCCGCGATTTCGCTCTCCCCCGCGGTTACGATGAGTATCGTATGCCCGTCTTCGCCGTCTTTCTCGCCCATGGCCCCGCCTGGCTCCCCGGCGCCCCGCTCGAGGCCCAGCCGGACTGGCCCGGCCACGCCCGCTTCATGGACTCGCTCGTCGGCCAGGGCGCCGTCGCCCTCGGCGGCCCGCTCGAAGGCGCCGAGGAAGCCCTCCTCATCATGCGCTCCCCCTCCGCCGAAGCCATCGAGCGCCTGCTCGCCGCCGACCCCTGGCGCCACCTCGGCCTCCTCCAGATCCGCGCCATCACCCCCTGGACCCTCCGCCTCGGCGCCCTCCCGCCGCATCCGCAACCCTGACGCCGCACACGCCCGTGCACCTATTCCTCGATGCGCCGCGCTTTCGGAATCGCCGCCCTCAGCGAAGGCACGCAATGCGGCGGCGGCTCGAACCCCCGCCGCGTCCAGGTGTGAAACTCCTCCGCGGCCGTCATCACGCTCACGGCGTCGACGGTCCGGTCGTGGCGATAATCCGCCTCCTCACCCACCTGCATCCCAGCCAGACACAGGACCCAGGTTTCAATCGCACGCCGGGGAATCCAATGAGCGATCCTATCGCCGTCCTCCCTCGGATTCACCCCGCCTACCGTCAAGCCCTCCCGCAATTGCCGTTGCCTGTGCTCCACGGCATCGGCGTCCGCATCGATCACGACCACCAGCGCCGATTGCGCCTTGGCGCTCCGAGCGCGGTACTCCTTCACGGCCCGGGCGTAGTTCTCGCGGACGAACTTTTCTCCGCTGCCCGAGCCCGCCGGCAGCGGCTCGAAGCGAATGTCGTGCGCTCCGTATCCGAGCCGGTAAAGGTACTTTCGTACAAACTGCTGTTGCCGCCGGTCCTCCACCAGCACCACGACGCGCGACGCCCTATTCATTCACCCAACCACGAGCAATTGCCTCCGCCGGCGTAAGCCACCCTCCCTCGACCGGCTCAAAGTCCAACACACGGACCGGACCCGCTCCCTCGCGCAGGAATTGAAGTCCGGTCTGCGCCGCCCACTGATTCAGAATCTCCGGATGATGCGAAATGAGAATCGCCTGCCCGCGCCCACTGTCGACCATATCGGTGAGCGCCGTTAGCCATGGCTGAATTTCTCGCAGTGAGATGAAATTGTCCGGCTCGTCAATGAAGACCGTCGCGCCTCGAGCAACCAGGAAATGAAGAATAGCGTAAAGGCACATGAGACATCGCTGCCCATCGGACAATTGTCCAAATCCGAATCGCACGGGATCGCCTCCCTCCCGCCCGAACTCGGCCAGAAGCAGGCGCTTCTCTCCGAAGGCATCGAGATAGAGAGCGCGAAATCCCTCGATCGCCCGCACAAGGCTCTCCCGATACGAATTCGCCTCCAACGGATACGACTGCACAAGGTGCCGGTACCAGGCGGAGAAGTTCGCCAGATTGACGGTTGGCCCCATCGCTTCCCGTTCAGCCTGGGGCCCCATGTCAAACGGATTGAGCCGGAAGCATAAAAGTTGCGCCATCCACCGCCGAAACGCCGCCAGGTTCACATTTTTGTCGCCCGGATATGCCGTGGCAAACGCCGACCGGTCGGCTCCGTACGGATACTCAGCGATCAGCCCGAACGCGCCATCGTACATCTGGACCTTGCCCTGTGCGAACCGGAAGATGACGCTCTCGCCGAGCGTCACCGACTCGAGAGCCACCCTGGGGAGCCCCGCCTCATCGGCGGCCTCCAGTTCCAGCCGGTACACGAATACTCCCGCCTGGAGCGCCGCCTCGATCTCGAAAGTCTGTCGCGCCTGTTTCGCCCACCGTGTTCTATCGCCGAATAACTTGGCCGCGTCCTCCGCGCGATCGCTGTCGACAAACTGGGAGAGCCAGAAAATGGCCGCCATCAGCGAGCTCTTCCCCGCGCCGTTTCCTCCCAGGATCAGATTCCGGGGGCCAAAGCGAACTTCGAACTTTTGCAAGCATCGAAAGTTATCGATGTAAACCCGGGTCAGCATCCTGCCTCAATTCTACTCACACCCCCCGCTCACAACAAACTCACCGGATCCACGTCGATCACCAGCGCCGTCGACGGCCAGCGCTGGGCCGCGGCGTAGGTTTGAATCGCCGCCAGCAGTTCGTTCAGACGGCTGCGGCTGACCGCCTTTAACAGAAGCTGGTAGCGGTACTCCTTCTTAATGCGCGCCACCGGAGCCTCGGCCGGGCCCAGCGCTTTTATACCCTCCGGCGCCGGATCGAGCATCCGGCCCAGATCCGCGCTCCACTCGTAGGCCTGCTCCTGCTTCTCGCTGCGCACCAGGATGTTCGCCAGCGCCGCGAACGGCGGATACCGCATCGCCCTTCGGAACTGCAGCTCCTTTTCGTAAAACTTCGCGTAGTTCTGCTCGGCCGCGAATCGAATCGCGTAGTGCTCCGGGTTGATCGTCTGGATCAGCACAATGCCCGGCAGCTCGCCCCGGCCGGCGCGCCCGGCGGCCTGAGTGAGAAGCTGGAATGTCCGCTCGGCCGCCCTGAAATCGGGCAGGCTCAGCCCGACGTCGGCCGACACGACGCCGACGAGGGTGACGTTGGGAATGTCGTGCCCCTTGGCGATCATCTGCGTGCCCACCAGAATGTCGAACGCGCCCTCGCGGAAGCCCTGCAAAATGGTCTCGAAATGCCGCTTGCCGCTCACCGTGTCGCGGTCCATCCGCGCGATGCGCGCCTCCGGAAAAAGCTGGCGCAGCTCGTCCTCCACCTTTTCCGAGCCGCCGCCGACAAACTGGATGTGCTCGGAGCCGCAGTCGGCGCAGGTGGAAGGCACGCGGGCCGCGTGGCCGCAATAGTGGCACAGCAGGCGCCGGTCCCGCCGGTGATAGGTCAGCGTCACGGCGCAGTTGGGACACTCGACGCGTTTCCCGCAGGAGCGGCAGGTGACGAAGCTCGAAAATCCGCGCCGGTTCATCAGCAGCATCGTCTGCTCGCCGTTTTTCAGGCGCTCCTTCACCGCCTCCACCAGCCGCCGCGAGAACGTCGCGTTGCGCCGCGTCTCGAGAAACTCCTGGCGCATGTCGATGATCTCCACCTCCGGCATGGGCCGCTTCTCGATGCGCTCGGGCAGCAGGATCAGCTCGAACTTGCCGCGCTCGGTGTTGTATCGGGATTCCAGCGCCGGCGTGGCCGAGCCCAGCACCACGCACGCACCCGCCTCCCGCGCCCGCAGCACGGCCACGTCGCGGCCGTGATAGCGCGGCGTTTCCTGCTGCTTGTAGCTCTGATCGTGTTCCTCATCGACGACAATCAGACCCAGCCCGGTAATGGGCGCGAACACCGCCGAGCGCGTGCCCACCGCTACCCGCGCCGCTCCCGTGCGCAGCCGGCGCCACTGCCCGGCGCGTTCGGCGTCGTGAAAGGCCGAATGCAGGATCGCCACGCTGTCGCCGAAGCGATGGTGAAACTGGCCGGCCACAGCCGGCGTCAGCGCAATCTCGGGCACCATCAGTAACGCGCTCCGCCCCCGCGCCAGGCACTCTTCGATCGCCCGCAGATAGATCTCGGTCTTTCCAGACCCGGTGACGCCCTCCAGCAGAAACGCGTGAAAGCCGCCCGTCGCCAGCGCCTCGCCGATGCGGCTGAAGGCAGCAAGCTGGTGCGGGTTCAACGTGCGCGGCGGCCGCTCCGGCTCGTGGAACGTGGGAGGCTCCGGCGCCATCTCCACCAGCCCGCGACGCGCCAGCGCCCGCGCCGCCGTGCTGGCGTGCTTCACGCTTGCCTCGATCGCCTTCAGATTATGCGCCCCCGGGTGCAGCTCCAGATAGGACAGCAGCTCGCGCTCGGCCTTCGGCAGCCGTTCCTCGCCCGGCCGCGCGCGAAACTCCACCATCAGCCGGGCCGCCGCCGCGCGCAGCGGATCCCGTTCCCCGTCCGTTTCCTCGGCCTCGATCCAGCCCCGCTTCTCCAGCCGCCGCAGCAGCGCCGCCGAGTCCGGAAATTTCTTCTTCAGCCACGCCGCCGAAAGCGGCCGCGCCTCCAGCAGCGCCAGAAGCTGCGAAACCGGATCCCGCTCGGCGTCGCCGATCACAAGCTGCCGCGCCGTGTCCAGCCCCGCCGCCGTGAGCGAGTACTGCTTTCCCCGCCGGACTTCGCCCGCCAGCGGCACCATCGCCCGGTACACCTCGCCCGGCGGCGCGCAGTAATACCGCGCCACCCACTCCCCCAGCGCCAGCAGCGTCTGGTCGAGCACCGGCTCCTCGTCCACCAGCCGCAGCACCTCGCGCGTCTCCTGGCCCGCCACAGCCACATCGTGAACGCGCAGCACCATCCCGGTCAGCTTCCGCGCTCCAAACGGCACCAGAACACGGCAGCCCGGCCGCGCGCGATGTTCGAGCGTGAGCGGCAGGCGATACGTGAAAGCGTGGTGCAGCGGCACCGGCAGGCTGACGTCGGCGTACATGGTGCGCCGGCCTAGCTTGAAGGATGGAAGAAATCGCGCAGCGCCGGGTACAGCGATTGGTATTTGCGATGCCCGTCGGCGTAAAGCCCGGCCAACTCCGGCTGCGGGTCCACCTGGCCCGCCGTCCGGATCGCCAGCGCACAGACCTCCGCCACGCCCCCGAATCCGCCCGTGCCGGCCATTGCCAGCAGCGCCGCCCCGTACGCCGAGCCTTCTTCGGTTTCGAGCGATACCACCGGCCGGCCCAGAACGTTGGCCAGCGTCTGCCGCCAGAACGGACTCCGCGCCCCGCCGCCCGACACCCGCACCGACGCTACCGCCCCGCCGAGGGATTCCACCAGGTCCAGGCAGTCCCGCTGGCTATAGCAGACCCCTTCGATCAACGCCCGGATCAGATCCGCCCGCCGGTGCCGCGCCGTCAGCCCGATCCATCCGCCCCGCGCGGCCGCGTCCAGATGCGGCGTCCGCTCGCCCATCAGATACGGCAGCCAGTACAGCCCCTGGGCGCCCGGCGGCGCCGAGGCCGCCTCTCTCATCAGATCGTTGTAAGAAGCCCCCGGCGCCATCTGCGTCCGGAACCACTGCAGGCTCAAGCCCGCCCCCTGCGTCACGCCCATCACGTGCCAGGCGCCCGGCACCGCGTGGCAGAACGTGTGCACCCTTCCGCGCGGGTCGTAGTTCGGCTTTTCGAGATACGAGAACACCACGCCCGAGGTCCCCAGCGTGCACGACACCGGACCCGGCGCGACAATTCCGTTGCCCACCGCGCTCGATGCCTGGTCCCCGCCTCCGCCCACCACAGGCGTCCCCTCCGCCAGTCCCGTCTCCCCGGCCGCTTTCCGGCTCACAACGCCGGTGATCTCCGGCGACTCGTGCACCGCCGGCAGCCACGCCGGGTCCAGATCCATCTTCGCCACCATCGTCTGGGACCACTTCCGGCGCGCCACGTCGAACATCGCCGTGCCGGAGGCGTCGGACACATCACTGGCAAACCCGCCCGTCAACTGATAGCGCAGATAATCCTTCGGCAGCAGCACGTGCCGCAGCCGCGCGTAGCTGGCCGGCTCATGATCCCGCACCCAGATCAGCTTCGGCAGCGTGAAGCCGGTAAGCACCGGATTCGCCGTCGCCTCCAGAATCGCCGCTTCCCCCGCGATGCGGTTGATCCGGTCTACCTCGGCCTGGCTCCTCTGGTCGCACCAGATCAGCGCCGGCCGGATCACCTCGCCCGCCCCGTCGAGCATCGTCAGCCCGTGCATCTGCCCCGACAGGCCGATGCCGAAGATGCCGGCCGCCCGTACTCCCGATTCCGCCAGCACCCGCCCGATCGCCTCGCGCGCCGCCGCCCACCAGTTCTCCGGGCGCTGCTCGGCCCACAGCGGCCGCTCCATGCGGATCTCCTCGTGGGCGGCCATCGCCTGGGCATGCAGCTTTCCGTCTTCGTCCACCAGCAGCGCCCGGGTGCCGCCGGTCCCCACGTCGATTCCCAGCCAGTATCGCGAGCTCATGCCGTTGTTACGCCCCGGCCTGCTGGAACGGCAGATACGCCGCGCCGTACAGTCCGGCCTCGTTTCCCAGCGTCGCCTTCTCGATGCGCGTCCTGGCCTCGCGATATGTGTAGGAGCGCCGCGCCACTTCGGCGAACATCGACGGCGCGAAAAAGTCCCAGGCCGGCAGGGGCCCTCCGCTCAGCAGGTACAGCGGGAAGTTGAAAATGTTCACCAGCCCCGCCAGTGCGATGCCCAGATACTCGCCCACGGCCGTGAAAATCATCCGCGCGCGCTCGTTGCCCGCCACCGCGAGGTTGTAGATCTCCTCCGAAGTGATGCCGTCGCCCAGGTGCAGCAGCCGCCCCATCGCCGCGATCGCCGTGGCCGAGGCATGCTTCTCCAGGCATCCCCGGTTCCCGCAGCCGCACGGATTGCCGTCGGCGGCCACCGTGATATGCCCGATCTCCCCCGCCATCCCCAGATATCCGTGCAGCACCTTTCCTCCCGAGATGATGCCTCCGCCGATGCCCGTCCCCAGCGTCATCAGCACCAGGTCGTCCACGTCGCGCCCCGCCCCGATCCATTTCTCTCCCAGAGCCGCCGCGTTGGCGTCGTTCTCCAGAATCACCTTCTCGCCCAGCAGCCGCTCGATCTCGGCCTGAATCGGAAAGTCCTCGAACTCCGGAAGGTTGTTCGATCCGATGATCTTCCCCTCGCGGATGAGAATGAAGCCCGGCACGCCGATCCCCACGCCGATCAGGTTCCGGGCCCGCATGTCTTCCATCAGCCTGCGTATGGCGCCGACAATGTCCTGAATCACGGTGTCGCGGCCCTGGGTAAGCTGGGCGCGGCCGGCGATCTTGGCCAGCATCGTGCCGTCGCGGGCGACCGCCGCGGCCCGCAGATTCGTGCCGCCCAGATCGACGCCGATCGTATAGTCGCTCATGAAGCCGCATCATAGCAGGAAAAAGATTCTCTTTACACTCTCAAACAAAACCGCGAGAATTGTTTTAAGACGCAGCCCAGAGACGTCCCGATCCCGGGCAAGGAACTTGCATCCGGCCCCGGACGTCTATTATGTTGCGAGAGGGAATATACGATTCCGACCCTGTCGTCGATAAGAGAGGAAGAGGCGGGCGATGGATATTGTGGGCGATCGCAAATTCGTCGAGGTGCCGGGCGACAAAACGCACGAGTTGCCTCCCCTGCTGGTGCGGAGCACGCCGGAAGTGAAGCGGCTGGACCGCGTTGTGGGGATGGCCACGAACATTATCGAGTCCGAGGACATGATTCCCCTCACCGGGGATGCGCCGCTCGGCGCCGTCGAGGCCGAACGGTTTCTCCAGGACGCCGAACGCCGGCGCATGGATCTGGCCATCAATCTCGTCGACCAGTACCTGTCGCTGGTGACGCAGTGGCAGTGGGGCGACAGCATCCTCGAATGGATCCGCCAGTGCGAGATCACCTTCGGCACGCGCATCGAGCTCCGCAACCTGCTGCGCGCCGACGTCTGGCCTCACGCCGGCCGCTCCAGCTTCGTCCAGCTTCTCGAGGACAAGCTCACGCCTCCCGAGGGCATCGGCATCGAAAAATCGGTCGGCCTGCGCCTCACCTTCCGCCAGCCGCCGCCCATCGCCTGCTTCTCCAACCAGTTCCTGTTCTATCTGAACTCGAGCGTCGCCAGCACCGCCTATCTGACCTGGGCCCACATGAGCCCGGACCCGGTGTCCTCGCTGCCGCCGGAACGATTCTCGTTCCAGGTGGTGGACATGTCGGTTCAGTGAGCGCGTCCGCTCGGGAGAGCCCGCGCGCCCCGCTTCGGCTCCGTCCCCCATCGCGAGCCGGCCTCTTCCGCCGGCCCGCCTCCGTGTCTCCAAACGCCGCACCGCCGCCCCGCTCGCGGCGCTCCCTCCGCCCGGCATCGCCCGCGCCCCACGAAAGCCGCCGCCCGTGAGAATCGCCATCGCCGGCTTCGGCTTCATGGGCGCAACTCACGCCCGCGCCCTCGCCGGCGTTCCGGGTCTCGAACTGGCCGCCCTCTGCGTCCGCGACCCCTCCACCGTTTCCACCGCCGTGCGCGGCAATCTCGACGCCGGGGGCGCGCCGCTCGACATCTCCGGCGTGCCCATCGAGACCGATTTCGAACGCCTTCTGGCCGACCCCTCGCTCGACGCCGTCGATCTCTGCCTTCCCACCCCCCTCCACGCCCCGGCCGCCTGCGCCGCCCTCCGCGCCGGCAAGCACGTGCTGGTGGAAAAGCCCATGGCCGCTTCCGAGAGCGACCTCCAGGCCATGCTCGAAGCGGCTTCCGCCTCAGGCCGCGTGTTGATGGTGGCCCATGTGCTCCGCTTCTTCCCCGCCTATCAGGCGCTGGCCCACGCGGTTGAGAGCAAGGAATTCGGCGAGCCCCGCGCGGTCCGTTTCCGCCGGAAGTGCGCCGCGCCGGACTGGGCCCCCTGGTTCGCCGATCCGGCCCGCAGCGGCGGCGCGCCCCTGGACCTGCTGATCCACGACATCGATATGGCGCTCCATTTATTCGGCCCTCCGGAGGCGGCTCAGGCCTCGGGCCGCCGCGATCTCGCGCGCGGCATCGACCTTCTGGCGGCGCAACTGAGCTATCCCGGCGGCCCGGTGGTTTCCGTCGACGGCGGCTGGCACGGCCGCGGCGGGTATCCTTTCTCCATGGGCTTCACCGCTGTGTTCGACGACGCGGTGCTCGAGCTGGCCGGCGAATTGACGCTCTATCAAGCCCCGGCGCCGCCGCGCGTGCTGCCAACGGGCGAGGCCAACGGCTACGCCGCCGAGCTCGACTATTTCGCCCGCTGCTGCCGCGCCGGCGAGTTTCCCGCCCTTTGTCCGCCGGAGGAGTCGGCCCGTGCCGTGCGGCTGGCGCTGCTGCTCGATGAGGCGCGCCGCGAATCGGGAGAATGGAAAAAATGCCGAATCTGAATCCCCTCGAGCCCGGGGTGATGTTTTGGGCCGGACGCGATGAACCCGCCGCCATTGCCGCGCTTGGCGTGCGCTGCGGCCAGATGGGTCTGGCCGGCGACACCCCCATGACCGAAGCCTCGGCCGAGGCCTGGCGCGCCGCGCTGGACCGCCACAACCTCACCGTGGTCACCCTGTTCGCCGCCTACGACGGCGAGCGCTACGACGACATTCCCACCGTCCAGGCAACGGTCGGCTTCGTTCCTCCCGCAACCCGCGAGGCGCGCGTCCGCCGCACCCTCGCGCTCAGCGATTTCGCCGCCCGCCTCGGCGTCGCCTCCGTCGCCTGCCACGTCGGTTTTATCCCCGCCGACCTCTCCGACCCCGCTCACCAACGGGTGCTCGACGATGTGCGCAGGGTTTGCGACCATTGCGGCGCCCTCGGCCAGAGCTTTGCTCTCGAAACCGGCCAGGAGCCCGCCGCCGAGCTGCTCGAATTCCTCCACCGCGCCTCCCGCCCGAACCTGGGCATCAACTTCGACCCCGCCAACATGATTCTTTACGGCACCGGCGAGCCCATCGCCGCCCTCCGCCTGCTTCGCCCGCGCCTGCTTTCGGTGCATTGCAAGGACGGCCTCTGGCCCGATCCCGCCCAGCCCGGCGCCCTGGGCCGCGAAGTCCCCCTCGGCGAAGGCGCCGTCGGCATCCCCGATTTCGTCGCCGCGCTACGGGAAACCGGCTTCACCGGCCCGCTGAACGTCGAACGCGAAACCGAGGACCGGTCCGCCCGCTACCGCGACCTGGCCTCCGGCGTATCCCTTCTGCGCTCGTTGACCAACCGGTAACCGCCCCCGCACCACACCGCCATCCACGCCAACCCCACCCCGGCCCCGCGCCGCCACACGCCTCCGCCCGCCGGCACCGAGCGTTCACTCCACCCGCCGCGCCCGCCCGGCCCCCGGCACCGCGCGCTCGCCCGACCCGCCGCGCCCGCTCCGCCCCCAGCACCGCGCGTTCGCCCGACCCGCCGCGCCCG
>DAIDHC010000195.1 GCA_027452065.1 Bryobacterales bacterium
AGCAGACCAACTGGGGGCTATTGACCAACCGGGACAATCCCTATGACGGCGTCGCCGATCAGATCAAGGCCGGCGTGGACCAGTGGGGGTATCCGACCGGAGGGGAGCAGGCCAACTATGGGGACTTTTTGACGGCGGTGACAAGCGCCAACGTAGGCGTATACTCGGCGATCACGGGAATTGCCGGGCCGACGCCGACCAAGACGGCACTGGCATCGTCGCTGAATCCGTCGGCGCAGGGAACGTCGGTTACCTTTACGGCCACGGTGACCGGATGCACGGGCGTGGCGGGGACGGTGACGTTCTTCGACGGGTCAACCAACTTGAGCACGGTGGCGCTTTCGAGCGGCATCGCGACGTATAAGACGAGCACTCTGGCCGCAGGGACACACACGATGACAGCGAGTTACGCCGGAAGCACAACATGCGGATCGAGCAAATCGCCGGCGCTGTCGCAGACGGTGAACGGGACGGGGCCGACGCCGACCACGACGGCGTTAACGTCGTCGCTGAATCCATCGACGCAGGGCACGGCAGTTACGTTCACGGCCACGGTGGCGGGCTGCACCGGGGTGACAGGGAACGTAGCATTCCTCGACGGGGCTACGCAGTTGAGCTCGGTGGCGCTTTCGAGCGGCGTGGCGACGTACACGACCAGCACGCTGGCGGCCGGGAGCCATACTCTGACGGCGGCTTACGGCGGGAGCACTTCGTGCGCGGCAAGCACGTCGACGGCGCTCTCGCAGACGGTGAACTCCGCGGGGCCGGCGACGACGACGACGGCGGTGGGCGCCTCGCTTGATCCGGCGCAAACCGGACAGACGGTTACGTTCTCGGCGAAGGTGAGTGGATCGACGGGCGTGCCGGCCGGAGTGACTCCGACGGGCACGGTGAGCTTCCGCGACGGGAGTACCGCACTGGCCAGCGTGGCTGTGAGCAGTGGCTCGGCGGCATATTCCACATCGAACCTGGGAGCGGGAACCCACTCGATCACGGCGGTCTATAGCGGAGACAGCAACTTCGCCGGGAGTTCGGGAAGCATGTCGGAAACGATCACCAGTTCCTCATCGCAGGAGTCGGTGGTGGTGACCGGGACGCCGAATCCGGCCACGGTGGGAACGATGGTGACGCTGACGTCCACCGTTACGGGACAGTACGGACCGGGAACCGGCACCGTGCAGTTCTTCGACGGCAACAATTGGCTCGGCGTGGCGCAACTCAGCAACGGAGTGGGAACGTTCGCAACCAACGCTTTGCTTGGGGGAACGCACTCGATCGGCGTGGCCTACTCGGGCGACACTCATTACAGCGGGATGGCGTCGGCGCCTTACACGCTGACGGTGAACGGGACCACGTGTGGCCCGACGTCGGCGGAGACGGTGGGGCTGATGGCCTCGCCCAGCTCGCCGATAGCGGGCCAGATGCTCGGGCTGGGGACGAAGGTGAACGGACCTTGCGGACTCGGCGCGGGCGTGGTTCAGTTCTTCGACGGAAACACGTGGATCGGCGCCGGGACGCTGAGCAACGGCGTGTATACGCTGAAGACTTCGGCGCTGGCGGCGGGAACGCACTCGATCACCGTGGCCTACAACGGAGACTCGAACTACTACGGGAAGCCGTCGGCGGTGTTGACGGTCGTAGTCCAGCCGTAACGGAGAAGAACAAAGCGCGGCCGTGGGTCCGGGAAGTGCCGGGCTCACGGCCGTTTTTGTTTTCAGGGCCCTCCAGCCCGCCCCGGGGCGGCTGCGGCGAGCGGGACGGGCAGGCTTTACCTCGCGCGCGGGCGGCCGACGCGGGCGGCAGTGGCGAACATGAGCTGGATGGTATCCAGGTCGGCGGCGCGGACCTTTCCGGCGGGAATCCTGGTGCCGGTGACGTCCTCGAGTTTCTGAAGAATATCCACCAGAAGGAGCGAGTCGATGAGCCCGGAGGATACCAGAGGAGTGGTCTCCTCGACGAGGATTCCGGGCCTCCGGATCAACTGATTCATGATGTAATCGGCCATTTGCCGCTGCTGATCGGTCATTTTCCATTCCTTGTGCCGCCGGCCGGGCGGAGTTCGTCATGCTCCAGCAGGAGCTTATCGCGAGTTGAGGATCGCGCCGGCTTTCCCGCGGTGCTCTTGACGACCCACTTGGGAGCTTTGAGGTAGATGCGGCGCACCGCAATCCCCAACTGTCCCATGATCGAGTTTCTGATTTCGAGTTCGAACCTCAGGGTCTCTGCCAACTGCTCCTCGGAATTCACTTCGGCGACAACAACAATCTCCTCGGTGCCGGCTTCGGGGTCGAAGCGGCCGAAGGCGACGACGCGGCCATCGTGAATGGCGGGATGACCGGAGACGATCTCCTCGACGTCCTGGGGGTAAATGTTCTCGCCGGCGACGATGATCATGTCTTTCTTGCGCCCGGTGACGTAGAGCTCGCCGTCGAGTTCGAAGCCGAGGTCGCCGGAGCGGTACCAACCGTCCTGGAGCGCGAGCGCGGTGAGGTCGGGGCGATTGAAGTAGCCGCTGAACATGGATTCACTGCGGATCAGGATCTCTCCGATTCCCTGGCTGCCGGCGGGAGTGTCGATGCGGATCTCGACGCCGGGGATGGGGCGGCCGGAGGAGACGAAGCAAACGGCGGCGGGATCGGCGGAGGAGACGGGCTCGGCGCGGTGTTGTTTGCGGATGATCTCGGAATTGATCCAGGCGCGGGTGGGCGGACGAGTGAGATCGGACTGCGTGGCGGCGAAGACGGTTTCGGCCATGGCGTAGCAGCTTTGCACGGCTGTGGAGGCGAGGCCGCAGTCCTGGTAGGTGGATCGGAACTCGTCGATGCTGGAAGCGCGCACGGGTTCGGAGCAGTTGATCAGCGCCCGCAGGGAGGACAGATCGAAGCTCCGATCCCGGGGGCGGACGCGGCGGGCAAGGAACTGGAACGCGAAGTTGGGGACCCAGGCGAGGGAGCAGCGGCGGTTGTCGATGAGTTCCAGCATGGAAGACGGCTGCATGACCCAATCGTTGGGCGACTGCATAACGAGCTCGAGATGAAAGACGAGGGGCAGCATGAAGCAGGCGATGAGGCCCATGTCATGGTAGAGCGGGAGCCAGCTATAGATGCGGTCCGAAGGAGAGAGGGCGAGGGCAGGCGCGAGGCGGCGAAGATGGCTGAGAACGGCGCGGTGGGTGAGTCCTACGCCTTTCTGCAAGCCGGTGGTGCCGGCGGAGTGCTGGATGAAGGCAAGCTGATCGGCGCGGGCGTGGGAGGGAGGCGGCGCGGAGACGTGCGGGGGGGCGTTGAGCGCGCGGACGAAGGCGGCGCCGCCCTCGAGGCCGACGTGGCCAAGCAGCGCTTCGGGAAATTTTTCATCGAGGACAGCGAGGCGGGCCTTGAGATTGGCCGAGACGCCGGCGAGGCCGAAGCGGTACTTGGCCGGATCCATCTTCAAATTGGGATAAGCGAGGATGGCGGGCGCGGCGCCGAGGTGGAAGGCGGCGGCGAAGGTGGCCATGAGGGGGATGCCCTGGTCCATGATGAGGATGACGCGGTCCTGAGGCTGGACGCCGACGGAGCGGAGGAAGGCGGCTTGGGCGAAGACAAGTTCACGGAAGCGGCCAAAATCGACGGTTTCGGAGTCGTCCTCATCGCGCCACATGGTGACGAAGGGCTTGCCGTGCGGCGCGGCGAGGAGGGCGTCGATCAAGGTTTCATACGGCGGCAATTCGGCGTCCGGGGACTGCGGGGCAGGGGCGGAGGGATCAGGGCGAGACATGGCGAGATAAGGCGGCAGAGCGTAGTTTCGGAGCAGTTGACGTGCCATTGCCGGCGGCATCGGAGGAATCGGGGCGATCCGGTGCATTTTCGCCCGCCAGCGCCGGCCTGAGCCCGGCAGCGATGGCGGCGGCGGCGAGTTCGGCGCCGGCGTCGGTGAAGTGGACAGCATCGGCGAAATACCTGCGCGAAGGCGGCATGACGGCGGCCAGATCGATGAGTGGTATGCCATGCCGGGCGGCGAGGCGGCGCAGGACATCATTCATGCGGCGCTCCATATCGAGAAATCCGGCTTCCTTGAGGTCGGGGTAGAAGGCTCTCCAGGTGAGCATGAGGTAGCGATCGTCAACCGGAACCTTGTCGCCGAAGACGGTGGCGTGGGTGACGAGGACAGGCTCGATGCGGCGGCTTTGCAGGGACTCGATGAGGGCGAGGGAGTCGGCTTCGAAGCGTTGTACGTTTTTCTCCGGGAGGCGATCCATGAGCCGGTGGCCGGCGGACCCTTTACGGATCTGGTATTGGCGATACCAGATCATGGCGCGCATGGGAAGGCGGGCTTTGACGACGTCGGAAATCCACTCGGGGAGGCGCCATTCAAAACGCGGCGCGTCCGGAGCGCCCTGAGCACCCTCGTGGCCGATGGCCGACAGCGTGATATAGGGAGCCAGCGATGGATAAATGACGGCGAAGGCGGGGCGGACTGTGGCGGCGATCTCGGGGACGCGGCGGATAGCGGTGGCGGTGGATTCGCCGGGCAAGGCGGCGTTGACGACCTGATAGCGGGCGGGCGGGCGGGAATTCAAGTCACGCTCGATCATGCGCGGGAGCTCGTCGCCCGGATCTTCGAACATGCCGAACATTTCGGAGGCTCCGAAGCAGACGATTCGGGTGCGCGACCAGTCGATTTCGGGGCCGCGAAAGCCGAGGCTGTTCATTTGCCACTGGCGGTAGCTTCCGCCGGGACGGCCGCGCTTGCCGAGAGCGTCACGGAGGAAGAGATTCTCCGAGCTGTAGGAGCCGGAGAACGGGGCGCCGTAAACGGCGAGGTCTCCGAGGCGGGCGCAGACCTCGAGACCCATCACAAAAATGGCCGCCGCCAGGGCGAAGCGAATTGCCGTGATTACCGGTCTCATCAAAACTGGAAGTACGCAAATCCCTGCGGCTTCACTCCGTTGAAGAAGATGACATAAGTCATGACCGCGTAACAAGCGGCCTTGAGCTCGACCGGGCCGCCGGAGCTCCAGGAGAGACGTCCGGCGAGGAGCCGGAGAGAGTCGAGCGCAAAGTAGGCGAGAGCGAGGGAAAGGACGAGGAGGGTAAGCTCGGCGGGGAGGACGGGGAGAGCATAATCGGCGGGGCGCACGAGGCGGGTGAGCATTTCCCCGGCCTGTTTCAGGGATGCGGCGCGGAACAGGATCCAGCCGGCGCAGATGGAAAAGAAGGTGACGACCCAGGAGAACGGCTCCCAGAAGGCGGGCGGAGGATCCCAGGAGAATCTTATCGCAGCCGCCTGCCACTGGCGATGCAAGACGAGCAAGGCGCCGTTATAGGCTCCCCAGGCGATGAATGGCGCGGTGGCTTTATGCCACAGGCCGAAGATCACCATGGACGACAGAAGGCTGAAATTGCGCCAGAAAATGCCCCGCCGGGCCGAGGCGAGAGGCAGAAAGACGTAGTCCCGGATCCAGAACGACAGCGACATGTGCCACCGCGTCCAGAACACGGACGGCGAGGTGGAGAGGTAGGGGCGGTTGAAGTTTTCCGGCGGCTGGAAGCCGACAAGTTGAGCGGCGCCGATGGCCAGGTGGGTGTAGCCGGCGAAGTCGAAAAACAACTGGAAGCCGTAGCCGATGGCGAGTATCCACACGCCGGAGGCGTGGAGAGCGAAAGCGGGTTGAGCGAAGCCGAAGTCCAGCCCGTGGCCGCCGCGGATGCCGCCGCCGAGGATGCGCGCGAGGGAAGTCATGAAGAGGCCGAGCCAGATGCGCCGCGCCGCTGCGCCGGCGGCGGACCAGGAGAAGGGCGGGCGGTGTTGGAACTGCGGCAGCATGTCGGGTAAGCGGCAGATGGGGCCGGAAAGGACGGTGGGGCCGAAGCCCATGTAGAGACAGAATTCGAGGAGCGAGGGACGGAGATCTTCCTCCCGGTATTGATCAAAGAGATAGCTGAGCGCCTGAAAAGTCCAGAAGGACATGCCGATGGGCAGGGCGACGCGGGCGAGTTCGACGGCCAGGGGAGCCTCGAAAGCAGCGGCGGCGGGAGGGAGATACTTGAAGAAACCGAGCAGCGAGACGTTCGCCGCGATGCCCAGCCAGAGGCGGCCCGCGATTGGCCGGGCGCGAATGAACGCACCACAGCCGAAGTTGAGGAGAGAACTGGCCAGGAGGACGGCGAGGGAGGAGACGCCGAAGACAGCGTAAAAAGCGTAGCTGGCGGCGAGAAGAAGAACCTGCCGCCACTTCCCCGGGCGCACCCACCAGCTTGCGGCGGCAAGAGGAGCGAGTGCCACAAGCGCAGTCCACATTGCTGACCTGCGAGTATAACATAGGGGACCGGTAAATCATTGAAGAGAATTGACAAGGCGACAATGGTGCTCAATTCGAGCAAAAGGATGCTCGAAAGACGAAACCATTTCTCATGCCGGTTTCCGGGTCACGCGAGGCAGCGGCCGGCGGAGTGAGCCTTCGAGCCAAGCCGGGTGGCGAGAGGTGCCGGACCGGCGACTGGTTGCCGGGCGGGTGCGGTTGTGATTCGGCGTGCGGCCGGAATGGCGATCATGTTGCTGGCATTACCTCTTGCCGATGCGAATGAATGACGACACGTCTGGCGCTTACGCGGGGTCCCGCGCTAATCGCTTAACGGTGTACGAGAGGCTTCGGCGGCGCCTTGATCTTCCGAACATACCCGCGCTCGATGGCCTGCGAGCGATCTCGGTTGCGCTGGTGATTTTCTACCACGCGGGGATACCGGTTTCAGGACCGCTGGGAGTTCTGATCTTCTTTGTCATCTCCGGTTTCTTAATTACCTGGCTGCTGTTGAAGGAAAATGAAAAACACGGCACGGTATCTTTACGTGGATTTTATCGCCGCCGCACGTTCCGCATCTTCCCGGCTTTTTACTGCTTTTGGGTGGTCTCGGTAGCCTTGCGGATGCTTTCGCGGGGCTCGGTCCCGTGGCCGACAGCGTGGAGTTCCTTCTTCTACTATGCGAACTACTATCACGGGATTGTGCGGCCGGCCGACCAATTTTTGATCCATACGTGGTCGCTGGCGGTTGAGGAACAATTCTATCTATTCTGGCCTCTGGTATTTCTCCTATTCCGCAAGAACGGGACGCGGCTTGCCTGGGCCACCGTTGGGATTATCGCGGTGGTGTGCGCTCATCGAACGGCGCTCTGTCTTTCGGGAACTCCGTATCAGTACACGCGTTACACGTTTGACTGCCGTGCGGACAGCATACTTTGGGGCTGTCTTCTTGCGGTTCTGCTGCGGAATGGATACCTGCGTCCCCTCTGGAGCGTGGTATGCCGATTTTCGTGGCTGGCGCTCATTCCCGCGACGATCGTCGCGGTGCTTGCCAACACAGGGGTTCCCGATGTTATCGTTTTGACCGTGCTGCCGCCACTGGTGGCTGTGCTGATCGCGCAGCTTGTGCTGCAGAGCGAGGGCCAGATGTGGAGCTGGCTGGATTCGGGTGTTGCGCGGTACTTTGGCAAGATTTCGTACCCGTTGTATCTCTATCACGGTATCGGGCTGGGGATCGCCACCAGGCTTCCGGTGCATCCGGCTGTTCAATTGCTCCTGACCGTGGGAATTGCGGTAGGGATCGCTTCTCTGAGCTACTACGTGATCGAAAGGCCTCTGTTAAAGTACAAGGCGCCTGCGCGGCGCGCACTGGTTGGAGCTACCGCGTGAAGGCGGAGCGGAGCGGCGAGGGCGCGGTTCACCGGGCGGCGAGTTCGGTGTTGGCGGGAGTTCGAAATCCGGTAAATGATGAGGCGGCGTGAGGGAAGGAAATTCAGTGTCGCGCAAGTTGGCGCAGTTGGCGGCGATTCCGTTGCTACTGTTGACGACATGCGCGAGCTGCCGGGATCACAGCATCCCCAGCCCCGGCGCTCCCAGCCGCAGGAGTGCGGACGCTGTGGTAGCGAAGGACGCCCCGAAGGATGTCCCGAAGGAGCTCCGGTCCCAACCTTGCGTGGGGCAAGTAGAACGGGACGCGTACGGGGGGACGTTGTCGGTGACGTGCCCGGCGGGGCCGGCGGCGCATTTTTACACGGCGAAGATTGCGAACCGGTGGTGGCTGTGCACGCCGGCGGGGCACGGATATTTTCTGAAAGGGGTTTACAACGTCAACTACTCGGACGGGTCGCCGGATTATCAGGGCGTGGTGGAGACGCAGGTGTTGGCGACGAAATACGCCAAGGGGGCGACGACGAACGCGGAGCTGAACTGGGCGCTGCAGTCGGCGCGACGGCTTCAGGCGTGGGGATTTAATGCGGCCGGGGAGTACAGCCTGGCGCACTTGTGGCCGGTGGTCGCGGGGCAGTGGAACACGCCGGACGGGACGATTCCGGTGAAGCTGCCTTTCATGATCATTGTTCAGCCGAGCTGGTATTCGTTGTCCAACGTGGGCAACTATGCCAAGCAGGCCGTGAAAGACATCGTGGTGGGAGTGAAGACGTCGGTATACAACGGATGGCGTTCGCATCTGGCCGACTTCTGGGATCCGAACTACCAGCGGTGGTTCACAAACTATCTTCAGGGGGATTATGTGACGCACCTGGCGTTCACGGGGCCGAACAACAGCTATCTGCTGGGATTTGACAGCGACGAGACGGACAACCTGCAGGGATTCGGGGCGGGGCCGGACTTTCCGACGGTGGATATATCCAAGACCGGGGTGCTGCAGGGCGGGACGGGGGCGGCGAACCCGCACATCGGGTGGTTTGTACTGGTGACGGCGCCGACGCAGAGCAGCAACA
>DAIDHC010000196.1 GCA_027452065.1 Bryobacterales bacterium
CCGGCGGCTTCATGATCGTGCTCTCCGTCTTCGCGCTCAGCGCCGGCAGCGATACCTTGGGCAGCGACGTCATCCCGCCTCCTCTACAGATTCCCTCTCAGCGCCTGCTCGCGCTCGATCGCCTCGAACAGCGCCTTGAAATTCCCTTTGCCGAAACTCCGGCTCCCCTTCCGCTCAATGATCTCGTAAAACAGCGTCGGCCGGTCCTCCACCGGCCGCGTGAAGATCTGCAGCATGTAGCCTTCCTCGTCCCGGTCCACCAGAATCCCCAGCTCCGCGAGCCGCTCCACCGGTTCCTCGATTTTGCCCACGCGTCCCTGCAGCTCTTCGTAATACGTCCCCGGCACCCGGAGAAACTCCACTCCCTGGTCCCGCAGCCGGCTCACCGTGCCGATAATATCGTGCGTCGCCATGGCGATGTGTTGCACCCCCGGCCCGCCGTAAAACTCCAGATATTCCTCGATCTGCGATTTCTTGCGCCCCTCGGCCGGCTCGTTGATCGGAAACTTCACCCGCCCGTTTCCGTTGGCCATCACCTTCGACATCAGCGCCGAATACTCGGTGCTGATATCGCGGTCGTCGAAATGCTGGTACAGCCCAAAGCCCATCACGTCGCGGTAAAACTCCACCCAGCGGTTCATCTCGCCCCAGCCCACGTTGCCGACCATGTGGTCGATGTGCAGCAGCCCGACGGGCCGCGCCACCGTGTCCGGCCCCGCCGCGCGGTAGCCCGGCAGGAACGGCCCCGCGTAATTCTTCCGCTCGACGAAAGTGTGTATGGTGTCGCCGTACACCGCGATCGACGCCGTCCGCGCCTCCCCGTGCTCGTCCTTCCACAACGCCGGCTCTTCCACCGTCACCGCCCCGCGCCTGGTCGTCTCCCGCCACGCGGCCTCGGCGTCGTCCACCCACAGCGCGATCGCCTTCACGCCGTCGCCGTGCCGCCGGATGTGATCGGCCATCGTGCCGCCCGGCTCGAGCGGCGTCGTCAGCACCAGCCGCACCTTGCCCTGCGCCACCACGTAGCTGGCCCGGTCTCTCGTTCCTGTCTCCGGCCCCCGGTAGGCCACCAGGCTCATGCCAAACGCCGCCCGGTAATAATAGGCCGCCTGCCGCGCATTGCCCACGTAGAACTCCACGTGGTCGGTCCCGTTCAACGGCAGAAAGTCCTGCTCGCTCCGAACCTGGTTGGGTGTTTCCGCGATTCCCGGCATCTGTCCGTCTCCTTTCTTTCCGGCTCAAACCTCGGCCAGCGCGGCCGCCTTATCGAGCGCCGCCACGCAGCGCTCGTTCTCCTCGTCGGTTCCGGTGGAGATCCGCAGGCACTGCGGCAGCCCGAAGGCGGTCAGCGGCCGCACAATCACGCCCCGCCGCAGCATATCCTCAGTCACCCGCGCGCACGCCTCCGCTCCGCTCATCTCCACCATCACGAAGTTCGCCTCCGAGTCCACCGCCCGGTATCCCATTTCCTTGAGCGACCGCGTCAGAAACTTCAGCCCCCGCGCGTTCAACTCGAGCGAGCGGTGCAGGAATTCCTTGTCCCCCAACGCCCCGATCCCCGCCGCCTCGGCCAGCGTCCCCGGCTCAAACGGCAGCTTCACCTTCAGCAGATTCCCGATCAGCTCCTCGTGCGCGAACCCGTAGCCGATCCGCACGCCGGCCAGGCCGTACACTTTCGAGAACGTCCGCAGCGTGATCACGTTGTCGTAGCGGTAGTGCATCGAGTCGGGGTAGCGCGGGTTGTCCTTGGCGTACTCGAAATACGCCTCGTCCAGAATGATCAGCACCCGCTCGGGCACGTGCCGGTAGAACTGGTCGAACTCGCTCCGGGTGAAGATGGTCCCCGTCGGGTTGTTCGGGTTCGCCAGGTAAATGATCTTGGTCCGCTCGGTGATCGCCGCCGCCAGCGCCTCCAGGTCGTAATGCCAGTTGCGGTACGGCGCCGTGCGGTAAGCAACACCGCGCGACCGCGCCAGCACCTGGAAGCCGATGAAGGCCGCCTCCGTCGTCAGCACCTCGTCTTCATCGCAGAGAAACGTGCGGATGATGTTCGACATGATCCCTTCCGAGCCGTTGCCCGCGATCACGTTTCCCACCTTCACGTCGTAGCACTCCGCCAGCACCTGCCGCAGCTTCAGCCCCGCGTCCGGGTACAGGTTCAGCCCGCCCGTCTCTTTCAGCAGCGCTTCAATCGCCCTTGGCGACGGCCCCAGCGGGTTTTCGTTGGAGGCCAGCTTGGCCACGCTGGAGAGCCCGTACTCGCGCCGCACCTGGCCGGCGTCGCGCCCCGGAACATAGGGCTTCAGCGATGCGATGTAGGGAGGAACCAGTGGCATTCCAGTTCCATGTTAGCGCCTGCGCCGCCCGCCGCTCAGCTTGCCGGCACGGCCGGGAACTGGGGATCGATATCCACGGGAAGGCTCTTCAGGCCGTCGAGCGTTTTCTTGAGCTGTGGCCCGATCACGCCGTCGGTTTCGAGCAGCTTCTTCGCCCCCGCGTAGTCGCCCGTCGCCTCGATCGTCAGCAGCCGCCCGCACAGCGCGCTCACCGCCTCCGGCATCTTGGCGTAGTTCACCTTGTATCGCCCGCCCGCCCCGCGTTCAAACGCACCGGCTCTTTCGAGAGCGTTGAACTGCAGCGCCATCCCCTTGCCGTGCGCCTCCTTCAGCCCGAAGCGCAGCGTCCGGAACGAGCTCGCCAGGTATGTCGTGTACATCCTGCGGGCCGCCGCCTCGCCGCCGGGCAGAATCCCCTTGTCGTAAAAATATTTCAGCATGTAGAGGCCGGTCACGTCGGCCTTGGCCTCTTCGATGGCGCTATACAGTTCCTTCATCTCCTGCCGCGGCGAGCTCAGCCGCCCGCCGACGTGGATCTGCTGCGGACCGATGCCGTGGCTCATCTCGTGCGCCAGAATGTGCGTGAAGAAGGCGTTGAACTCGAGCTCGTTCTTGGCCTCCGGCTCCAGCACCAGCGCGGCAATCGGCGTCAGCGTCACCTCGAACTTCGCCTCCTGCACGTTCTTCAGCATCACCCTCTTGCTGCCCTTCTGCGCCACCACGCGCTCGTCGTTGGGCAGATTGTAGGCCGCCGTCTTCACGCCGTGGTCGCCGTCGCCGGCGGCGAACACTTCGTTCACCACCCGGATCGGCGCCTGCGCCGCGATCTTCGGATTCCGGTAGCGCGCCTCCATCGGCAGGTGGTCTTCCACCTCCTGCAGGTGCGTGCCGAACGAGCGCAGCTTCGCCGTCTCCTCCTCGTCCCTCAGGTTTACGTATGCCTCAAACGCCGCCTTGTAGCCGAAGATCTCGTCGTTGTAGGTCTCATACGGCCCGATGGTCACGTCCACCGGAGCGTCGAGGTCCATCCACGCCAGGTCGCTTTCGTAGTAGTCGTCGTCGAGAAACGCCTTGGCCCGCAGCGAAAGGAAGCGCTTCAGCGTCTCGTTGCCGGTCAGCTCCGCCGCTTCCCGCAGCAGCGCCGCGCATTTTTCCAGGTCGGCGTGATACGCCCGGCTGTAGGGCACCGCCTCCAGCTTGCCGTCCTTCCGCCGGATGACGCTGAAGAAGCCCGTCGCCACCGCCTTCTGCGCCTCGGGCAGCGTGTTGACCCAGCTTTCGAACTCGGCGCGCGTCATGTCGGCCGGGTAGAAGTTCGCTCCCGGCGGCTTCACCGAAGGCACTCCGTCCAAAAACGCGGCGTGCGCGTCCAGCTCCGACCACGGACCCTTGTTCAGCCAGAAATAGCGCAGCCGGGCCTGCCCGAGCGGGCTCTTGTCGCCTTTCAGGCGCGCGTACAGCCCGGGGTTGCCGCTCCAAAGCTGGGTGAGGAAAATGTCGTTGACCACGTGAGCCGCTTCGACCAGCCTGGCTACCGCCTTGAGGTCGCCCGGCGACAGGCGGGAGAAATCGGCCTCCAGCTTCACCGGCGCGAAGCGTGCGTTCATGCGCGCCAACTCGTTCGCCGTCGAGCCGGCCAGGACGGATGCGGTGGTGAGGGACATGGCAATCAGGAAGCGTATCGGCTTCATCGACTCCCATCATAAGTCGCCGGCTACAAGGGCAGCATGCCGAGCGCCGCCTCGATCTCGGCCCGCGTGTGCGCGTCCCCTGTCCGCGAGGCCGCCTCCATGCCCCGCCGGTACATCGCCGCCGCATCCTCGATGCGGCCCAGTTTTTCGAGCGCCTGGCCGCCATGAAAGTACGCCGCCGGGTAATCGGCGTTGGCCGCCATCAGCGTTTCGTACTCTCGCACCGCTTCTTCCAGCATCCCCGCATTGGCCATTTCCTGCGCCAGCGCATACCGCGCAAAGCTGTTGGCCGGATCCGCGGCCAGCATTCCCTCGAGTGCTTCCATTCGCTTCGTTGCCATAGGTCTTTCTTACCAGTTTCTGTGCTACCATGCTCGCCGTGCCCTGCCCGTACTTCCTGCCCCGGGCTCCGGCCGAATGGCTGGGAAGCTATCCCCGGCTGCCGCTCGGCCAGGCCTTCCGCGGCGAGTGCCGCGCCCCGGGCCCGCCGCTGGAGCCCGACGGCGCTCTGCTGTTCGAAGTCTGCAACACCGGCTACGCGGCCCCGCGCTGCTCGCGCTTCCCGCCCGCCTCGCCCGCCGAGGCGGTGCGCTTCCACCTCGCCGCCCAACGCGAAGCCCGCCTGGTGATTCTCTACGTCACCGAGCGCGCCGGCTGGCCGGTGGAGCACGGCGAGCTCGAATACGATCCGGCGGAGGACACGCTGATGCCCGCTCCCGCCGACGCCGCGCTCGCCGCCCAGGCCCGCGCCTTCGCCCGCACCTGCCTCGCCCGCCGCGCGTAGCCGGACGCAGGAGACTCCTTTCCGGGTTGCAATACCGTACACTCGGCTTCATGGTGGCGCTCGAATACTACGGCAGGATACTTCGCAATGTCCGGGGAAAAATCCTCGTCTTTTCGAAAGACCAAATCATCACCGGGGCGGTAGCGGCGGTGATCAGCGCTGTACTCGCGATCTTTCTAAAGCTAACGCCGCTGCGGCCCGGGGTCGCGATGGCCGTGTTCGCCCTGTTAGGTTATCTCGTCGTGGTCTTGCTGCGATTTCTGATCTTGGCGCTGCAGGAGCCGGCCGCCCTGGACCAGCAGCAAGCGCGCGAGCTGGACCGTCTCATTGCCGAGGTTGCGACACTACGTCAAGCCCTGGAAGCCAAGCACCCGCACGACGTTCACCTGGAGGAGAGAGCGCGGCAGGTATTGGGCAGGCTGGATCAGCACGAACGTGCCTTCGTCTCGTTGCTTCTCGACAGGGGGAACATCCCCCGGGCCGAATTGGCGCCTCGTGGATACGCCAATGCGCCGCAGACCATTGCTGAAAAGGCGCCGCATAACGGGTTCATTCCGTATGAGCCCTGGCGCCCCGGAAACGGCGTCGTAGACCTTGGTGGACATTACTTCCTGAACCCGAACCTCCTACCTTCGATCAGGAATGTCCTGCATCCGCCAAGCCCGCCTGTCCCGTAGCCGTACGCCCCCGAGGCCGCCGACCACTCTCAACCCGCTTGACCGGCGCTTCGGTCCCGCCGCGCGGCGCGGACCGTCCGCAGGTCGAGAAACATCCTCCGTTGCGGGCCTTCCTCGGCGCTCTCGATCGGAACGAACCCGTATCGCGCATACCAGCTCATCCTGTCCTGGTATGAATCGGTGACGATGCAGCGGCAACCCACCTCGTCCGCCACCCGCAGGCTGATTCGCAGGGCTTCCGAGAGCAGAGCATGTCCGAGTCCGCGGTTTGAGAAGCGCCGGTCCACCGCAAGCCGGGCGAGCAGGATCAACGGCAGTTCGTACTGCGGCAATCCTCGCACATACTTCGGCGGAAACGCCGCCCGTGGGGCACTCGCCGTTGCGAGGGTAAAATAGCCGATTACCGTCCGCGGAGCGCCCTCGTCGACGGCGACATAAGTCACGCCGATCGCGCTCTTCTCCTGATTGTTCCACGCGTGGCGCTTCAAATAACGGTTCAGCGGATCGTCGCCGCAGTCGAATCCGTCGACATCGTCGCGTTGATCGAGACGGCGAATGACGAGCGACATTCAGTCCCGCATCGCACGGATCAGCGCCTCTGTAGGAGCAGTCGCTTCCTCAGCCGAGGCGAGCTTGGCGAGGCTTTTCAACTCGCGATCGGTCCACGCAATCTCGACGCGAGGCAACTCCCAATCCGGGGCCAGTTGCTCGAGCCGCGGAAACACGAGCACCCTGCGTTCGCCGCTTGCGCTCTCGCTCATAATCCGGCGCCCCTGTCTCCGCTCCGACGCTGCCCAGCGAAATAAGGCCAAGGCGTCGGACAAAAAATCTGTATTGCTCGACACCTGAAGCTCTTCCTTCAGAGACCGTATCATCCGGTCCTCGGCAGGTGCCAGGTCCGCCTGGAACTTCGTCTTGCGTCGCGCTGTGAGAGGGGCCACCTCTGTCCTTCGCTTCCTCGTCTGAGTCGCCATCGCTTTCCTCGAATCCCGGAGATGATTCTCCAATCCAATAATACTCCCATTGTATCCCGAAATCGAGTCGAAATGGATGTATCGGGATCAGCTCGCAGGGCTGACCGCCCTCTGGCGCCCACAGCACTACCCTCGCGCGGGGGCGGGCCCGCGCGGGAATTTTTCTTTGCTGCCGCGGCGCTCAGGCCTTGTGCATGTACTTAATGTTCGATTTGAAGATCAGCAGATTCGGATCGCCTTCGCGGTTGAACTTCAGGCAGCACTTGTCGTACCACTCGATGATGCCGTGCAGCGTCTCGCCGTCCTTCAACACGATCACCATCGGTGTCTTGGACTGCATCTGCTTCATGTAGTAAAAATTCTCGGCGTTGGTCTGGTCC
>DAIDHC010000197.1 GCA_027452065.1 Bryobacterales bacterium
TGAGCGCGTATGGGGACCGGTTATTCGGGGGATGGAAGGCGGGGACGGCGGCGGGGGCGCTGCTGGTGTGTTTGCCGGTGTGGCAGGTGTACGGGGCGCGGATTTATCCGGAGGTGACGGCGGGGACGCTGGCGCTGGGAGTTTATCTGGTGCTGACGAAACAGCGGCCGGGTTGGATGGGGCTGGCATGCGCGGGGCTGGGGATGGGATTTCTGCCGCTGCTGTACGCGCGGTTCGCGGTGCTGGCGGTGTGTCTGGCGGGGATTGCGATGCTGCGGCGGGAGACGCGAAGGAGCGGATGGCTTTGGGCGGGGGCGGCGGCGAGCGCGGCGTGGGGGGCGCGGTTGATGTGGGATGTTTATGGGGCGCAGGTGGCGGTGGCGGCGCCGGGGGCGGGATCGCTGGGGCTGAGCGGATGGTGGGAGCGGTACTGGCGGCTGTGGTTTGACCGCGGGCACGGGATTGCGCTGGAAAATCCGGTGCTGCTTCTGTGGTTCTGGGCGGCGGCGGCGCTTGTCGTTCGGGCGCGGCGGGAGGCCGAGTGGCGGACCGCGGCGATGCTGGCCGCGATGGCCGGGGTTTATGCGGCAACGTTCGGGCTGTTGAAGACGTATGAGGGCGAGTCGGCGCCGGGACGGTTTCTTTGTGCGATGGCGCCGCTGGCGCTGGCGGCGATTCTCGTTTGGATGAAGGAAGGGCGGACGCGGACGCGGGCGTTGGTGGCGGGCGCTCTGGCGGCGGTGAGCGTGGCGATTCTGGTGGAGGGGATGGGAGGAACGCCGGCGTGGCAGGCGCTGGGGTGGTATCAGGATTTGTTTCCGCTGGGATGGCCGCCGGCATCGTTTGTGCACCCGCGGGCGGCGGCTGGCAACAGCGGTACGTATGGATTCGGACTGCTGGCCATGGTGGCGGGGACGAAGGCCGGCGCGTGGATGTGGCAGAAGTGGCGGTCAGCGCGCGTAGAGCGTGAGCTCGTCGATGGACCACCAGTTCACGGGCTCGCTGGTTAGGAGCGAGAGGCGGATGTAACGGGCGAGAACGGGGTCGACCCAGAAGTCGGTGACCGGGAAAATGGCGGACTGGTCGATGTGACGGGGCTCGCGCCAGGAGCTGTGGTCGGAGGAAACCTCAATGAACGGGTTGCGGGGGGCGTCGCCCGGGCTGATGGCGCTGACGAGCCGGATGTGATCGAACAAGACGGTGCGGCCGGCGTCGATTTCGAGGCTCATGCCGGCGCGGCGGGGGGCGTGGGTGGTCCAGCGGGTGGCGGGGTTGCCGTCGAGGGCGAATGGAATCTCTTCGGGGTGGCAGCAGACGGTGATGTTGGACGCATGGAGGGGATAGGGAGGAAAGACGAGGAGGCGGGGGAGCAAGACGACGGCGGCGAGGGCGGCGAGATAGGCGGCAACGCGGGAAGCGCGGAATTCGCCGGCGGCGAGGGCGGAGACGGCGAGAGCGGCCGCGACGCAGACGGCGGGGAAGAAAGGCTTGAAATAATGCACGGCTTCGAAGCGGAGGCTGAGGCCGTTGAGGGCGAGGTTCGGGGCGTAGGCGAGCAACCAGACGGCGAAGCCGGCGGCGAACAGGAAGAAGGCGCGGAAATTTTTGCGGGCGAGCAGGATGAAGCCTGGCGGGGCGAGCAGGATGAGGGGAAACATGCGGAGGACAGCGGAGGGGGAATCGAAAGTCTCGCCGGAGAACGGGAGGGGATCGATGAAATAGCTGTAGAGATTGAAGGGGATGGCGATCAGGGGGTTGATAGGTTGGCTGCGGATGAGAGGGTAATAGGGACCGAGGATCAACCGGGAGAGATGGTAATTGACGGCGAGAACCGGGAGGCAGACTGCGGCACAGCCGGCGGCGGAGGCAAGAATCAGGCGCCCGGGGAAGCGGCGGGTGTGCCAGGCAGATTCGAAAAGGAAGGCGGCGATGACTGCGACGCCGACGGCAAGATCGGCAACGCGGGAGGCGAACATGATGCCGGCAGCGGCGCCGGCGAGGGCGGCGATATTGGGCGTGACGGGGGGGCAGAGGAGGAGATAGAAGATGAGGACGAAGGCGGTGGTGGAGGGGGTTGAGGTCCAGGGAGTTTCAAAGAGGCGGACGGAGTAAGCCAGGAGAGCGAACCAGGCAAAGAGGGAGGCGGCGCGCGAAGGGACGAGGGTTTCGAGAAGGCGCCAGGAGAGCCAGGCGAAGGCGATGAAGAGGACCATGTTGATGGGGGTGAACGGGTCGGCGGGGAGCAACCAGGCGAGCGGGAAGGCGAGGACCGGATAGCCGAGAGGGTAATGGAAAGCGCCGAGGTTGCCTTTGGGGATGCCGCGGAGCATGTCGAGATACTCGCCCTGATCGTGCCAGCCGTAGTAGCCGTTGGGCCAGGCGACGCCGGGGCGGTTCGAGTCGGCGAGGTAGACGATCAGGAAAAGGAGAGCGGCCGAGGAGGCGAGGAGGAGGTTGAGATTGCGAGGCGACAGGGCGGCGAAGGCAGGGGCGTGGTGGAGGACGGGGGAAGGGGAAGCGGGCTTGCGGGGTCTACTCTTCATGAGTGAAGCGGCCATCGACGGTGCGCCAGATTTGGGCGGGGTTACCGTCGCGCAGCTCGACGGGCAGCGCGGACTGGGGGAAGTTCTGGAAGCAGACCGGCCGCGCGAACCGGAGGATGGCGGCGGTGCCGACGGAGGTGAACTTGGAGTCGGTGGTGGCGGGATAGGGGCCGCCGTGGTTCATGGAAGGGCAGACTTCGACGCCGGTGGGGAAGCCGTTGAACAGAATGCGGCCGGCGCGGGCGGCGAGGAGAGAGACGAGCGAGCGGTGGGATTCGAGATCGGCGGGTGTGCCGTGGATGGTGGCGGTGAGGGAGCCTTCGAGGCGGCGGGCGGCGGCTTCAAAGCCGGCCGGGGAATCGCAATGGACCAGGAGAGTGGAGGGGCCGAAGACCTCTTCGCCCAGCTCGGGGTGGGCGAGGAACTCGTCGAGGCCGGCTTCGAGAAGAGTGGGGCGGGCCTGGGTGCGGGCTGAGTCGGGGTCGAGGGTGGAGGCGGTGGAGGCGACGCCGGAGACGGACTGGAGGCGGGCGAGGCCGGACTCGTAGGAGCGGAGGATGCCGGGGTGGAGCATGGTGGCGGGAGTGGACTGGCGGAAAAGGTCGCGGAGGCGGGCGGCGAATGGAGCGGCGGCGGAGGCGAAGACGAGGCCGGGGCATGTGCACATCTGGCCGGTGGAGGCGTTGACAGACTGGCGGAGGCCGTCGGCGATGGCGTCGGAACGCTCGGCGAGGGCGCCGGGGAGGATGAAGATGGGGTTGACGCTGCCCATTTCGGCGTAAACGAAGATGGGGTCGGGGCGCTGGGAGGCGGCGTCGAACAGGGCGCGGCCGGCGCGGAGAGAGCCAGTGAAGCCGACGGCGCGGATGGCGGGATGGCGGACGAGGGCGAGGCTGACAGCGGGGTCGGCGCCGTGAATCAGGGAGAAGACGCCGTCGGGGAGGGAGCAGGCGCGGGCGGCGGCGAGGATGGCGCGGGCGGCCATCTCCGAAGTGCCGGGGTGGGCGGGGTGGGCTTTGCAGACGACGGGATTGCGGGCGGCGAAGGCGGAAGCGGTGTCGCCGCCGGCGACGGAAAAGGCGAGGGGGAAATTGCTGGCGCCGAAGACGGCGACCGGGCCGAGGGGGACGAGCATCCGGCGGAGATCGGGCTTGGGGAGGGGCTTGCGATCGGGGAGGGCGTGGTCGATGCGGGCGTCAACCCAGGAGCCTTCGCGGGCGAGGGAGGCGAACATGCGGAGCTGGCCGGTGGTGCGGGCGAGCTCGCCGGCGGCGCGCTCGCGGGGGAGTCCGGTTTCGGCGGTGAAGCGATCGAGCAGAGGGTCGCCGAGGGCGGAGAGTTCTTCCGCGATGCGGTCGAGGAAAGCGGCGGCATCGGCGGCGGGGCGATCGCGGAAGGACTCGGCGGCGGCGGCGGCGAGGTCGCCGGCGGCGGCGATTTCAGAGGACGTGGCTTCGTAGAAAGCGGGAGTGAGCGGAGCCGAGAGCGCGGGATTGAAGGCGGAGATGGAGGCTGAGCCTTCGGCCGAAACGCGGTATCCGATGAGATTTTTTCCGTGGAGTTCCATGAGAGAAGAAGTTATTGGACGGTGTTGACGAGGGTGCCGATGGAGTCGATGGAGATGCGGATTTCGTCGCCGGGGGCGAGGGAGAATTCGTCGGGCGGGATGACGCCGGTGCCGGTGAGCAGGAAGCAGCCGTCGGGGAAGCTGTTATCCCGGTAAAGAAACTCGACCAGAGTTTGGGGATCGCGCTTCATGGAGGCGAGGGTGGTGGACCCGGAGAAGACGCGGGAGCCGGAGCGGAGGATTTCGAGCGCGATGGTGGTGGAGGGGGGCAAGGGAGTGGGCGAGACGAAAATGCAGGGGCCGAGAGCACAGGAGCGGTCGTAGACTTTGGCCTGCGGGAGGTAGAGAGGGTTGGCGCCTTCGATATCGCGTGAGCTCATGTCGTTGCCGGCGGTGTAGCCGGTGATGCGGCCGGAGGGAGAAACGAGGAGGGTGAGCTCGGGCTCGGGGATGTTCCAGTGGGAATCGGAGCGGATGCGGACAGAGGTGCCGGGCGCGGCGACGCGATGGGGAGTTGCTTTGAAGAAGAGCTCGGGGCGGTCGGCGGAGTAAACGCGATCGTAGAAATCGCCGCCGCCGGCGGATTTGGATTCCTCCATGCGGGCGGTGCGGCTGCGGAAGTAGGTGACGCCGGCGGCCCAGACTTCCTGGCGATCGAGGGGAGCGAGCAACACCGTAGGAGCGGCAGCCGCGGCGAGGGTGGGAAGCACAGCGGCGAGATGGGAGTGGAGGTCGTCGCGGAGGAGGAGGCCGGAGGCGGCGCCGGAAGGCAGAGAAAAAAAGCGGGCGTCGTGTTCGACGATCCAGCCGGCGGCGGTGCGGTAGAGCTTCAAGTGGGGCGATCCTCCTGGGGGTCTTGACGAGATTATCGCAGATGAGGGGCGCGGGGCCCGGTTCAGGAGGGCATCAGATAATGGCGGGCGACGGATTCGAAGGCGCGCAATTGAGCGCTCTGCCAGACGGGGGAGGCGCCCAGCTCGGCGGCGAGCAGGGAGACGACGCGGGGGGCCATTTCGAGAGCGGCGCGGGCGTTGAGAAAGAGGGCGCGGGTGCGGCGGGCGAGGATGTCTTCGAGAGTGCAGGCCATTTCGAAGCGGGCGGCCCAGACGACTTCGGCGGCGGTGTAGGGGAGCAGCGGATGGAGGGGTTCGGCGAGCGAGGGATGGAGGCGCATGAGGTCCTGAATGGCGGGGGCGTCGGCGCCGTAGACGAAGAGAGGGCCGAACTTGGAGGAGGAGGGGTGGAAGCCGTGGATGTTGAGGTGATGGGTGCGGCAGGGCTGTTCGGGGAGGGAGGCGAGAGTGGCGGCCTGGTTGACGCAGTCCTCGGCCATGCGGCGGTATGTTGTCCATTTGCCGCCGCAGATGGTGAGCAGGCCGGTCGGATCGATGTGGATGGTGTGATCGCGGGAGAGGGCGGCGGTGTTGGAGACGCCGCCGGCGCGGACCAGGGGACGGATGCCGGCGAAGACGCTGAGGACGTCGGAGCGGGAGGGTTTCTTGGCGAGGTAAGAGGAGGCGGTTTCGAGGATGAAGTCGATTTCGGTTTCCAGAGCGGTGGGCTCGGGGACGGCTTCGGAGATGGGCGTATCGGTGGTGCCGACGAGGGTGTGATTGTGCCAGGGGATGGCGAACAGGACGCGGCCGTCGCTGGTGTGGGGGACCATGATGGCGGAATTGGAGGGGAGGAAGGAGCGATCGAAGACGAGGTGGATGCCCTGGCTGGGCGCGATCATGGGAGAGAGCGTGGGGTCGGCCTGGCGGCGGACGGAATCGCTGAAGGCGCCGGTGGCGTTGACGACGACGGCGGCGGGGGCGGTGAACTCAAGGCCGGAGAGGACGTCGCGGGCCTGGACGCCGTCGACGAAGCCGTCGGGGCCGCGGGTGAGGCCGGTGACTTCGACGTAGTTGAGCAGGGTGGCGCCCTGCTCGTCGGCGGTGGAGGCGAGGTTGATGAGGAGGCGGGCGTCGTCGAACTGGCCGTCGAAGTAAACGACGCCGCCGCGAAGGCCGCGGCGTTCGATGGTGGGGAGGCGCTCAAGGGTTTCATCGAGGGAGAGGAAGCGCGAGTCGCCGAAGCCGTATTTGCCGGCCAGGAGGTTATAGAGCTTGAGGCCGAGGCCGTAGAACGGGGCTTCCCACCAGTCGTAGTTGGGGACCACGAAGGCGAGATCGCGGACCAGGTGGGGAGCGTTCTGCAGAAGGAGGCCGCGTTCCTTGAGAGCCTCCATGACGAGGCCGATGTTGCCCTGCTCGAGGTAGCGGACGCCGCCGTGAACGAGCTTGGTGCTTCGGCTGGAGGTGCCTTTGCCGAAGTCGCCGCGCTCGAGAAGGAGAACATCGTAGCCGCGCGTTGCGGCGTCGATAGCGACTCCGACGCCGGTGGCGCCGCCGCCGACAATGATGAAATCCCAACGGCGGGAGTGGGCATTGAGGCGGCGATACATTTCCTGGCGGTTCATAAAATCAGAGAAACTGACTAGTGTGACACCTTCTGGCGGCGCATGGCGTCTACCCAGGAGTCGCGGCGGCCCAACGGAGTCGGGCGCGCTCTGCGCGATGAGAGAGACGGCCGTGCGAGGCACTGCCGCGAAAGAAGGAGGAACGACAACTTGCAACTGGGAATGATCGGTCTGGGACGGATGGGAGCCAACATGGCTCGGCGTTTGATGAAGGGCGGGCACGAATGCGTGGCGTTCGACGCCAACGCGGCGAACGTAAAGATGATGGCGGCGGAGGGCGCAGTGGGCGCAGCGAGCCTGGAGGAGTTTGTCCAGAAACTGCGCCGGCCGAGGGCGGTGTGGATGATGGTGCCGGCGGCGGTGGTGGACGGGACGCTCGAAGCGCTGACCAAGCTGCTGGAGCCGGACGATGTGGTGATCGACGGCGGCAACTCTTATTACGTGGACGATATCCGGCGGGCGAAGGAGTTGAAGGGCCGGGGCATTCATTACGTGGACGCGGGCACCAGCGGCGGGGTGTGGGGGCTGGAGCGGGGATACTGCATGATGATCGGCGGCGAGACGGAAGTGGTGGGGCGGCTGGACGGGATTTTCAAGACACTGGCGCCGGGGGTGGGGACGATCCCGCGGACGCCGGGGCGGGAGAAGGTGGGAGGCACGGCGGAGGAGGGGTATCTGCACTGCGGACCCTCGGGCGCGGGGCACTTCGTGAAGATGGTGCACAACGGCATTGAGTATGGGCTGATGGCGGCATACGCGGAGGGGTTGAACATTCTCAAGCACGCCAATGTCGGCTTGGCGGGGCGGGAAGCGGACGCGGAGACAACGCCGCTGCGGAATCCGGAGGCCTATCAGTTTGAGCTGAACGTGCCGGACGTAGCGGAGGTGTGGCGGCGGGGGAGCGTGATCGCTTCCTGGCTGCTGGATCTGACGGCGATCGCTCTGCTGGAGCAGCCGGAGTTGGAGGGATTCTCGGGGCACGTGTCGGATTCGGGCGAGGGGCGGTGGACGATCACGGCGGCGATCGACGAGTCGGCGCCGGCGCCGGTGCTGAGCGCGGCGCTGTATCAGAGGTTCACGTCGCGGGGCGAGAACGATTTCGCCGACAAGCTGCTTTCGGCGATGCGCTATCAGTTTGGCGGGCACAAGGAGAAGACGGCGGGCTGAGGCGCGGGCGGCGCCGGGGAGGAAACGATGGCACAGAAGCGCACGCAAGAAAGCAAGAAGGTGCTGGTGGTCGATGTGGGCGGGACGCATGTGAAGGCGCTGGCGACCGGCCAGAAGGATCCGGTCAAAATTGACTCCGGGCCAAAGATGACGGCCCGGGAGATGGTGAACGGGATCAAGAAAGCGGCTCAGGATTGGGAGTATTCGGTGGTCGCCGTCGGCTACCCCGGGCCGGTGATGCACGGGCGGCCGGTGAGGGAGCCCTACAATCTCGGTCCCGGATGGGTGGGCTTCGATTTCACCAAGGCGTTCGGACATCCGGTGAAATTGGTCAATGACGCGGCGATGCAGGCTCTGGGGAGCTACCGAGGCGGAAAAATGCTGTTTCTGGGCCTGGGAACGGGGCTGGGCGCGGCCATGATCGTAGACGGCCTGATTGAGCCGATGGAGTTGGCGCACCTGCCGTACAAGAAGGGGAAGACGTACGAGGATTACGTCGGCGAGAAGGGCTTAGAAAAGATGGGAAAGAAGCGGTGGCGGGCGCATGTCGCCGATGTCGTGAAGCTGCTGAAGGCGGCGACAGAGGCTGAATATGTTGTACTGGGCGGCGGAAACGCGCGCCTGATTAAAGAGCTGCCGCCGGACACGACGCTGGGCGACAATGCCAATGCGTTTGTGGGCGGATTCCGCTTATGGGCGGCGGAGAACGGATCGCAAAAATGGACGGGAAAGCGAGTGGGCCATGGGCGCTGACGGAACTGTATTTCTGTTCGATGTGGACAACACTCTGCTGGACCATGATCGGGTGACGGCGGACCTGCGGCGGCACCTGGAAGTGACCGTGGGCGCGGAGCGGAGCCGGCGGTATTGGGATCTTTTCGAAAGCATCCGCGCCGAGCTTGGCTATGCGGACTACCTGGGCGCGCTGCAACGCTACCGGCTCGAGCATCCCCACGAGCCGCACCTGATTGCCGTGTCGTACTACCTGATGCGGTATCCGTTCGCCAACCGGCTGTTTCCGAACTCTCTCGACGTGGTGGAGCGGGCCAAGAAGTTGGGTACTGCAGTTGTGTTGACCGACGGGGACGTGGTGTTCCAGCCGCACAAGGTTTACGGCTCCGGCCTTTACGAAGTGTTCGAGGGCCGGGTGCTGTTCTATATACATAAGGAACAGGAACTCGATCACGTGGCGCGCGAGTATCCGGCCGCTCGCTATGTCATGGTGGACGACAAGCTTCGAATTCTGGCGGCCATGAAGGAGATCTGGAAGGACCGCCTCACGACGGTATTTGTGCGGCAGGGTCACTATGCGTTTGACGCCGCGACGCTGACGCGATATCCTGCGGCAGATATCTCGATCGATCGAATCGGGGATCTTTTCGACTCCGGCCTGGAGTCGAGACTTGCACAAGGTACATGACGGAGACGGCCGGAAGGGCTGAGCGGGAATTGGCACTGGTGCGGGCGCACGTTCTGCGCGGAGGTTGCGTGAAATCGCGCAGCCGCCGGGTGTGGAGGCCCGCAACAGGGGTTCCGGCACCGCGAGCGGGACGGCGAAGCGGCTGGAAGCGACGGGAACGACAGGAGATCAGGGGGCAGTGCCGCTCAGGATCAGCCGGGACGAGTGGGTGCGGCAGCAGGATGAATCGAATGGACGGCGAATTGCCTTTCTCTGAAACGACAGGAGGAAGAACCCGGACCGACGTGGTTCCGAGAGTCTCGTTCCGGTGGTGACCGTGGCCGTCACCGTCCTGGAGAAGCTGGTTGTCGAATGATCGTGATGCACCCAGATCGAACCAATCCGAGCGGGAGTCCCGAGGTCCCATCGCCGCCGGCGGCAAGCGACGGCGCCGGGACGGACGGGGCGCCTACGGAAGAGTCCCAGCCGGGATTTCGGCCGGCGGTGGATCTTTCCTCGTCCGAGGAGTTGGCCGGCGCGCAGGTTGCGGGCGAGCGGCGTTTCTGGGAACTTCTGGAAGCCTCCACGGATGCGATTGTCGAAATTGACGGCGCGGGGCGGATCCTGCTGGCGAATTCGGCTGCCGAGAAGCTGTGCGGCTACCCTCGGGAGGAGCTGCTGGTCGCCGGCATGGAGCTGTTGATGGGCACCGAGTTTCGCGCGCAACATCAGGCTAGGCTGAAGGAGTATGCGGCGGCGCCGGCGGCCCGCATGATGGGCGGGGGACGAGCGGTGCAACTGACGCGCAAGGACGGTACGCAAGTGCCGGTGGAGATCAGCTTACGGCCGACGCGGGTACACGAAGAACTGCGGGTGACGGCGATCATTCACGACGTATCGGACCGGGAGAAGGCGGAGCAACTGGTGCGGGCGGCGAAGGCGCAACTGGAAGTGCGCAATCGCGAGGTGGCCCGGGCGAGCCGGCTTCAGAAAGACCTCCTGGACAGCGTCAGTCACGAGCTTCGCACGCCGCTTCACACCATCATCGGCTTTACGGAACTGCTGCAGGAAGAGCTGGAAGGGCCGTTGAACGATACGCAGAAGCGATTTCTGCGGCACGTCTATAGCGACGCGCTGCACCTTCTGGAAATGGTGAACGACATTCTGGACATCAACGCCATCGAGGCGGGACGGCTCGACCTGCAGTTGACCAGCTTCGACGCCGCGGCCTGCATCGAGGAAGCCATCGGCACGATCGCGGAAATGGCGGCGCTGAAATCCGTACAGATCGAAAATCATGTCACCGCGCCGCTGATGATTCAGGCGGATCGCGACCGTTTCGGCGAGGTGATTTACAACCTGCTCAGCAACGCCGTGAAGTTCAATCGAGAGAATGGCAAGTTGGGCATTGAAGCCGAGCTGGCGGGCGACCGGGTGCGGTTCTGCGTGTGGGACACCGGAGTGGGAATCGCCCCGGAGCAGTGCGCAACGATCTTCGACAGGTTCGGGCAGGCCGGGACGCGGCAAAGAGGGTCAGGCCAGGGAACCGGGCTTGGACTGCCGATCACGCGCCGTCTGGTCGAACTCCATGGCGGCAGCGTGTGGGTGGAGAGCCGTGTCGGCGAGGGGAGCCGCTTTTACGGGACCTTTCCCGCGGCGAGCGCCTGAAGGCTCCCAGCCTGGTTTTTGGCATCTCAGATGCTCAGACTGGTCCCGTCCGGCGGATTCGCTCAGGCGTGAGATCCGGACCAGGAGGGAGACCGGTTTGGACTCGATAACGATTGGCGTGGTTTGGGTGCTGTTGTCGGCGGGCGCGATTGCGATGGCCACGCTGCGGCGGTCGCCCGGTGTGCCGGTGAGCGCGGAGGCGCCGGACAGGAGCGGCGAAAGGCGGGAGCGCGAGACGCGCGAGGCGCCTTCGGTGGCCTTCACGTTTGCGGCGATGATCTACGGCGCGCTGCTGCTGGGCGGCTTTGCCTACCTCGCCTGGGTTCAGGCACGCCAGTTCCTGAACCACTGAGCCCGGCTCAAACGGCCAGTTGACGCCGGAAGCGCCAGGCGCTGAGTGCGACGATGACGGCGGCGAATAGTGCCAGCGCCAGCAGTTGAGGGGCGACGACTTCGATGCCCGAACCCTTCACGAGCACGCTGCGCGCGAGCACGGCGAAATGCCGCACCGGGTTGAGAACCGTGAACGGACGCATCCACTCCGGCATCGCCTCCACCGGAGTGAACGCCCCGGACAACGTAGCCAGTGGCGGATTGATAAAGAAGCCCATGAGCTGCGCCTGGTTTCCGGTGCGGGCGAGGGTGGCGATGAGGGTTCCGAGTCCGATACCGCAGAGGATGCAAAAGGCGGCGCCGGTCATCACCACGGCGAGCGAGCCGCGGACCGGAAGCCCGAACACAAGGTGGCCGACCAGCAGGACCAGCGAGGCGCTCATCATGAGAAGCAGAAACAGCGGCACCATCTTGGCGGCGACGATTTCAAGCGCGCCGGCCGGCGTCATCAGCAGAGGCTCAATGGTGCCGGTGTCCTTCTCGCGGATCATGGTCGCCGAGGCCACGAGCGAGCCGTTCAAAATCAGCAGCACGCCGAAAACGCCGGTGACGATAAACCACGCCGTCTCCAGGCCCGGATTGTAGAGAAGCGTGACTCGGGCATCGAGCGGGCGCGCCGCGGCGACGCCCGGGGAAGCGGTGGCGGCGGAGATGTTCGGGGAGCTCTGATGGGCGAAACGAGCGAGCGTCTGCTCGAGGTAGCCTTGGGCGATCTGGGCGGTGTTGGCGTTCACCGCGTCCAGGAGAACCTGAACCGGCGTCGTCGTGGCGAGCAGCGCCCGGCGGGTGAAATCCGGCGGAATGACGAGTCCCAGATCCAATTTTCCTGCGGACAGATCGCGGCCAAGCGCTCCGGCCGACGGGTAGGAGCCGACCAGATAGAACGCCCTGCTCTCGGTCAGGGACGCGACCAGATCGCGGCTGTCCATCGTTTTGCTCGCGTCCACGACTCCGAGACGGAGGTCGCTGACCTGGGAGCTCAACGCGTAGCCGAACAGAACGATCTGCAGCGTCGGGGGGACCAGCAGGGAGATCATCAGGCGGCGGTCGCGCCGGATCTGCCGGAGCTCCTTGGTCGCCAAGGCGATCCAACGTCCCGCGCCGCGCCAAAGTGAGCCATTCATCATAAATCCAACTGCATCCGCCGGAGCCGCCACCAGGCCAGCGAATAGAAGAGGCTGCCGATGGCGCCAATGGCCAGAACAGCCGGCCAAACCGCGCGCCAACCGCCTCCGCGCAAAAGCGCGTCCCGCACCACCTCGATGAAGTATCGCGCCGGGACCAGATTCGACACCCAGCGCAGGGCGGGCGGGATGTTTTCGATGGGAAAGATCAGGCCCGACAGCAGCATCGACAAAAGGAAACTCACCAAAGCGAGCGCCTGCACCGCCGCCGCCTGGCTGGGAATGGCGGCGCCGATGAGGACGCCGAGAGAGACGCCGCAGAACACGTACAGGACGCTGGCGGTTAGAAAGGCGCTCGGGTCCCCCACCAGCCCGACGCCGAACAGCGAAATCGATATGCCCAGCAGCAGCAACCATTCAGCGGCACCGATGACCATGCCGGCCAGAATCTTTCCGATCAAAAACTCGTGCGCCGAGATGCTGGAGACATAGACCTGAAGAATGGTTTTTTGTTCCCCTTCCCGGGCGAGGCCTATCGCCGCCAGAAGCGAGGGAAAGATGCTCATAGCGAGAACAAAGCTGCCCGGGCCGTAGAATTTCCGGGAGTCGAGGCCGGGATTGAACCAGAGGCGGACCTCTGTGCTGACGTCGGAGACGGCGGCGGGCCGGCCGTGAGCGGCGCTGAAGGCAACGCTAATAGCCTTAGCCTTCCCGCGGACCAGCGTGGAGGTGTTGGAGTCGGTCGCATCCACCAGCATCTGTACCGACACGCCCGCCGCCCGGCGAAAATCCCTCTCGAAGCGCGCCGGAATGACGAGCGCGCCTTTTGCGCGGTTGGACAGCAGAGCGCTTTCCGGCGACCGGTCCGGCGCCAGCGGGACGATCTGAAATGACAGCGAGGCCCGGAAGGCGTCGATCAACTCACGCGACAGAGGCGTTTGGTCCAGGTCCTGAACGACGATCGGCAGGGAGCGGACATCCAGAGAGATGGCGGTTCCGAGCAGAATGACGAGAATGGCGGGCAGAAGGAGCGCCAGAGCCACGGACAGCCGGTCCCGCCGCGTCTGCGAGAGCTCCTTGGAAACCTGGACGAGGATCCGCCTCATGGTCCCGCACCGGCGTTCCTGGCGGCCAGGGCCAGAAAGACGTCTTCGAGAGAATAGGGCTGAGGCTGGAGGTCGAGGAGCGCGATTCCGGCGCCCTCCAGAATTCCGCGGATTCGGGCCGCTTCGGCTTTTCCGTCGCCATCGACGATGACATGCACATGGTCGCCGAACATCGACATCCTCCAGGGATCAAAGGCAGTCCGCAGCGCGTCCAGCGCACGCTGGGGCGAATCGACGCCCAGCACGCAGACGCAGCCGCCCTGCGCCTGCTTGACCCCGGTGGGCGAGCCTTCGGCGACCATCCGGCCGCCGGCCATGAAGCCCAGCCGGTTGCACTGCTCCGCCTCTTCGAGGTAATGCGTGGTGACCAGAATCGCCGTGCCGCGGTCGGCGAAATAGTTGATCATCCTCCAGAACACACGGCGCGCCAAGGGGTCCACGCCGGAAGTGGGTTCATCGAGAAATAGCACGCGGGGCTCGTGCAGAATCGCCGCTCCGAAGGCGACTCTCTGCTTCCAGCCGCCGGGAAGACTTCCGGTC
Organism: Bryobacterales bacterium; assembly: GCA_027452065.1. Classification (GTDB taxonomy): domain Bacteria; phylum Acidobacteriota; class Terriglobia; order Bryobacterales; family Bryobacteraceae; genus JAJYKC01. The sequence continues at coordinate 13,969 of DAIDHC010000197.1, forward strand.
AACTGGTCCTGGTGGCCGGTGAGTCCGGCGAACTCGATCACCCAGCGCTTCTTGGCGGCGCGCTCGGGAGCGGCAACTCCGTACACGCCGGCGAAGAAGTCCAGGTTCTCGCTCACGGTGAGGTCATCGTAGAGGGAGAATTTCTGGGACATGTAGCCGACCACACCACGCACCGACCGGGAGCGGAGCTGCTTGCGCTCGCCCGCCAGCTCGACGACACCGCTGGTGGGTTGAGACAGGCCGCACAGCATCTTGATGGTCGTCGTCTTGCCCGCGCCATTGGCGCCCAGAAGGCCGTAGATTTCGCCCGGGTGCACCTCGATGTCCACGTCCTGGACGGCCTGGAAGGAACCGAAGCGTTTGTTCATACCGTAGCCGGCGATCTCGGCGCGGTCGCGTAAAGACACGGGGGCGCGGGAGCTCGGAAAGTCGGGAACCTCCAGCCGCCCGCCGAGACGGCGCAGCAGAAGAACGAACGCGTTCTCGAGCGTGGGCGAAGCTTCGGCGATGGACGCCGGCGGAAAGCCTGCTTGTTTGAGGGCAGCGGCGACGGCCACTCGGCCCGATTCGGCGTTTTCCACCATGACGTCGAGCCGGTCTCCGAAACGCTGCACGTCGGAGAGCGTTGGTTCGCGGGCCAGCACCGCCTCGGCGCGGCCCAGATCGGCCGCCCGTACTTCAAGCCGCCGCAGATGCAGGGAGTCGCGAATGGCGGCCGGCGGACCCGCTTGGCGGATGCGCCCCTCATGCATCAGCGCCACCCGGTGGCACCTCTCGGCTTCGTCGAGATAGGGCGTGGCGACCAGAATGGTCATGCCGCCGGCCGACAGCCGCACCAGGGCATCCCAGAACTGGCGCCGGGACACCGGATCGACGCCCGTCGTCGGCTCGTCGAGCAACAGAATGCGGGGCTCGGCAATTAAGGCGCAGGCGAGCGCCAGCTTCTGCTTCATGCCGCCGCTGAGCTGGCCGGCGAGCCGATGGGGCACCTCCGCCATGCCGAACATGCGCAGGTAGCGGTCGCCTCGGCTCTCGATCTCGGCGTCGCTTACCCGCCGCAGGGCGCCGATATAGCGAAGATTTTCCTTGACCGTCAGATCGACATAGAGACTGAAGGCCTGGGTGAGGTAGCCGACCGAGTCGCGTGCGTCGCGCGCGGGCAGGCCGAGCACTTCGATTTCACCGGAAGTAGCCGGCATGACGCCGCCGAGAATATGGAAGATCGACGTCTTCCCCGCCCCGTCCGGGCCGATCAGGCCGAAGATCTCGCCCGCCCTGACGTCGAGGTCGACTCCTCGCACGGCCTCGAAAGCGGCGTAATTCTTCCGCAGATCCCGCAGCCGGATGACCACGGGCGCAGGCGCCGTCATCTGGTGCCGCCGCCGGGCCACGCTCCGCTGACCAGGATCTCGCCGTCGGCCGGCATGCCGGGTTTGGCGAACCCAGCCGGAGTCCGCAATTGCAGCTTCACGCCGACCACCTGCTTGACGCGGTCGTCGCGGAAATACGTGTTTTCGGGCGTGAAGGAAGCCTCCGGATCGATCCTGGTCACCACCGCGGCCATCCCGCGCTTGGGCGCCGAGTCGAGATACACCCGCGCCTCCTGCCCCAGCCGCACCCGTCCGATCGCACCCTCGGGAATGAAGCCGCGCAGATAGACCCGGTTCAGATTCACCAGCGTGAGAAGAGGCGTCCCAGCGACCACCACTTCGCCGGGCTCGGCCAGACGCGTGGCGACGGTGCCATCGAAGGGAGCCAGGACGAGAAGATCCCGGCGCGTGGCCTGGGCCTCGGCCAACTCGGCCCGGGCGCGGGCAGCGCTGGCGCGGGCTTGTTCGATCTGCGCCTTCTGTTGCGAGATCTGCTCCCCGATGGCGGCCAGTTGGGCACGGTGAATGTCGGGATTGACCAGTGCCGCCTGGGCCGTCCGCAGCGCACCCAGACTGGCTTCCACCTGCTTCTCGTCCGCCTCGACGGCGGCGGCCTGGGCATCGGCGGCGCTTTGCATTTCCAGAGCCTGCTGGCGGGAGACCTCGTCCTTCTCCAGCAGCTTCGCGTAGGCCTGGGCGTTGAAGCGCGCCATGGAATAGTTGGCCCGCGCCTGCGCCAGCGCCGCCCGCGCCGCCGCGACACGCGCGTCGGCTTCGCTCACCCTGCCTTCCGCGTCCCGGCGCGATTGATCGACGCCCAGGCGGCTCTCCGAAGCCTGTTCACCCAGAACCCGCACCTGGCGCGCGGCCGCCTGCAGGGCGGCGTCGGCCTGCTCCACCGCCGCCTCCGCCTGGCGCTCGCGCGCCCGCACCTGTTCGTCATCCAGCTCCACCATGACTTCGCCGGCGCTCACGCGGTCGCCCTCGCGGAAGCGGATCTCGCGAATCCGGCCGGTCAGCTTTGCCGCGATGGCCGAATCGTCGCCCTCAATCCGCCCGCTCAATGCCACGATTCCTTCGGCCGCCGCGGGCGCGAAAAGGTGAAATACGAAGGCCAGCACCACCAGCCCGGCGATGGCCACCGCCGCCAGCGCCAGCAGCCACTTCGCCCGGCTCTTCCGCTGCCCGCCCGGCGGCCGCGCACCCGCCGGCGTCTCAGGATTGCCGCCCGCGGCGGTGTCGGCCGGAAGGGGGGAAACATCGGTCTTCATGGAACGATTCTCCTCCCGCTCAAACGCTGATGATAGGGCAGGGCGCGTGGGTGATGACGCCGTAGAGATTGGAGCCCATACCCTTCGAACCATCCCCGGCGCGCGTGCGTCCGAGTACCATTACGTCGGCTCCCCACCGCCGGCACAGATCCGCCAGCCCCCAGTGAATCGGGCCATCGACAACTTCCACTTCCGCGCTCAATTGGAACTCCCCGGTGAGCGCCCGCAAACTCTCCGCGGCTTGGCCGACGAACTGGCTCCGCAGGTCCGGCGCCCATGTTCCCTCGAAAGCGGTGCTGGTCCAGGGGATCGCGTGGCCGACGCAGAGCACCGACCGGAATTCACGCTGCAACTCCGCCGCGAACCGGAGCACTTCGCCGCTCCGCGGTCCGAGATCCAGGGCGCAGAGCACACGGCGAACCGGAAGAAACGCGCTCGCCAGAAAATCCTCGATATGCGCGCTCGTCCAGACCGGCTTCGATGTGTCGTGGAGCACCTTCGCCGTCGCCGAGCCAAGCAACAGCCGCCGGAACGCTCCCTGGCCGCGCGTGGGCATCATCACCAGGTCGAACTCGCCGGCCTCGGCTTCCATCGCCACCCGCTCGCCCGGATCGCCCGCGGCGACGACCTCGCGGCAGCGCTGGCCGTCGAGTTCCCGCGTCCGGAAGGCATGCAGCGCCGCGGCTGCCTCGCCGGCCTCGGGCGAATCGACGGCATGAGCCGCCCGGCCCTCCACGACGTGCAGCAGCGTTACCTCCGAGCCGAAGTGACGGGCAAAGTATCGCACCGTCGGCACCGCGGCCCGGCAGCGCTCGGAATAATCCACCGGAAACAGGATTCGTTCAACTCGCACGTCCCTCTCCCTCCCCTCGCCATTGTCGCCGGAAACGCTATCAGCCTCCGGCCTGGCCTGCGCGCTTCTGCGCACCACTGCGCCAACTCACTCACGCTGGTGAGCCGGACGCGCCGCCGCACCCCGAATTGGCCCCCGCTTCCCGCCGATTTCCCTTCAGATGCTGAGCACGGGGCACGGGGAGTCGCGGATGATCGCGTAGGTGTTGGTCCGCAGCCGCCCGAGGGTGCCTTGTAAAACTCCGCGGCCGACGATGAGCAGGTCGGCCTGATGGTGGAGAGCGCCGATGCGGACCACCTTGGACACCGATCCGGCTTCCACGAACGTCTCGAAACTGGTGTCGAGCTTGTGCTGGAGAGCGGCAATTTCCTCGCGCGCGGTCGCCATGAGGCTGCGCTCGAACTCGGCGTTGAAGTACTTGTCCGGCCTTGCCTCGGCTCCCGGGACGCAGTGGAGCAGGCGCAGCGTGGCGGTGTGCTTCACAGCCAGATCCATCGCTTTCTGAATCAGTTGCGGCGTTTCGGAACCGAGATCGATGGCACACACGATGCTCTCGATGCCCAAGTGGCGATTCACCGGCCCTTCATCCACGTGGACGCCGGTCCACACCGGGCAGTGCGAGTCGTGCAGCACCTTCGCGGTCACCGAACCCAACAGCAGACGCCGGAAGAGGCCGCATCCATGGGTCGGCATCATGATCAGGTCCATGTGATTGCGCTCGGCGAACTCCACCACCGCGGTCGCCGGGTCGCCCTGCTCGTTGACCGAATCGACGGTCACGCCCGGGGGAAGGTCGCCGAAGTTGCGCTGCTTGAAGCGCTCCAGTTGCTCGGCTCCCAGGCTGAGCAGTTCGCCGGGATCGTAGGCGATCACCGGCGCTCCTCCGTCGGGCGGATACCAGGGCGCCGGAGGCTGCACTGCGTGATACAGCGTGATCCGCGCCCGATGGACGGTCGCCATCTCCTTCACGTGCGGCGCCGTCGCGTAGGCCTGCGGCGAGAAGTCAACCGGAAACAGGATCGTCTTGAATTCGAACATTCGCCTTTTCTCCTCTCCACTCATTTTTCGCTGCAATCGGCTCGCCGTCGTCGGGGCCGCTGGTGTCGACCGGTGTTCCGCCGGCTACGGCGCTGTCGGCAATGGTCAACTGCCCCATAGCCGCGCCGCTTCACCCATCCGCGCTCCAGGCATAATACGGACGTGCCACACGATTCGCTGGAAGCCCTGTTGTCGCCCAAGAGCGTGGCCTTGATCGGCGCCACGAACCAGCCGGGCAGCGTCGGCGCCGCGCTGTTCTCCAACCTCACCAACGGTCTGTTTCATGGCGCGGTGCATCTGGTCAATCCGCACCATACGCAACTGGAGGGGCATCGCTGTGTGCCGTCCATCGCGGCGATCCAGTCGCCGGTCGATCTGGCGGTCATCGCAACACCGGCGGCGACGGTGCCCGGCATCATCGGGGAGTGCGTCCAGGCCGGCGCCGGGGCCGCCGTCGTCATCTCGGCCGGTTTTCGCGAGACCGGACCGGCGGGGATGGCGCTGGAGGAGCGGATACTCGAAGAGGCGCGCCGCGGCGGCATGCGCATCGTCGGGCCGAACTGCCTCGGCGTCATGAATCCGCATCTTGGTCTTAACGCCACCTTCGCCAACGCTATGGCGCGGCCGGGCAACGTGGGTTTCCTCAGCCAGAGCGGCGCACTTTGCACAGCGATTCTCGACTGGAGCCTGCGCGAAATGGTCGGCTTCAGCGCCTTTTGCTCCACCGGCTCGATGCTCGACGTCGGCTGGGGAGATCTGATCGATCACCTGGGCGACGACCCGGCCACGCGGAGCATCGTCATCTACATGGAGTCGGTGGGGGACGCGCGGTCGTTTCTGTCGGCCGCCCGCGAGGTGGCTCTCAAGAAGCCCGTAATTGTGCTCAAGGCCGGCCGCACGGAGGCCGCGGCCAAAGCGGCAGCCACGCACACCGGTTCGCTCACCGGTGGCGACGAGGTGATCGACGCCGCCTTTCGCCGCTGCGGCGTTCTCCGCGTGAATAATATCTCGGACATTTTCTATATGACCGAGGTGCTCGCTCATCAGCCGCGCCCTTCCGGCCCGCGGCTGCTGATTGTTACCAACGCCGGCGGCCCCGGCGTGCTGGCGACCGATACGCTGCTGGCCAACGGCGGGGAGCTGGCCGAGCTGTCAAGCCAGACGCTGGACAAGCTCAACGAATTCCTGCCCGCGCACTGGAGCCGTCGCAATCCGGTCGACATTCTGGGCGACTCCGGCCCGAACCGCTACCGCAGCGCTCTCGAAGTGGCCGCGGAGGAGAAGCAGAGCGACGGCCTGCTGGTCATCATGGCTCCACAGGGCGTCAGCGGCTCGGCGCCCGTGGCCGAGGTTCTCGCCCGGCACGCCAAGCTCCGCGGCAAGCCGGTGCTCGCCAGTTGGATGGGCGGCGCGAGCGCCGACGCAGGCGTCGAGATCCTCAACCGCGCCGGCATCCCGACATTCTCATTTCCCGACTCGGCCGCCCGCGCGTTCTCCTACTTGTGGCAGTACAGCCAGAACCTCCGGGCACTCTATGAAACGCCGTCGCTGGTCGAGGGACCCGGCGGATGCGAGCCGGGCCGCGACGACGTGCGCGCGGTCATCGAAGCGGCGCGGGCCAAGGCGCGCGAACTGCTCACCGAAGCCGAGTCCAAAACAATTCTTGCCTGTTATGGAATTCCCGTCGCCGCCTGCCGCGTCGCTTCGGACGAAGACGGAGCGGTGAAGGAGGCCGCCGCCCTCGGCTATCCGGTGGTGCTGAAGGTGAACTCCGAGTCCATCGTTCACAAGAGCGATTTCGGCGGCGTTCAGCTCGACCTCCGCGATGCCACGCAGGTGCGGCAGGCATTTCGTAGAATTCGCGAATCGGTGGCGAAGCTCGGGGATCCGGGCGCTTTCGGCGGCGTCTCGGTCCAGCCGATGGTGCCCGCGGCCGGCATCGAGCTGATTCTCGGCAGCAGCGCCGATCCGCAGTTTGGGCCGGTCGTTCTGTTTGGCGCAGGCGGCCGCGCCGTCGAGGTGTTTCAGGACCATAGCCTGGCGCTGCCGCCGCTCAACACAACGCTGGCCCGCCGGGCGATCGAGCGCACCCGGATTTTTCGCGCGCTGCTCGGCTTCCGCGGCGCGCCGCCGGTGGACCTGGCGGCGCTCGAATCAGTGATGGTAAAGTTCAGCCGGCTGGTGGTCGAGCAGCCCTGGCTTCGGGAAATCGACATCAATCCTCTGCTGGCCACGCCCGCCGGCATCGTCGCCCTCGACGCGCGAATCGTGCTCTACCCGCCCGCCACCGATCCGGCCGGCATTCCCGCCCCCGCCATCCGCCCCTATCCGTTGCAATACTCCTGGTCGTTCAAAATGCGCAACGGTGCTTCGGCCGCCATTCGCCCCATCCGCCCCGAGGACGAGCCCCTGCTGGTCGTTTTCCACCACACGCTCTCCGACGAGAGCGTGTACTTCCGCTATTTTCACGGCATGAAACTCGACGCCCGCACGGCCCACGACCGCCTGGTGCAGATCTGTTTCATCGACTACGACCGCCAGATCGCTCTTATCGCCGAGCGTACCGACCCGGCCACGGGTGAGCGCGCCGTGCTCGGCGTGGCGAGATTATACAAGTCGCGCAGCGGAGCCGACGCCGAGTGCGCTTTCCTGGTGAGCGATTCGGTTCAACACCAAGGTTTGGGAGGCGAACTGGCCCGCTGCCTGATTCAGGTGGCGCGCGCCGAAGGACTGAAGGGACTTTGGGCCGACGTCCTGGTGGACAATGCCGGAATGCAGCGAATTTTTCAGCGGCAGAATTTTCAACTCCAGCGCCAGGACCGCGAGGTGCGCCGCTTCCATCTGGACCTGAACGGCCGGTCCGGTTGAGCGGCTTCGTTGGATTGATTTCAGGGAGTGAACTACGCGGCCCTCAGGCCATTGGTGAGCCGGGCGGGGCTCGAACCCGCGACCACCGCATTAAAAGTGCGATGCTCTACCAACTGAGCTACCGGCCCTTGGAATCGCCTCTGACGAGAACGCTTTCTCAAGTTTAGCATGCGCTCTCCGCGGCGCCGGGCGGTTGTGAAACAATACCGCTGATGAACCGCCATCTTCTTGCCGCCCTGGTGGCCGCCGGCGCACTCCTGCACGGCCAGGATTACGACAAGCGCGTGCAGAACAAGCTCGCCGAGATCGACAGCGTTGTCGCCCACGGGCCTTTCCAGGCCTCCTGGAAATCGCTCGAGTCCTACAACGTGCCCGACTGGTATCGCGACGCCAAGTTCGGAATCTTCATCCACTGGGGCGTCTACTCGGTGCCCGCCTTCGGCAGCGAGTGGTATCCGCGCAACATGTACCTGGCCAACAGCCCCGAGTTCAAGCATCACCTCGCCACGTTCGGCCCGCAGTCCCGCTTCGGCTACAAGGACTTCATTCCGAAATTCACCGCCGAGCATTTCGACGCTGCCCAGTGGGCGCTGTTGTTTCGACAATCCGGCGCGCGCTACGTCGTCCCGGTGGCCGAGCATCACGACGGATTCCCGATGTACGACTGTTCGTTCACGCGCTGGTCCGCCGCCCGCATGGGACCCAAACGCGACATCGTCGGCCAGCTTGCCGCCGCCGTCCGCCAGCAGGGGCTCCATTTCGGCGTCTCCTCCCATCGCGCCGAGCACTGGTGGTTCTATAACGGCGGCCGCAAGTTCGACTCCGACGTCCAGAACCCGGAATTCGCCGACTTCTACGGCCCGGCCGCACCCGACAAAACCCAGCCCGACACCCGTTATCTCAACGACTGGCTGGTGCGCACCGCCGAACTGGTCGACAATTATCATCCCGAGCTCGTCTGGTTCGACTGGTGGATTGAACAGCCCGTCTTCCAGCCCTATCTCCAGCGCTTCGCCGCCTTCTATTACGACCGCGGCGCCGAGCGCGGCACCGGCGTGGCCATCAACTATAAGAACAAGTCATTCCCCGAGCACGCCGCCGTGCTCGACATCGAGCGCGGCAAGCTCGACACTCTCCGCCCGCTGTTCTGGCAAACCGACACCTCAGTCAGCATCAAGAGCTGGGGCTACATCGACAACGACCGATTTCGCACGCCGCTCTCCCTGGTCGGCGACCTCATCGACATCGTCAGCAAGAACGGCACCCTGCTGCTCAACGTCGGCCCCCGCCCGGACGGCACCATTCCCGAGCAGGCTCAAAGCATCCTGCTTGCCATGGGGCGCTGGCTCTCGGTCAACGGTGAAGCGATTTACGGCACCAGGCCCTATCGCGTTTATGGCGAGGGACCGACGCACGTCGTGGGCGGGTCGTTCAAGGACACCGCCAGCGCGCCGTTCACCTCCCAGGACATCCGCTTCACCACGCGCGGCAAGACGCTATATGCGCTCTTCCTCGCCTGGCCCGCCGGCCGCAGCGTCACCATCCACACTCTGGCGGCCGGCGCGCCATCGGCTGAGGTTCACCGCGTCCACCTTCTCGGCTCAAAAGACGCACTGCAGTGGAAACAGACGGCGGACGGCCTCCGCGTGGAACTTCCCGCCGCCCCGCCCTGCGACTACGCCTACGCACTGAAAATCGAATAGAGGAATTCCATGCCGCTGCTCAGCCGCCGTGAACTGTTTTCCGCCGCCGCTGCCGCCTCCCTCGCCTCCGGCCGTCTCGCGGGCTCTCCGCCGCACTCCGCCGTCGCGTTTCGCGCACAGGCGTTCCCGCTCACCCAGGTGCGGCTGCTGGACTCCCCGTTTCTTGATGCCATGCAGGCGAATCACGGCTACCTGCTCGGCCTCGATCCCGATCGCCTCCTCCACACCTTCCGTCTCACCGCCGGTCTTCCGTCGGCGGCCCAACCGCTCGGCGGCTGGGAGAAGCCCGACGTCGAGCTGCGCGGCCATTTCACCGGCCACTTCCTCTCAGCCTGCGCGCTGATGAGCGCCGCTGGAAACGATCCCGTCCCGGCCGCCCGCGGCTCCTACGTCGTCAACGCGCTGGCCGGCTGCCAGAAGGCTCACGCGAACGGCTATCTGAGCGCGTTTCCCGACTCTTTTTTCGACCGTCTTCGAAATGGCGAAAAAGTGTGGGCGCCCTTTTATACCCTTCACAAAATTCTCGCCGGCCTCCTCGATCAATACACACTGTGCGGCAACGCCCAGGCGCTCGAAGTCGCCACCGGCATGGCGGGCTGGGTCCAGCGCTTCACCGCGCCGCTCACCGACGCCCAGATGGCGGGCATTGAGAAGGTGGAGTTCGGCGGCATGAACGAAGTGCTCTACAATCTGTTTGCCATCACCGGCGATCCGGCCCACGCCGCGCTCGCCCATCGCTTCGATCAGCCCGCGTTTCTCGACCCGCTCGCCGCCGGCCAGGACCGCCTCACCGGCCTGCACGTGAACACGAATATTCCGAAAGTCATCGGCGCCGCGCGCCGCTACGAGTTGACCGGCGAGCCCCGCTACCGCGACATCGCCCTCTTCTTCTGGCGCCAGGTGGCCCTCCACCGCAGCTACGTCACCGGCGGCACCAGCAACGGCGAACTCTGGCGCTCCCAGCCGGACCATCTCGCCTCGCAGCTCGGTCCCACAACCCAGGAATGCTGCTGCACTTACAACATGCTGAAGCTCACGCGCCATCTCTACGCCTGGACTGCCGACTCCTCCTACGCCGACTATTACGAGCGCGCACTGATGAACGGCATCGCCGGCACCATGAATCCACGCGATGGGCTTACCATGTACTACGTCCCCCTGGAGGCCGGCTACTGGAAGATCTTCGCCGAGCCGCTCGACTCGTTCTGGTGCTGCACCGGGACCGGCGCCGAGTCGTTCTCGAAACTGGCCGGCGCCATCTATGACCACGACGACGCCGGCCTGTGGGTCAATCTCTTCATCCCCTCGCGCCTGGAATGGCCCGGCAAGGGCCTCGTCCTCCGCCAGCTCACCCGCTTCCCGCAGGAGGAGTCCACGATGATCGAGTTCGATCGAACCCCCTCCGCCCCGGTGCCGCTTCGCATCCGCGTACCCGCCTGGGCCGCCGGCCCGGTCGCCGCCCGTCTTAACGGGAAGCCCCTCGCGGCGTCCTCCCAACCCGGCTCTTATCTGGTGCTCAATCAAACGTGGCGCGCCGGCGACCGCCTCGAGATCCGCCTCCCGATGTCGCTCCACTCCGCCGCCATGCCCGACGATCCCTCCACTCAGGCCTATCTCTACGGTCCCCTGGTGCTCGCCGGAGACCTCGGCACAGGCGATGTTCCCGCCGCCCTTCGCCGCGGCGAAGCGACGTTCAGCCCGGCCGCGCAGCGGGCTTCCTATCGCGCCACCGCTCCCGTTCTCGTCCCGCCATCCCGCGATCCAGCCTCCTGGATCCGCCGCTCCGGATCCAGCCTCGCCTTCCGCACCTCCGGCCAGGAACGCGACATAACGCTGGTACCGCTCAACGAAATCGTCGATCAACGCTACGCCGTCTACTGGAAGACTCGGGGATCCTGACGCCACGGGCCCACGTTTTCCTCCCTCTGCCATGCCGCATCCACGCCTCACCTTGTTGGCGAACGCGAAGACGCAAGTGATAATGAAATGGTGGAGTGCGGCCGACATGCCACCGCTATGGTTTGAGTGGGCTCCGAAACCCGCCGCCCTGCGTCCGGCTTCCCGCGCCTCGTCATAAATGATGCCGCACTTTTCCCGGTGGATCGCGCTCATTGTTCTTCCCTTGACGAGTCTTCCGGCGCTCGCGCAGGAGACGGAATTTGAGAACCGCGTCATCTCCGCCGTCGAATACACGCCCTCCCGCCAGCCCCTGAGCCGTGCCGACCTCGCCCGCGTTCAGCAGGTCACAGCGGGCGAGCCTCTTCACGCCGCCGATGTCGCCGCCACCATCGACCGAATGTTCGCCACCGGCTACTATGACGACATCCAGGCCGATGCCGAGCCCACTCCCTCGGGCGGGGTCATTCTGCGGTTTCTTACCAAGAACAACTGGTTCGCCGGCCACGTCACGCTCGCCGGCGATATCTCCTCTCCGCCCAACCGCGGCGCGCTCCGGAACGCCGCCCAGTTCGATCTCGGCACCCGCATCACCGACAGCGATCTCAAGGCGGCGCGCGACCACATGGAGCACCTGCTCGCCAACAACGGTCTCTATGAAGCCCACGTCCGTCTGGAAACCATTCCCGACCCCGACACCCAGCAGGTGGCCATCACCATCACCGTCGATTCCGGGCCCCGCGCCCGCTACGCCCGCCCCGTGATCCATGGCGACACCAAGCTCCCCGACGACACCATCGTCCGCGCCACAGGCTGGAAAACGCGCTTCATCAAACGATGGAAGCAGGTCACCCAGGCCACAACCGACAAGGGCATCGACGGCGTCCAGAAACGGTACGACGGCAAGGATCGCCTCGCCGCCTCGGTCGAAATGCAGTCGCTCGTCTATGACCCGGCTACGCAGCGCGCCACTCCCACTCTCAACATCGACGCCGGACCACGCATCACGATTAAAGCCCTCGAAGGCAAAATCTCCAAGGGCCGCCTCTATAAGTACGTTCCCGTCCGCCAGGAAGGCACCGTTGACCGCGACCTGCTCACCGAAGGCGCCCGCAACCTGCGCGACTACTTCCAGTCCAAGGGCTACCCCGACGTAGACGTTACTTTCCGCCAGCTCCCGCCCGACAACGACCGCCAGACGATCGAGTACTTCATCGCCAAGGGCCAGCGCCGCAAGCTGGTCCACATCATTATGGCCGGCAATCGCTATTTCTCCACCTCCACCTTGCGCGAGCGGATGTTTCTCGAACCGGCCAGCTTCCAGTTTCGCCGCGGCCGCTACAGCGAGGCCTTCCGCGAGCGGGACGAGGAGGCCATCGCCAATCTTTACCGCTCTAACGGATTTCGCGATGTCGCCGTCAGCTCCACCGTCGCCAACAATTTCCGCGGCAAGCCCGACCAGATGGTGGTGAGCTTCCGCATCGATGAGGGCGACCAGTGGTTTGTCGACCGCCTCACCACTGCCGGCATCACCGATCCGGGCGCCGCCCGCCTCGTCCCTCAGCTCAGTTCCACCGAAGGCCAGCCCTTCAGCGAAGTCAACGTCGCCTCCGACCGCAACACGCTGCTGACGTATTACTACTCCCAGGGCTACCTGCACGCCCGCTTCGCGACGCACGTCACTCCCTCCCGAACACGACACCGCGTCGAACTCGACTATCAGATCACCGAGGGCGCGAAGGATTTTGTCCGCGGCATCATCGTCAGCGGCCTCGATCACGCCCGGCCCGAGCTGGTCGACAGCCGCATGCTGCTCCATCCCGGCGATCCGCTCTCCCCCATCGCCATGCGCGATGCGCAGCGCTCCCTCGACGGCCTGGGCATCTTCGCCAACATCAATACCGCGATTCAGGACTCCGACGGCTCCACAACCGATAAATACGTGCTATACGATCTCGAGGAGGCCGGCCGCTATGCGCTCAAGGTCGGCGTCGGCGCCGAGGTCGCCGCCTTCGGACCCACCAGCAACGATCTCAGCTACCCGCAAGGCTTCACCGGTTTCAGCCCCCGCCTCTCGGTCGGCCTTGACCGCCTCGACTTCCTCGGCCTCGGCCACACCATTTCAATCAAAACCATTCTCTCCAACATCGAGCAGCAGGCCTCGGTCAGCTACGTTGTCCCGGAGTTTCTTGGCTCCAACAAACGCTCGCTTACCGTCACCACGCTGTACGATCTTTCGCAGGACGTTCTCACCTTCTCCAGCCGCCGCGAAGAGGCATCCGTGCAGGTGTCCCAGAAGGTCTCGCGCGCCTCCACGCTCGTCGTCCGCTTCGCCTACCGCCGCGTCGAAACTACCGATATCGTCATCCCGACCCTCCTGGTGCCTCAGCTCCTTCAACCTGTCCGGATCGGCATTCTCTCCGTCAACTACATCCAGGACCGCCGCGACGACCCGGCCGACCCGCACACCGGCATGTACAACTCCGTCGACTTTGGCCTCGCTTCCCGCGCCTTCGGCTCCCAACGCGACTTCGTCCGCGTGCTGGTGCGCAACGCCAACTACTACCGCATCGGCAAAAAGCTCGTCTTCGCCCGCCAGATCACCTTCGGCACCCTCAACGCCTTCCACACCCCCGCAGGACTCACCCCCGCCGAGGCGATTCCTCTGGCCGAACGCTTCTTCGGCGGGGGCAGCATCACCGACCGCGCCTTCCCCGAAAATGAAGCCGGCCCGCGCGACATCGGCACGCCCGCCGGTCCCGGCGCCCCCGCCACCCAGCCCACTGGCTTCCCGCTCGGAGGCAACGCCCTGCTGTTTAATAACCTCGAGCTCCGCTTCCCCCTCATCGGAAACAACATCAGCGGCGTCATCTTCCACGACGCCGGCAACGTTTACACCACCATCGGCGACCTCTCGATCCGCTTCCATCAGCCCAATGAACAGAACTTCAACTACATGGCCCAGGCCATCGGCTTCGGCATCCGCTATAAGACACCCATCGGCCCGGTTCGTGCCGACATCGCCTACGCCCTCAACCCCACCAAGTTCGTCGGCTTCAAGGGCACTATTTCCGAATTGCTGAACTGCAACCCCAACCTCCCGCCCAGCGAACTTCCCAGCTACTGCATCGGCGTCCCGCAGCATCTCAGCCCGGTTCAGTTCTTCTTCTCGATCGGACAAACGTTTTGACCGCCGCCCGGCTCGCGCGCTCGCTGGTGCTTCTCTGCCCGCTTGCTTTGCGGGCCGTCATTATCGACCGCATCGCCGTCGTTATCGGCCAGCACATCATCAAAGACAGCGACATCGTCCGCGACATCCGCATCACCGCCTTTCTCAACCGCGAGGCGCCCGACTTCGGCCCCGCTTCGCGCAAACGCTCTGCCAGCCGCCTCATCGACCAGCAGTTCATCCGCGACGAGATCCGCCTGGGCGCCTACCCCTCCGCGCCCGTCGCCGACGCCGAACGCCTGCTCGATGAGATCCGCTCCGCCCGCGCCGCCTCCGACGCCCTCTGGACCCGCGCCCTGTCCTCGGTCCACATCACGGAAGACGAGCTCCGCTCCGCCCTCCTCTGGCAGCTCACCGTGCTTCGCTTTGTGGACCTCAAGTTCCGTCCAGGCGTCTTCATCCCCGAGGCTCAGCTCCAGAGCTACTACGACGCGCATCTCCAGGAAATCCGCGGCTCGCACCCCGGCGTTACGCCATCCTTCGAGGCGTTTCGTGGTGAAATCGAAGAGGCACTTGTCGGCCAGCGCGTGAACGAACTCTTTTACGCCTGGCTCGACGAGAAGCGCAAGGCGGCATCGATCGAATACCGCGAGGCTTCGCTCGAATGAAACTGTCGAAACGGCTCCGCTTTACCCTCGTGCTGCTCGGCGCGGCCGCCCTCGCCGCGTTCCTTGGCGTCGCTTTTCTCCGCAGCGCCTGGTTCGCCGCCTTCGTGCGCGTCAATATCGTCGCCGCGACCGAGCATTACACCGGAGGCCGCGTCCAGCTTCGCTCCTTCTCCTTCGACTGGAAGCGCCTCCAGGCGCGCCTGGACGGCTTCGTCATTCATGGCCGCGAGCCCGCCGGCGCCCCGCCACTGTTCCAAGCGCCGCGTCTCGAGCTGCGGCTCGCGCTTCTTCCTTCCCTCACCCACACCGTCGACCTCCCCTACCTCGCCCTCGACCATCCCTCCGTCAACATCATCGTTTTCCCCGACGGTTCCACCAACTTCCCTCATCCCCGCGGCCGCAGCTCCGGCTCGCCGCTCGAGTCCATCGTCAATCTCGCCATCGGCCGTTTCAACGTAACCTCCGGTGAAGTTCTCTTCGCCGCCCGCCGGTTTTCGGTCAACGTCTCCGGCCGCGACCTGCGGGCCCTGCTGTCGTTCGACCCTCGCTCCCACACCTATCAGGGACGCCTGTCGGCTGCCCCGCTCGAGCTCAGCCGCGGCCCGGGCACGCCCGTCCCTCTCTATCTCGATCTGCCTCTTCTCATCGACAAGGAAGGTCTGGAGACGCGGGACGCGCGGCTCACCTCTGCCAAGTCCAGCGCTACCTTCAGCGCGGCTCTGCGCCATTTTTCCGCTCCCACAACGAATCTCCGCCTGAGCGCGCGCCTGGCCGTCGACGAGTTGCGCCGCGCTCTCGATCTGCCTCTTCGCGCGCCCGCTCCTTCCGGCCCCTCCAGCCTGTCCGTCGATCTCGACCTGGCCTCCACGCCCGGTTCACTCAACGTCGCCTCCGCCCGCCTGCGCATCGGCTCGTCCTTCCTGAACGCCTCCGGCCCCTTGCGCGATCCGACAGGCCGCGCCGGTCTTGCTCTTCAGGCCGAAATCAACGCCGCCGAGCTCTCCCCGATCCTCCCGCTGCCCGTTCAGCTCTCCGGCAACGCCAGCTTCCGCGGCAGCGCCTCGCTCGACGCCGCCTGGCGCTATCTCGTCACCGGTTCGCTCGACGCCGGCTCGCTCGACATTCGCCGCGGCGCCCAGGGCCTCTCCGGGCTTCACATCGCCTCCGATTTGCGCCTCGATCCCAATACCGTCGCCCTCTCGCGCCTCCATGTCGACGCGCTGGGAGGCAACTTCGACGGCGCCCTGAATATCAAAAATTTCTCCCGCTGGGAAATCGCCGGCGACTTCGGCCGTTTTTCCCTCGCCCAACTCGCCCACAGCTTCACCACGCGCCCCGCCGGCTATGACGGCATCCTGTCCGGCTCACTCCATGCTCAAGGCGCCCTGAAAAACCCCTCGCTCGCCTCCGTCTCGGCCGAATCCCGCTTCCTCATCGCCCCCGCGCCCGGTTCCCTGCCGCTCAACGGCCGCATCGACGCCGTCTTCACGGGAGCCTCCCGCTCCATCGTCCTCACCGATTCCTACGTCTCGCTGCCACACTCCCGCGCCGATTTCTCCGGCGCTCTCGGCAAGTCCGTCCGCCTCCACGTCGTCACCCGCGACCTCGATGACTTCCTCCCCGCCATCGCCTTCCTCCGCGACCGCCCCGCCTCCCCCGTCCCCATTCACCTGGCCGGCGGCGACGCCGGCGTTATCGCCGATGTCATCGGCCCGCTCGACGCTCCCGCCATCGCCGGCCGCGTCTCCGCCAATCACTTCTCCCTCGACGGCCATCCCATCGACCGTGTTTTCGCCGACATCGACGGCTCGGCCTCCGGCACCACGTGGCGCAACGGCTATCTCGCCGCCCGCGGCGTCGAGGCGTCTTTCGCCGGCACCCTCGCCCTCCACAACTGGCTCCCCTCCGCCGACTCCGCTCTCACCTTCCACGCCTCATTTCAAAACGCCTCTCTCCCGGGCCTCCTCGCTCTTGCCGGCCGCTCCGACATCGCCTCCTCCGGCTCGGCCTCCGCCCACGCCGAACTCACCGGCGCCGCCGGCGACCCACAGGGCACTCTCGTCCTTCACGCCGGCCCCGGCTCTCTGGCCGGCCAGACCTACGATGGCTTTGACGGCACCGTCCTCATCGGCGGCCACGCGCTCCACCTCACCGGCACGTCCCTGCAAACCGCCCGCGGCACTGTCTCCGTCGACGCCACATTCCACCATCCCGCCGACTCCTTTCGCTCTGGACAGATCCATCTCAGCGCCGCCGCCACCCCGCTCTCGCTCTCTCACATCCAAGCCGTCCAGGACCGCCACGCCGGCCTCGACGGACGGCTCCAGTTCCGTGTTGCCCTTGACGGCGCCGTCGACGCCTCTGGCGCCTCGCCGCGCTTCGACCTCTCCAGCCTCCGCGGTTCCCTCTCTCTGACCGGCCTTCGCGACGGCGCCGCCTCCTACGGCGATTTTTCCGCCGGCGCTGACACCGTCAATTCCACCGTCGCCTTCGACGTCACCTCCACTTTCGCCGGCTCGCACATCCGCGCCCAAGGCCACACCCGGCTCGCCCCCGGCTATCCCTCCTCGCTCACCGCCTCCATCCCCGGCCTTCCCATCGAAAAAGTTTTGCCCCTGATCGGCTATCCTAACGTCCCCGTCGAGGGCGCCCTCTCGGCCGAAACCACGCTCAACGGCTCTCTGAACAACCTCCAGGGCGATGTGAAATTCTCCCTCGCCCACGCCCGCCTTTATTCCGAGCCCCTCGACTCGGTCAGCGCCGGCCTTCGCTTCTCCGATCAACTCGTCAGCGTAGAATCGGCATCGGCCGCCTCGCCCGCCGGCTCGGTCGCCCTCAGCGGCTCCTTCCGCCATCCGCGCGGCGCCCTCGCCGGCGGCCACCTCCAGCTTCATTTGGAAAGCGGCGGCCTCGACCTGGCGCGCATCGATCGTTTGCAACAGTTCCAGCCTGGCCTCTCCGGCGCCCTCAAGCTCCTCGCCGATCTTACCGGCGACGTCGGCTTCCGCGATGGCCGCACCGTCCTGCTGCTCTCCCGTCTCAATGCCGAGGCCGCCGCCACTTCCCTCGCCGTGAACCGCCAGCCTTACGGCCAGGCCGTTTTCCACGCCGCCAGCGACGGCCCCAACCTCGACTTGCGTCTCGATTCCAACTTCGCCGGCTCCGTCATCCACGGCGCCGGCCGCGCCCGCCTCGAGGGCGACTATCCCATCCAGGCCTCCGTCTCTTTCTCCAACGTTGTCCTGTCCAGCTTCCAATCCCTGCTCGGCCTTCCGACGAGATTCCGCTCCGGTTTCGACGGCGCCGCCGAGGGCAACTTCACCCTCAACGGCCCCCTCTTCCAACCCGATTCGCTCAAAGGCTCGCTCGTACTCTCCCGCTTCAACCTCTCCTCCCCGCGCCGCAACGCCGCCGCCACCGACCGCGTTACCGTCGTGGCCAATGACGGCCCCATCGACGCCAGCCTCGAGCGCTCCGTCCTCCGCATCAACCACGCCCACCTCACGGGCCGCAATTCCCACCTCGACGCCTCCGGCTCCATCGCCTTCGGCACCCGCAACCCACTCAATCTTTCCCTCGACGCCGCCTTCGACCTCGCCGTTCTCGAAGAAATCAACCGCGACGTTTACGCCGGCGGCAGCGTCACGCTCAAGACCGCCATCCGCGGCACCTTCGACCGGCCCTACCTCGACGGCCGCGTGGAACTCCACGACGCTTCTCTCAATCTCGGCAACATCCCCAACGGCATCTCAAACGCCAACGGCGTCATCGTCCTCCGCGGCGCCAGCGCCAATATTCAGAACCTCACCGGCGTCACCGGCGGAGGCAAGGTCACCGTCGCCGGCTCGCTCGATTTCTCCGGCGGCGCCACCCGCTTCGGCCTCAAGGCCACCGCGGACCGCGTCCGCGTCCGCTACCAGGGCGCCAGCGTCCTCAGCAACTCCACCCTCGCCCTCAGCGGCACAGGCGACCGCAGCACGCTGAGCGGCAGCGTCACCGTCCACCGTGTTGCGTTCAACCAGGACGCCGACCTCGGCTCCCTTCTCTCGATCACCTCCACTCCAGTCGAGAGCCCCGCCCCGCCCTCGCCCCTGCTCAGCGCCATCCGCCTCGACGTCCGCGTCCGCACCGCCCCCGACGTCCGCTTTCAAACCAACTACACCCAGCGCCTGGAAGCCGACGCCGACCTCAACCTCCGCGGCACGCTCGACCGCCCCAGCCTCCTCGGCCGCATCGTCGTCACTCAGGGCGAAGTCATCTTCTTCGGCAACCGCTACACCGTCAATCAGGGCACGATCAATTTCTACAACGCCCTCAAAATCGAGCCCGTGCTCAATATTTCGCTCGAAACCCAAGCCCAGGGCGTCGATGTCGTCCTCGGCGTCTCCGGCCCGCTCGACAACATGAAGCTCAGCTACCGCTCCGACCCTCCGCTTCAGTTCGATGAAATCGTCCAGCTCCTCGCCCTCGGTAGCACGCCCACTTCCGATGCCACGGTTATCGCCCACCAGCCCCCGCCGCCGCAGCAGTCCTTCGGACAGATGGGTGAGTCAGCCATCGTCGGCCAGGCGGTCGCTTCGCCCCTGGCCAACCGCATCTCGCGCGTCTTCGGCATCAGTCAGCTCCGCGTCGATCCCGCCTTCACCACCGGCTCGGCCATCCCTCTGGCCCGCGTCACGCTCCAACAGCAGGTCTCGAGCAACATCCTGTTCACCTACACCACCGACCTCACGGCCGGAAATTCGCAGCTTGTTCGCGTCGAGTGGGCCATCAATCCCCGCTACTCCGCCGCCGCCACTCGCGACGAGAACGGCATCGTGAGTTTTGACATTTTCTACAAAAAAACGTTCCACTGAGCCGCTCCGCCCCGCTGTGTCAGAATACGCTTGATGCCTGATCCCGTCATCGTCATTGCCAGCGGCGACCTTCGTCTGGCCGCGAACCAGAAATGTTGGCCCGCCCAGCAGAGCGTGGAAGCCTCGGTCACCGCCGCCATTCAAACCGCCGGCTTCGAAGTCCGCCGCGGGCATTCC
The DNA here is from genome assembly GCA_027452065.1 of Bryobacterales bacterium. Classification (GTDB taxonomy): domain Bacteria; phylum Acidobacteriota; class Terriglobia; order Bryobacterales; family Bryobacteraceae; genus JAJYKC01. The sequence continues at coordinate 33,838 of DAIDHC010000197.1, forward strand.
TATGACGAGTCCAAAGGCCACGGTTTCATCGACAGCCAGAAGCGCGGCATGGAGGTATTTCGCTCCATTCCTCCCCAGGCCGCACTCGTCGTTGTCGAGGCCGTCTGGCAGTACAGCCATCACGTCCTTGCCGGCCTCTCCACCCACCGCGGCCCGATCCTCACCGTCGCCAACTGGAGCGGACAGTGGCCCGGCCTTGTCGGCATGCTCAATCTCAACGGCTGCCTCACCAAGGCCGGCGTCGCGTATGAAACACTGTGGAGCGCCGATTTCACCGACGAATTTTTTGTCTCCAATCTCGGTCGCTGGCTCCACGGCCGCCCCGTTGTCCAGGACCTTTCTCACGTCCACCCTCTCGCCTCCTTCCGTCTTCCTCCGGGCGCCGAAGCCACCGGACGCGACATCGCCCGCCAGGTCCTCCGCGACAAAGCAATCCTCGGCGTTTTCGATGAAGGCTGCATGGGCATGTATAACGCCATCGTCCCCGACGAACTGCTCCACGCCACCGGCGTTTTCAAGGAACGCCTCAGCCAGTCCGCCCTCTACGCCGAAATGCGCCGCACAACAGACCAGGAAGCCCTCGCCGTCCGCTCCTGGCTCGATGCCCGCGGCCTCCGCTTCCTTACCGGTCCCGACCCGGCAACCGATCTCACCGACTCGCAGATCCTGGATCAGTGCCGTATGTACATCGCCGCTCTCCGGATTGCTGACGACTTCGGCTGCGACGCCATCGGCATCCAGTACCAACAGGGCCTCAAAGACCTCTGCCCCGCCTCCGACCTCGCCGAGGGCCTGCTCAACAACGTCGACCGCCCGCCCGTTTTCTCCCGCGACGGCCGTGAACTCTACGCCGGCGCCGCCCTGCCCCATTTCAACGAGGTCGACGAGTGCGCCGGCCTCGACGCCCTGCTCACGAACCGGCTCTGGCGCCGTCTCGGCCTCGAACCCGAAACCACGCTCCACGATCTTCGCTACGGCGAGACCTACGGCGCCGAGTTCGTCTGGGTCCTGGAAATCTCCGGCGCCGTCCCTCCCCGCCATAACATCGGCGGTTACGCCGGCACGGTCAGCGAACGCCAGCCGCCCATGTACTTCCACCTCGGCGGCGGCACGCTCAAAGGCGTCGCTCGCCCCGGCGAGATCGTCTGGAGCCGCATCTTCGTCGACCGCGGCAAGCTCTGCGCCGATATCGGCCGCGCCGCCGTGCGCGAGTTGCCGGCCGAAGAAACCCAGCACCGCTGGGACATCACGACGCCCCAATGGCCGATCATGCACGCCGTCACCTGCGGCGTCAGCCGGGATCAGATGATGGCCCGCCACAAGGCCAATCACATTCAGGTTGTCTACGCGCCGACCGCCGCCGAGGCCAACGCCGCCCTCGCCGCCAAGGCCGCCCTGTTCGACGAACTCGGCATCGATGTTTCCATCTGCGGCACCAATCACGGGCTGGACGCCTGACGGGAGAGAATAGGACAATGCGCGTTGGAATCATCGGCACCGGAGCCATCTCACACAAACACGCTCAGGCCTACCGCAACATCGGCTACGAGCTCACTGTCTGCACCGACATCAACCCCGCCTACGGCCGCGCCTTCGCCGACCAGTGGGGCTGCGAGTTCGTCCCTCATTACGAGGACCTCTGCCGCCACCCCCGCGTCGATTACGTCGACGTCTGCACTTTCCCCGACTTCCGTCTGGAGCCCCTCGTGCTCTGCGCCGAGGCCGGCAAGCACATCCAGGTGCAGAAGCCCATCGCCACCTCCACCGAAACCGCCCGCCAGATGATCGCCACCGCCGCCGCCGCCGGCATCCAGTTGGGTGTCGTCAGCCAGCATCGCTTCGACGACTCCAGCCTCTTCCTCCGCCGCGCCCTCGATCAAGGCCGCCTCGGGAAGATCCTCCAGGCCGACGCCTACGTAAAATGGTTCCGCTCCGACGCCTATTACGCCCGCCCTATCAAGGGAAGCTGGAAAACCGAGGGCGGCGGAGCGCTCATTAACCAGGCCATCCACCAGGTCGACATTCTGCTCTGGCTCATCGGCCCGGTCCGCCAGGTCTTCGGCGCCTGGCAGCTCGCCGCCACCCACCGCATCGAATCCGAGGACGTCGTTAACGCGCTGCTGCAATACACCAGCGGCGCCACCGGCGTCATCCAGGCTTCCACTTCTTTTTGGCCCGGCTACACCGAGCGCATCGAAATTCACGGCTCCAAAGGCACCGCCATCATCTCCGGCGACAAGCTCACCACCTGGGACGTCGAGGACGATTCCGGCGAACCCGCCCCGCTCGACCGCGAAGTCCTCAGCGGCTCCTCCGACCCCATGGCCATCCCCCTTGTCCCCTTCGAGCGCCAGTTCCTCGATTTCGGCGAGGCCATCCGCACCGGACGCTCGCCCGCCTCCTCGGGCCGCGACGGCCTCCGCGCCCTCGACTTCGTTCTGAGTGTCTACCGCTCCTGCCGCGAAAACGCCAAGGTTGTCCTGGATGCCTGATCCGCCCTCCCGGACGGACTTCGCCTCTCTCCGCGTTCCGGCCTCCAGCGCCAATCTCGGTCCTGGCTTCGATGCTCTCGGCCTCGCCCTCGGCCTCTATCTCGAGTGCCGTTTCCGCCCCGCCGCCTCCCTGCGCATCACCGCCTCCGGCCGCGACGCCTCCTCCATTCCCACCGGCCCGGAAAACCTCATCTGGCAAACCGCCCTCGCCGTCGCCGCCGCCCACAACCTTTCCCTGCCGCCTATCGAGCTGGAAATCCGCAACGACATCCCCGTCGGCAAAGGCCTCGGCTCCAGCGCCGCCGCTCTCACCGCCGGCGTCCTCATCGCCGATTCCGTCCTCGGCCTCGGCTGGACCCCGCAGCGTATTCTCGAAGAGGCCGCCCGCATCGAAGGCCATCCGGACAACGTTGCCGCCTGCGTTCTCGGCTCCATCGTCGCCAGCGCCTTCGATTCCGAAGGCATCGCCCGCGCCGTCCGCCTCGACCTCCCGCGCCGCCTCGGTGTCGCCGTCGCCGTCCCGGACTTCGTCCTCGCCACCTCCGAAGCCCGCGCCGTCCTGCCCTCTTCCTATTCCCGCCAGGACGCTATTTTCAACATCCAGCGGTCCTCTCTCCTCATCGCCGCCCTCGCCACCGGCTCAACCTCCGCCTTCCCCACCGCACTCGAGGATCGCCTTCACCAGCCCTTCCGCGCCCCGCTTGTGCCCGGCCTCGATGAAATACTCCATCTCCGCGCCCCCGGCCTTCTCGGCTGCGCGCTCAGCGGCGCCGGCCCCTCCGTCCTCGTCTTCTTCGAGCGCGGCTCCGAGCGCGTCTGCGACCTCATACCGCCCATCTTTGCCCGCCATGGCCGCCAGTGCGAGATCCTCTGGACCGGCGTCCCCGCCCGCGGCTACGAATTCGTTCCCGCCGCCTCAGAGCTTAAAGAAAATCTTCCGCCGGTATAGCCACGCGCACACCGCGATCTGAAATGCCGCGATCGCGCACGCCGTGAAGACTTCGCCCCACGCTCCCCACCAGTCGATCGACCATCCCAGAAACACGCGCGCCGTCTGCCGCATCCAGTGGCCCAGAATCTCGTGGAACAGGTAAATGAAGATCGAGTTCGACCCCACCATTACCGCCACCTTCGTCCATCGCCGCCACTGCTTCACCTCGCAGATCCAGACAACCAGCGCCAGCATCAGCACCGTGTAGCCGGCGCTGTAAAAGGCGAACGACGGCGTCCAGATTTTCTTGATGATCGGAATCACCGGATCCAGCGCCAGCCCCACAGCGATTCCCGCCACGCCGCAGGAAACCAGAATTTTGAGCTTTCGCCCGTACGGCAGCGCCGTCCGCAGCAGGCTCCCGGCCATCACTCCAAAGATCGTGTTCGCCGTTGACGGAATGCAGTTGATCGTGGCGTACGATCCGCCCCAATGCTTGTGCAGCGCCCAGCCGTCGATCCACCAGCCCATGTTGGCATCCTTGATCCACGGCCCCACGACGCCCGGAGCGCTGAACAGGTTGTAGATCGCCCAGTCCAGCGCCAGCATCCCCAGCGCCGTGAGCGCCTGCACTTTCCATCCGCGCCGCAGCACCAGAAACGCCACCAGGTAGGTAAACGACACCTGCGCCAGCACGTTGATCAGGTCGATCACCGGCCTGTTCGCCTCCACGCTCCGCGCCACCAGCCCCCACAGGATCAGCAGCGCGCAGCGCTTCAGCACGTGCTTCAGATTTCCCGCCACCGTCTCGCCCGCCTCCCACCGCTTGGCGAAGGAAAACGGCATCGCCGCCCCCACGATGAACATGAAGAACGGCTGCACCAGGTCCCACGCCGTCATGCCGTGCCAGACGGTGTGCTCGAACTGCCTCGCCAGAGGGCCCATCACCGGATGGTTCACCAGCGGCGACAGAAAGCCCTCCGCCGTCAGAAATATCATTGTCATTCCCCGGAACGCGTCCAGGGCCAAAACCCTACCCGGAAGTCCCCCGCCCGCCGGGCCCGCCACCGCCGCTTGTGGAATCGCTGCCGTCTGCATGTCCCAGTCATCCTATTACAGATCGGGCTCGAATCAAACTCCCCGCCGGTCGCCCCACAACTCCACGTGCAGCCGCGGGCTGAACCTCCATCCCCGCTGTTTGCAAATCTCCGCCACCCACCGCCCGCGCTCGGCCAGCATTTCCGCCTTTGTGCCCTCCGGCATCAGCATCACCCGCCCGGCCTCCGCGCCCGTTTCCGCCGCCATCCGCTCCACCTCCTCGGCGTCCTCCGGCCTCGCGATCACGAATTTCAATTGGTACGGGTAGCTCTCCATCAGCTTCCGCAGCACCTCCGGCTGATAGCGCAGCCGCTCGTGCTGCGCCGCCCATCGCCCGCCCTCGCGCTCCCAGGGCGTCGAATTGCTCAGCTTCGGGCTGATGCTCATCAGGTCGCAGATCACAGCCGCCGCCACCGTCCCCGCCGTCTCCACCGTGATGTGCATCCCGCGCGCCTTCAACTCACCCGTCAGCTCCACCATCCCCGGTGCAATCATCGGCTCGCCGCCGGTCACCACCACGTGGCGCGCTCCGTACGCCGCCGCTTCCGCCGCAATCGCCTCCACGCTCATCTCCGCGCCCTCCGGCTTCCACGACGTGTACGGCGTGTCGCACCACACGCAGCGCAGGTTGCACCCGCTGGTCCGCACAAATACCGACGGCACTCCGATCAGCTCGCCCTCGCCCTGCAGCGAGTAAAAAATCTCCGCGATCCTCACGCCGCGTACTCGATCGGATCCGCCACGCCCGCCTCGGCGAATCCCTTCTTCCGCAGCAGGCACGCGTCGCAGTGCCCGCACGCCAGCCCGCCCGCCCGCGGGTCGTAGCAACTGTGCGTCAGCCCGATCTCCACCCCCGTCTCCACCGCCAGCCGCACAATGTCCGCCTTGCGCAGCTCGATCAGCGGCGTGTGAATCCGCACCCTTGTCTTTCCCTCCACGCCCGCCTTCGTCGCCAGGTTCGCCATCTTCTCAAACGCCGCGATAAACTCCGGCCGGCAGTCCGGATAGCCCGAGTAGTCGATCGCGTTCACGCCGATAAAAATATCGGACGCCTCCAACACCTCCGCCCAGGCCAGCGCGAAGCTCAGAAAAATCGTGTTCCGCGCCGGCACATACGTCGCCGGAATTCCCGTCCCCATTCCCTCCACGCTCTCCGCTTTCGGCACGGCGATCTCCGCCGTCAGCGCCGAGCCCCCGAACATCCGCAAATCGATCGGCGCCACCTCGTGCTTCACCGCCCCCAGCCGTCCCGCCAGCCGCCGCGCCGCCTCCAGTTCCACCCGGTGCCGCTGCCCATAGTCGAAGCTCAGCGCGTAACACGCATATCCCTCCCGCCGCGCCACCGCCAGGCACGTCGCCGAATCCAATCCCCCGCTCAACAAACAGACCGCGCGCTTTTGCTCCGCCATGCCCCCAGTTTCACAAAACCCGGCCTCCCGCGGGCCGCCGCCTCGCTCGCCCTCATTCATGCTACATTCCAGGTTTGCCGCTCCATCATCGCCATCCGACGTCCTTTGGCAGCCGCGGTTCCGCCGGGATCGCGGCTGCCCTGCTCCCCGCCCTGCTCGCCCTGCCCGCCGCGGCCCAGACCTCCTGCTCCCCCATCCAGTTTTCCGGTCCCCGCGTCACCTCTCTCCGTTCCGCCGATTCCTCCACCGACACCTTCCTTCTCCGCCAACTCGACGGCACCTTCTCCTCCTACCGCGTCCAGACCGCCGCCCCTTTCGCAGTCCTCTCCTCTCAGCCCAACGCCCTCGTCTCCATCCTGCCCTGCGGAGTTCCCGCGCCCGCCGGCAGTCCCTTCGGAGGCGCCGCCGCGCTCGTCTCCGCTCTCAGCCAGACCGGCGCCGCCGGCCAGCCCGCCGCCTTCGCGTTGATGTCCTCCACCCTCGGCGTCATGGCCTACATCGACTCGAAGAGCGGCAACGTCAATGTCGTCAAAGCCACCGCCTCGCTCCCTCTTCAGGCCCAAACGGTCACCGGATATAATGCCGGCGCTCTCGTCTCCGCCCTCGTTTTCGGCGATCTCAACGGCGACGGCATTCCCGATCTTGTCGCCGCCGACACCGGCGCGGCCACCGACCTCGGCGGCGCCGTCGTCTTCCTCGCCAACGCCGACGGTACCCTCCACCCGCCCACAACGTTCCCCGCCCACGGCAAGCCCATCTCCGTTGCCCTCGCCGATTTCAACCACGACGGAAAGCTCGACATCGCCATCGCCAACTCTTCCTCCGGCGACGTCACCGTCTTCCTCGGCAAAGGCGATGGCACTTTTTTCCCCGCTAAGAATTTTCTCGCCATCGCCAAGGCGGTCTCCCTCGCCGCCGCCGATCTCAACGGTGACGGAAAGCTCGACCTCGCCATCGCCAGCTCGAACGGCTCCTTCGTCTCCCTGCTCGGCAACGGCGACGGCACCTTCCAGGCGCCCACCCTTGCCTGGCCCGCCGCCCCGGGCCTCTCCTACATCGCCCTCGGCGACTTCAACGGCGACGGCATCCCCGACGCCGCCCTCGCCAGCCGCCAGAACGGCACCGTCTCGCTCGCCCTCGGCCGCGGCGACGGCTCCTTCTCCCCCGTCGTCACCTATCCCGTCGCCCCTCAGCCGTCTTCCCTCATCGTCATGGACGTCAATGACGACCAGAAGCTCGATCTCCTCGTCGCCACCGGCAATCCATTCCTCATCGCCGGCGACCGCGTCTCCGGCGACGTCTCCGTCCTGCTCGGCAACGGCGACGGCACCCTCCGCTCAGCCGCCCTCAACAACGCCGGCAATCAACCCGTCTCCGTCTCCGCCGCCGACTTCAACCGCGACCACCTCCTCGACATCGTTACCGCCAACTCCTCCTCCAACGACGTCTCCGTCCTCCTCGCTCAGCCCGGCGGCAAGTTCCTTACCGCCAACTCCGTCCCCATCGGCCTCTCCTCGGCCGGCCTTCCTTCTCAGCCCTCCGCCGTCCTCGCCGTCGACATCAACAAAGACAACAAGTCCGACCTCGTCGTCGCCGACCACGGCGCAAACGACATCGCCGTCCTGTTCGGCATCGGCAACGGCACCTTCCAGTCTCCCATCCGCTTCCCCACCGGGAATAATCCCTCCGCCATCATTACCGCCGATTTCAACGGCGACACCGTCCCCGACCTCGCCATCGCCAATTTCGACAACAACGGCTCCGGCGATGTCACTATCTATATCGGCGCCGGTGGAACCCTTCACCTGGCGCCCACTCTCACCGCCGGCACGCACCCCATCCAGCTCGCCTCGGCGGATTTCAATAAAGACGGCTACGCCGACCTCGCCGTCGTCAACTCCGGCACCTTCGGCGCCGACCTCGGCGGCATCTCCCTCTTCCTCGGCAACGGCGACAGCACCTTCCAGCCCGCCGTCAATCTCACCGCAGGCGTCGATCCCACCTCCCTCGCCGTCGCCGACTTCAACCTCGACGGCAGCCCCGACATCGCCGTCCTGTCCACCAACACCACCACCGGCGCCTCGCGGATCGATCTCCTCATGGGCCATGGCGACGGCACCTTCGCCCCGCCCGTCACCGTCCTCCCCGCTCCCTACGCCTTCGCCCTCGCCGCCACCACTCTTGGCCCCGGCGGCAAGCCCGGCCTCGTCCTCACCCATTGCTGCGATCTCAACAGCTCCGCTGGTTACATGGCCGGCAACGGCGACGGCACCTTCCAGCCCGAAGTCCTCCTCCCCGCCGGCCCGTCGCCCCAGGGCCTCTTCCTCGCCGATTTCAACGGCGACAAAGTTCCCGATATCCTGATCGCCGACTCCGGCTCGGCCGCCACCGCCGGCACCGGCGCCGCCCTCCTCCTGCTCAACGTCTCCCCCGCCGCCGTCGCCACCGTCAACGGCGCCAGCTTCGTCCCCGGCGCTGCCGTCGCCCCCGCCTCCATCGCCAGCGCCTTTGGCCCCCACCTGGCGACGTCCACCGTCCTCCCGCCTCCCCCGCTCGGCACCGTCGTCGCCGGCACCACCGTCACCCTCACCGACTCCACCGGCGCTTCCCGCCTCTGCGACATCTTCTTCGTCAGCTCGGGCCAGGTCAATTTCCAGATCCCGCCCGGCTCCGCCCCCGGCCCCGCCACCGTCACCGTTCAAGCCGGCGACGGCTCTCTGGCCACCGGCGCCCTCACTCTCGTCCCCGTCGCCCCCGGCCTGTTCACCGCCAACTCTGACTCCCTCGCCGCCGCCACTCTGCTGCGAGTCCACGCCGACGGCTCACAATCCGTCGCCAACATGGAACAGACCGACGCCACCGGCAAGGTCGTCCCCATCCCCATCGACCTCGATCCCTCCTCCGACACTGTCTATCTCGAACTCTACGGCACCGGCATCCGCGGCGCGTCCCAGTCCTCCGTCTCCGTCCAAATCGGCTCCCAAACCCTCACGCCCTCCTTCGCCGGCGCCCAGTCCGCCTTTGTCGGCCTCGATCAGATCAACGTCGCGCTTCCCCACTCCCTCAAAGGCTCCGGCGACGTCTCCGTCATCGTCTCCGCCGCCGGCCACGCCGCCAACACCGTCCACGTGACCATCCAATAGCCCGGCGCGCGCGTGCAACTTCCACCCGCCCGGCGCCGTCCCTTCTCAGCAGGCCCTGCCTCATGCGCCACATTTCCATCGGGCCTTTGATCGCCGCGCTCGCCGCGCTAACCGCCTTTGCCGGCGACACGCCGTCGTTCCGCTCCGACGTCTCTCTTGTCCGCATCGATGCCGAGGTCGTCGACGGCCCCCGCGTCCTCGACGGCTTCACCGCCTCCGACTTCCGCGTCCTCGACGACAATCAACCCCAGCCCATCGTCCATTTCTCCCGCGACGAAGCTCCCCTGGACGTCGTGCTCCTGTTCGACGTCAGCGGCAGCATGTTCTCGAACGTGGAAAAAATCTCCAACGCCGCTCAACTCGCTTTCACCGAGCTCAAACCCGGCGACCGCGTCGCCGTCGCTGTCTTCAATACCCGCGCCCGCCTTCGTCACCCCCCTCACCGGCGATCTCGACGCCGCCGCCCAGTCCATCCACGATCGCGTGCTTCAGGTGAAGTTCGGCGGTGGCACCAGCATCCTCGCCGCCGTCGATTCCGCCGCCCTCTATCTCCGCCGCGAAAAATCCGACCCCCGCCGCCGCGCCATTCTCGTCATCACCGACAACTTCGGCCAGAGATCCCGCCGCGAGCGCTCCGTCGTCGTCGATGCCTGGGAGTCCGATGCCGTCGTCTGCGGCCTCATCGTCCGCTCTCCCGCCGGTGAAGCCATCCAGACTACCGCCGCCGTCATGAACCCCCTCGTGCTCGCCCTCCACGAAGGCGTCACCGGCGTCGCTGTCAAAACCGGCGGCGATGTCGTCAAGGCCGGCCGCGATCCCGCCTCCGCCTTCCGCGACCTCATGCAGCGCCTTCGCCGCCGCTATGAAATCTACTACCCTCTCCCGTCCTCGCGTCCCGGCCAGCGGCGCACCATCGCCCTCACGCTTTCCCCCGACGCCCGCGCGCGCCTTCCCAAGGCCGAACTCCGCGCCCGCCGCGGCTACATCGTCCCCGCCCCGCTCCCCTGAGCGTCGTTCAGTAAAGCCCCGCCTCGCCCGGCGGACGCGTCTTCCACCGCCGGTGTATCCACAGCCACTGGCCCGGATCCCGGCGAATCGCCCCCTCCAGCGCACTCTGCAGCCTCTGCGTATCCTCGCCCGCATCCCCGCTCATCGGAATCTCCGGCAGAAACCGCAGCACATACCGCCGCTCCGCCTTCGACCACACCGCGTATCCCGGCACCACCGCCGCCCCGCTCCGCGCCGCAATCTTGGCGAACGCCACATTCGCGCAAGCCTTCACTCCGAAAAAATCCACGAACACGCCCTCGGCCGCCGACGAGTTCTGGTCAATCAAAATCCCCACCGCCTCGCCTTCCCTCAGCGCCCTCAGGATCGCCCGCGCCGCGTCCTTCTTCTCAATCAGCCGGTTCCCCGATAGAGCCCGCCTGCTCTCCACCATCTCGTCGATCCGCCGGTCGTCGAGCGGCCTCACCACGATATGCATCGGCTCGGCCATCCAGGCGTGCGCAAACGCGCTCAGCTCCCAGTTGCCCAGGTGCGCGGTCGCAATCAGCACTCCCTTGCCCGCCGCCTTCGCCTTCGCGTAGTTCTCAAACCCGTCGTAACGGATCCAGCTTGAAATGCTTTCCGGCCCCATCGACGGAAACCGCGCGAACGCCGCCAGCAGTCTTCCGATCGACGCGAACACCTCGTCCACAATCGGCGCCCGTTCCCCTTCCCCATACCCCGCCAGCTCCAGGTTCCTCAGCGCCACTCTCCGCAGCCGCGGCATCGCCCGGTCCAGCACCCCCGCGTAAAAACGCCCCAGTCGCTCCGCCGCCGCCCTCGGCGTCCGGCTCAGCGTGAAAAGCACGAAACGTGCCAGCAGATAACGGATCAGGCGGGTCTCGCTCCTATTCGATCCATCCGCCGCCCAGCACCGTGTCCCCGGAGTAAAACACCGCCGCCTGCCCCGGCGTCACCGCCCTCTGCGGCTCGTCGAACCGCACCCGCACCCGGTCTTCGGCGCCCGCCCGCTCCATCGTCGCCGCCGCCGCCCGGTGCCGGTTCCGTATCTTCACCTCCGCGCGCACCGGCCCGGCCACCGGCCCCATCGACACCCAGTTCACGTCCCTCGCCGTCAGCTCCGCCCGCAGCAGTTCCTCGTTCCGCCCCACAATCACTCTCTGGCTGTCCGGCTCGGTTGCAATCACGTACAGCGGCTCGCCCGCCGCCACTTTAATCCCCCGCCGCTGCCCAACGGTGAAATGATGTACGCCCCCGTGCTCGCCCAGCACCCGCCCATTCGAGTCCACCACCTCGCCCCGCGCCGCCGCTCCCCCGCCCTGCTCGCGCGCGTACGCCTCCACAAACGCCGCGTAGTCTCCGTCCGGCACAAAGCAGATCTCCTGGCTGTCCGGCTTCCGCGCCACCGCGATCCCCATCTCCCGCGCCATCTCCCGCACTTCCGCCTTCGTCATCTCCCCCAACGGAAACATCGTCCGCGCCAGTTGCTCCTGCTTCAGCCCGAACAGAAAGTACGTCTGGTCCTTGCCCTCGTCCCGCCCGCGCCGCAGTCTCCACCTGCCGCCCGCCTCATCGAAATCGATCCGCGCATAATGCCCCGTCGCAACCGTCCCGGCCCCAACCCCCGCCGCCAGCTCCAGAAACTGGTCGAACTTGATGAAGTTGTTGCACAGCGTGCACGGGATTGGCGTCCGCCCCGCCAGGTAATCGGCCACAAACGGCTTCACCACCTGCCGCTCGAACCGCTCCTCGAAGTTCACCACGTAATACGGTATCCCCAACTGCTCGGCCACCCTCCGCGCGTCGTACACGTCGTCGAGCGAACAGCACCGCCCCGCGCCGCCCCCCTCCTGCCCGAAGCGCCGCTGGTTCCAAAGCTGCATCGTCAGCCCGACCACCGGCTTCCCCTCGCGCCGCAGCATCCCCGCCACCGTCGAGCTGTCCACGCCGCCCGACATCGCCACCGCAATCATCGCGTCACTGCTCACTGTAGCTCGGCGACAGCCTCCGCAGATGCGCCGCCGATTCCGCCACCGCGTCCAGCAGCGCATCCACCTGCGCCAGCGTGTTTCCCCGCCCCAGCGAAAACCTCAAACACGACCGCGCCTGCGCCGCATCCAGCCCCATTGCCAGCAGCACGTGCGACGGTTCCACCGCGCCGCTCGAACACGCCGACCCGCTCGAGACCGAAAATCCCTTCAGGTCGAGCGAGATCACCATCGCCTCGCCTTCAATTCCCTCGAATCCGATGCTCGCCGTGTTCGGAGCCCTCGGCGCCCGCGACGCGTTCACCCACGCCGACGGCACCCGCGAGACAATCCCCTGCTCCAGCAGATCCCGCAGCGTCCGGATCTTCTCCCCGCTCTCCTCCAGCGTCTCTCCAATCTCCTCCGCCGCCCGCGCCAGCGCCACCGCCCCCGCCACATTCTCCGTCCCCGCCCTCAGCCCCTGCTCCTGCCGCCCTCCGTGAATCAGCGGCCCGACCTTCGACCCCTTCTTCACAATCAACGCCCCGATCCCCTTCGGCGCATTTACCTTGTGCCCGCTCAGCGCGTAATAATCCGCCCCCAGCTCGTTGAGCTTCACCGCTACCTTCCCGAACGCCTGCACCCCGTCCACGTGCAGCGCCACACCCGCCTCCCGCGCCACAAACGAGATCTGCTCCACCGGCTGCACCGCCCCCGTCTCGTTGTTCACGTGCATCACCGAAATCATCGCCGTCTCCGGCCGCAGCGCCCGCCTCACCTCCACCGGATCCACAACTCCGTCCGAGCCCACCGCCACGTAGCTCACGCTCACGCCTTCCCGCTCCAGTTGCCCGCACGCCTTCAGCACCGCCGGATGCTCGATCCGCGTCGTGATCAGATGCCTCTTGCCGGCCGGCGCGTTCCGCATCGCACCCAGCAGCGCCAGGTTGTTCGACTCCGTCCCCCCGCTGGTGAACACAACTTCCCGCGGCTCACACCCCAGCAGCCCCGCCAGCAGCCGCCGCGCCATCTCCAGCTTCTGCTTGGCCAACTGCCCGTCATGATGGATACTGGAGGCGTTGCCGTGCACATCCCGCACCACCGCCAGGAAGTCCTCCAGCACGGCGGCCGACACCGGCGTGGTCGCGTTGTGATCGAAGTAATACCGCTCCACGATGATCCCTCTTAGTGTAACAAGTATGCGCAAACCACTGATTACTCTCACCTCCGATTTCGGCGCCGCCGACCACTTCACCGGCGTCATGAAAGGCGTCATCCTCTCCCTCGCCCCCCAGGCGGTGCTCGTCGATATCACCCACGACATCCGGCCCTTCGACATCGCCGACGGCGCCTTCACCGTCGCCGAAACCTATCCCTATTTCCCCCCGGGCACTATCCACGTCGTTGTCGTCGATCCCGGCGTCGGCTCCGCCCGCCGCCCCGTCCTCATCGAGGCCGCCCGCCAGTTCTTCATCGGCCCCGACAACGGCGTCTTCTCCCTCCTGCTCTCCCGCGAGAAACACAAGGTCCGCCACATCACCAACGAAAAGCTCTTCCACCACCCCGTCAGCCGCACCTTCCACGGCCGCGATATCTTCGCCCCTTCCGCCGCCCACCTCGCCGCCGGCGTCCCCCCGTCCCGCCTCGGCCCCCTCGTCCACGACCCCTGGACCGTCTCCTCCTTCGACCCCATTCAAACCGGCAAGCGCTTCTGGAACGGCGTCATCCTCAAAATCGACCGCTTCGGAAACCTCATCACCAACCTCCACATCGATCGCTTCCCCTCCGTCCTCACCCGCCCCTTCGAGCTCCTCGCCGGCCTCGAACGCCTCGACCGCTTGGTCGCCAATTTCTCAGAAGCCCCCGCCGGCCAGCCCGTTGTCCTGGTCGGCAGCTCCGGCTTCCTCGAAGTCGCCATCAACCAGGCCTCCGCCGCCGCCCACCTCAAAGTAGCCCCCGGCTCCCCCGTCGAGCTCACGCTCTACTGACCCTCGCCGCCCCTGCCAAAGCCGCCCCCGTTCCATTGTCCGGGCACCAACCGCGCCAAGACCTCAACCGCGCTTCCTCCGCTACTGAACGCGCGATAACTCGTCGTAAAAACGGTCGAGCGCTTCTCCGGCCAAATTGAGCTGCCAGCCGGGATCCTCCGTCTTGAGCGAAGCCATCAACTGATTCTTCGGCACGCCCTTCTTCACCAACCGGGCCGCGCGGGAAACCAGTGTTTCGATCATCCTCTGGTAGGCGAGCAGTTCTGCTCTTGTGGCCGGCGGACCGTTGCCCGGAACGGCGACGTCAAAATCCAGCTTCAGGATCTCGGCCAACACCGGTCCCCAGCCCACCAGGCTCCCGCCTGCCGTGAAATCGGGTTGCGGAGCATCCCGGCTGAACAGGTCTCCCACCGCGACCACCTTCAGGTTGGGGAAGTACACTACCGTATCGCCGTCGGTGCGGGCGTTGCCGAAGTGCATCAACTGAGCTTCAATTCCGCCTATGCGCACGGTGAAGTCGCGGTCGTAAGTTCTTGTCGGCAGCGCTGCATTCCCGCTGGGCGGGCCGTACGCAGCGAGATCCCGCTTTACATTTTCCTGCGCCAGGACCTGGGCGCCCCTGGCGATGAACTTCGCGTTGCCTCCGGTGTGATTCTCGTGATAATCGGTGTTGATCAGGATCCGGATAGGTTGCTCCGAGAAGGAGACTTTCTTCGCCAGGGCCAGAATCGCCTCATCGTTGCCCGGAAGCTTTCCGTCCACCAGGATGAATCCATTTGCGCTCAGCCGCAGCAGCGAATTGCAGCCTCCGCCGGAGATCACATAGAGTCCGGTCTTGACCATCGCCGCGCTGAGCGCGCTGTCGCCGGAACCTTGGCCCGGCGGCGCCTTGCTCTGAGTTGGTTGT
>DAIDHC010000198.1 GCA_027452065.1 Bryobacterales bacterium
CCGTCCACCAGCTTCTGCTTCCCGCCGGACTCCATGTAAATCGCATTCGGAATCGCGCACAGCATGTTCAGGTTCGCCGCGCCCCCGCCGTGGCTCGCCAGCTCCACGCCGAACCCGTCGGCGATCGCGGCAATCTCCATCCACTCCGTCGGCCCCCCGGCCCGCCGTTTGTCCGGTTGCACCACGTCGGCGCCTTTCTTCAACAGCAGATCCATAAACGCGTGCTTGTTGTATTCGTTCTCCCCGCACGCAATCCGCATATCCAATTCCGCCGCCAGTTCCCCGTAGCCTTCGTGATCGTAGGGCACAATCGGCTCCTCATACCAGAAGCACCCCAGTTGCTGATACGCCCGCCCCCGCCGCAGAGCCTCCACGCGGTTGAACGCCTGGTTGGCGTCCACCATGATCCGTACACCCTTGCCCGCCGTCTTGAACCCCACCTCGATCCGCTCCACGTCGTCGTCCAGCCCGTACCGCCCCACTTTCACCTTGAACGCCCGGTAGCCCGCCTCCAGCGTCTCGTTGATCGTCCGCTTGTATTGCGAATGATCTTTGTCGTTGTCCCGGTACCACCCGCACATCGCGTACGCCGGCATCCGTTCCCGCACCGCGCCCAGCATCTTGTAAACCGGCATCCCCGCGGCTTTCCCCAGAATGTCCCACACCGCGATGTCCACCGCCGACATCGCGAACTGCGTCACCCCCTGCACCCCCTGATACTCCAGCGCCCGCCACAATTCCGCGCGGATCTTTTTCGGAAACGCCGGATCCTGCCCCACGATCACCGGCTTGATCTCCTCTTCCAGAATCGTCCGCACCACGCGAGGCCCCCCGGCAATCATCCCGAAGTCGCTGTAAGCCCATCCGGTGAAGCCCGCATCCGTCTTCAGCCTCAGCACAACGCCCCCGCCGTCCCCGCCGAAATCGTGGATCGCGTCGCTGTAAGGCGCCGCCGGAACGCGCAGCAGATCGGTCTCGATCCCGGTGATCTTCATCTGCTTCCGCGCCTCCGCCGCCCGCCCCAGCCCGCGCCCGAAAGCAGCCGCGGCCGCGGTTGCCAAAACCTCCCGCCTGCTCGCCATCGCCATGCGCCCAGAATATACCAGCGCGCCTCTCCCCGCCGTCCGCCATCGAAGCCCGCGCGCGAGTGCCGCGCACGTTCGCGTCTCGCCCTGCTCCTCCTCAGCGCCCTCGCCGCCTGCCCCTTCCAGCCGATCCGCGTCGAGTTCCGCTTCCAATCCCCATCGCTTCTCCTCGGCGCCGCCCTCAGCCTGCTCTCCGCCGCCGCCTTCGCCGCCTTCCTCGCGGGCTTCCCCCCGCCCCTGCGCCGATTCGTTCATCATGAAAGCGAGCCCGGCCCATGAACTCCGTTACCTTCGGCCCGCATATCTTCACCAACCGCACCGCCCCCGGCCACCCCTTCTCCGCAAAATTCCGCGCGGTCGTAATCAGGAATGGAGAGGAGCACCACAGCTCAGGCCGGATTTTCCGCAACGGCTCCGGCCGCCTCCGCCAGGATATCGACGAGCACGGCATCCTCGCCGCCTCGATTCTCCTGAAACCCGGCAGCGATGCCTGCACCATCATCAACCACATCTCGCGCGCCTACCTCCAGTCGCCGCCCTCCGGAGCCGAACCGCTCCGCTGCGGTATTCCCGGTCCCGAATTCGGCACCCGCATCATCGAAGGCCTCGCCTGCGTTCGCTTCCCCCCGAACCCCAACATCGTCGAAGCCTGGCTTTCCCCCGATCTCGAATTCGTCGTCCGCGAACTCCAGCGGGACAGCGGGGAAGAATCGGCCTGGGAACTTTACGACATCGTCCAGGCTGAACCCGACCCCAGCCTCTTCGAAATTCCGCCCGGCTACCAGGCCGGCTCGGGCCCCGAGGTCTGACCCCGTTCGCCCCGCTCTCTCACCGCCCCCGCAGACTCCCGGGTCCTTCCGATCCGCTCCAGCGCGTGCGTCGCCGCCGAGGCCTTCCGCGCCGCTTCAGCCCGGCCGACGCCTTCCCGACTCCCCCCGGTACCGCCCACAAATCACGAAACGGCATCCGGAAAATCTCACGCCCCCACCTCCGGTTTCCCCTGACGCCCAATCGCCGCCGCCTCCCGCCGGATGCCCTCGATCATTCCCCCGAAAACGAAATGATGAAACGGCGCCACCGCGTACCAATACACGATCCCCGCCAACCCACGCGGCAGAAACAGCGCCGTCTGCCTCAGCCGGCACCGCTCGCCACCGCGTTCCTCGATCGCGAACTCCAGCTTGGCCTCGCCCGGCAGCTTCATCTCCGCCCGCAGCGCCAGCCTCCGGTCCTTCTCAATGCCGGTCACCCTCCAGAAATCCAGCGCCTCGCCGTATCCCACCGCCTCCGGATCCCGCCGCCCACGCCGCAATCCCGGTCCACCCATCAGCAAATCCATCCATCCCCGGATGCGCCACAGCCAGTCCGCCGCATACCATCCGTGCCCGCCTCCGACCCGGCACACCGCCCGGTAGGCCGCCCACGCCGGCGCGTCAATCTCAATCTCCCTCTCGTTCCGGAACACCGTCCCCCCCGCCCAATCCGGATCTCCCGGTATCGGCCCCGCCATCGACCAGTGCGTCTCTACGTGGTGCTCCGCCATCCTGCCCAGCGCCGCCCGGATCGCCTCCCGCACCGTCAGCAGCTCCTGCGGCACCATCTCGTGAATCCGGTTCTCCCGGCACACCACCGGATTTTTCAACCCCTGCGCCAGCGGACGAGCAATCTTGTGGCTCAGCGGCGTCACCAGGTGAATCCAGTACGAGCTCAAGTGCGGCGTCAGCACCGGCACCGGCAGTATCCAGCGCTTTCTTAACCCTAATTCCTCCGCCATCACGCGCATGATGTCGCGGTAACAGAGCACCTCCGGCCCGCCGATGTCGTACAACTGGCCCGCCGTCTCCGGCTTGGCCAGCACTCCGGTCAGATACCCGATCACGTTCCGCACCGCGATCGGCTGGCAGGGCGTCGACACCCACTTCGGCGTCACCATGATCGGCAGCCGCTCCACCAGGTACCGCAGTATCTCGAACGACGCCGAGCCCGAGCCGATAATCATCGCCGCCCTCAGCACCGTCACCGGCACTCCCGCCTCGCCCAGCGCCTCTTCCACCTGCCGCCGCGACGCCAGGTGCTCGCTCAACTCCGGCCCTGTCTCCCCCCAGCCCTCCCAGGTACACAATCCTCTCCACGCCCGCCCGCCGCGCCGCCCGCCCGAATGTCCGCGCCAGCTTCCGGTCGTGTTCGGCATAGGCCGCCCCCGCCGATGTCATCGAGTGCACCAGGTACACCGCCGCCTCACACCCCTCCAACGCCCGCGCCAGCTCGTCTTCGTCTTCGAGACCGGTCCTTACAATTTCCACCGCGTCATGGGCCGCCCACTCCCGCCCGGCCAGCTTCTCCGGCGTGCGCACCAGGCAGCGGATCCGGTACCCCGTCTCCACCAGCCGCGGCGCCAGCCTCCCGCCGATGTAGCCCGTAGCGCCGGCGATCGCCACCCGCCCCCGCTCTGCTCCTTCACCCACGCCGCGCTCCGCCGCGGCCCACCCCAACCCGCAGCCCCCGCCACTCCACCGCCATCCGGATACCTTCGGGCACATACCTCCGGAAACGCCAAAAACGGCGGGCGAAGGATATCAGACCGCCGAGACTCGAACATCGAGCCACCAGCATTCCGTTCGCGCTGTCCACGCGAATCCTTCGCCCGCCGCTTTCAATCGTCAACTCCGCCTCAAGCTCGAGACGCCGCATCGTCCCGCGTCCGCACTTTCATCGTCCCATTTACTCTCCAGGTCGCATGCTGCGCGCTGTTGGAGGCAGAACTGGGAACCGAAACCTCCAGGTTTTGAAACTCGTAGGTGATCTCGGCGCCCCGGCCGGTCAGCTTGTCGTAAAGGCCGATCGCAAGGTCCGGCCAGTTTGTCGTGTCTTGATTGCTTGGGTTCATGCCCTCTTGGATGCCGGCCCGCTCCGGCGCGGCGGAACTAATCTCGCCGCGCCGGAAGCACCGGCAACCAGGCCGGCTCGGGCCCCGAGGTCTGACTCGCGCCGGAGTACCGTGTCTGGCTCGGGGAATCGCACCGCCACCTCTCCACCAGCGTCTGCCCGAACAGCCGCTTTCGGCGCCATGTGCACCCGTCAGCCTCTAACAACCGCGGCACCGCATCGATCTTTCCGCGAATCCCTGAACTCCAGTGCCCCGAATCCCCCGCGGGCATCAGCAGCCACAAACGCCGGCCCCGCGCCCGCTCAGCCGCCTCTCTCAGGTCGTCCTCAAAGCTCCAAACCGATGGATCGGTGGCTTTCTTGATGTCTCCCTTCACGCAGCACGGCCAGTCTTCGTTCCCAATGTAAACGTGCTTCGGATGAATATCGAGCCGGACGCCGTAGTACTCAAACTGCTCGTACATTCCGCCATGCACAAACACAACATCGTCCGGCCGGAGTCGGGATCCAATGTATTTCATCGCCGGTCTGTTGTCCTCGTGCGAGTGCGAAGTAAATGCGAACAGGACTTGGCTCGCCAGCGCGGCTGCCGCGCATCCCCCAACAACCAAATGGTCGAGCCGCCGCCGCGCCGCCGCGCTCCACGCGATTCGTCTCAACAGCAGATCGACGCCATAGCCGGTGAGCAGCGCCAGGCTCGGGAGCGAGAACACCAGCAGCCGCGGATACTCCAGCACCGGATAAGCCCGTAGCCCGGCGGCCACCGCCACGCTCGCCAGCGGAAATACGCCCGCAAGCACTACCATTCTTCCCGCCGGTTCACCCGCCCGGCCCCGCACCACCGCCTGGAACGCCGCCGCGCCCATGAACGCGGCGCCGCCGAGTCCCACGATTCCCGCGAGCGGGCCCCCGGCCTCCAGCAGCCGCCCGAGGGTGTACACCGCTTGCCACGCCGTCGCCAACGGATGCGAGAGATCCAAAAAATCCGGCTGCCAATACTGCCTCAACTTCGCAGTCTCGTTCGTCCGGATAAATACAACATCCACCGAAACAAACACCAGGCCCCACAGTCCCGCCGCCCCCGCCACTCTTCTCCAGGCAACATCCCGCCACCGGCGCCATTCCAGCCCGCCCGCCTCCGCCGTTAACGCCGATGCCGCCACCAGTCCCGGAATCCAAAAGACCGCCGTGTAGGCGAGGAACATCCCCGCCGCCGCCGCCCCGGCGAGGGTCAGATACCGCCTTCTTCCCGTTGCGTCCCGTAAGTACCTTCCCAACAGTTTCATCAACACCACGGACACGAGAAAGTCCGTCGCATACTCCTTCACCTCCTGGGAATACTTAATAAGCCAGTAGTTGACGCACAGCAACGTGAACGCCGCCAGCGCCGCCGGAGCGCAAAGCCACCGCCGCAGCGCAATCGCCGCGATCACCAACCCGGCCAGAACCGCGGCCTCAGGCACAAGCCGCAGTGCGATCTCCGTCGTGCCCGCCAGATCGATCGTCCACCGCTCCCACAGCAGCAAAAGCGGTGGATTCACCTGCACCCACGCCGGAAAGAAGAACATGTCGTGAAAAGACGGCGTGACCAGCGAGTTCGCCACCCACGCCTCATCCAACCACAGGCTGTTATTCAAGCGAGCCAGCCGCGCCGGTATCGTCAGCGACAAGAGGAGGATGGTCAACCAGAAATACAGCCGGTCTCGAACCATAACGACCCCAAATCCCTGGCGAGCTGTTTCCCCGAGTAGGCACACGGGAACCTCGCGAGTGCCAGCGCAAACGATATCCGCGTGCCGTCAGGACGTCCGGGACGCCACGGCAAGTTGTGGCGAGTGTAACATGCGTTCGTTGCGCGGGCGATCCGGAACTTTCCCGAGGTTTCCTACGGGTACTGAGGGTTCCAATCTCGAGAATTAATCTCATCCCCACCACTCAGATGGCTCCAAAAAACAAAAAAGCGGCGGGCGAAGGACATCGGACCGCCGGCACTCGAACCTCGAGCCGCCCGCCGCCCCGCCGCGCTCTTCGCGCGAATCCTTCGCCCGCCGCTACCCATCACCGGCGCCGTCTCATTACCCCGCCCGCGCGCCGCCCCGCTTCACTCAGCGCTTTTTCGCCGGCTCACCTTTGGCCGGCGCCGCCTCCCGCGGCCGGTTCCCCGGCCACTTGAGTTTCCGCCGCCTCAGCTCCTGCCGCTGCTCGTCCACCACTTCCACATACATCGGGCTCTGGTACACGATCTGGCCCGAGCCGTTCAGCCCGTCCACCTCGTAGTACATCACCCGCCGCGGAATTCCCGGCACGCCGATCACGCACCCGTTGCCGCACGGCGTGTCGCTCTGCGCCTCCGAGGCGTAGGCGAACGGCGTCCCGCTCGTCGTGCACGCTTCCTGCCGGCTCGTGCAGTAGTAGCTCCCCGGCGCCCCGTTCTCCCCGTAGCCGAACCGGATCCGCGCCTTCGCAACCCCCGGTATCGCCTCCACCGTCACCGGCACCGTGATGAACTGGCCCTGGTTGGTCGAAAAGTCCGTCGGCCACGGCGGCAGCTTCACCGCCAGGTACGCCGGGTCCAGCCCGTCCAGCCAGTGCCCGATCACAATCGCCCAGCTCCCGTCCGGCGTCGCCCGCGCGTTGGTGAACCCGTCCACGTTCCGCGCCCATCCGGCCATCGCCATCGTCAGCCGCCGCCAGTACGTCCCGGTCGGATCGCGCTTGTCGTAGCCCACCTGAATGTTGTTGGAAAAATCCGCGTTCGCCGGCAGCACGCACGGCACGTTGAAGCCGTAGTAGCCTCCGCACTGCCCGTTGGTCACCGCCTCGTTCACCACCATGTAAATGTGCCCGGCCGGGCTCCCGCTCACGCACTCCCCGGCCAGGTAGGACACGCAGTACTTCCACACATCCTGCGGCACGCTCAGCGCCGACCCCGGCCCGCTCTTGTCCAGAAACAGGTTGTTGCCCGCCCACACCGCCAGCGGCACCCGCTTGATGTCCAGCCCGAACGGACTGGTCACATCGTAGATGCACACCGGGCCCGAGCACGCGCCCACCGGCGTCGCCTTGTTCAGGAAAACGTTGTTCACGCCGCCGTTTTCCGACGACAGCACCCGGCTGTCCAGGTACCATCCCAGCTCATTCAGCGGCGCCGCGTACTGCCGCGTCGAGGGATGCGTCTGAATAATTCCCCGCGTCGTCTGCGCCGCGCTCCCGGCGAACGGCATCGGGTTCGGCGAGCTCCACTGATACGGCTGGCCGATCACGCTCGCCGGCACCCCGATCCGCACTTTGCTGAAGAACCCGTCGTTGCTCGCCAGCACCGGCAGCTTGGCCGGATTCTGTGGCGTCATGAAATCCCCGTGCATCCCGGTCAGCGGATTCTCGGTCAACGGATTCGCCATCGCCGTATCGCTCTGCTGGTAGATCAGCTCCAGCGTCGCGCACGCCTCGCCCATGCTCATCGTCGGCCGGATCGGCGTCTTGTGGTTGTACGCCCAGTTGCTCGTCGACGGCGGTATCGTCGTGTTGCACGGCCCCAGGAATCGCGCGAACGTCCCCGTCACCGTCCCGTCCGGGTTGTGCGTCACCTGCACCGCGAACGGCCGCTCCCCGGCGTTGTTCTCGTTGATGAAGCCGAACGCGTCGCCTTCCTGGAGCGTCAGCGGCTGGCTCCAGCAGTGCGCCGTCGTCCCGTCCCCGCCGCAGTTGGCCGCGTTGTGCGGGTACGGAAACGCCGTCATCTCTTCGTACAGCCCCACCTCGCCCGCCGCGCCCGTGCCGCCGCCCGAGGCGAACGACACCGCCGGCGCCGAATACCCGCTCCCCCCGCTGGTCACCGTCACCGAGGCCACCGGCCATGCCAGGTTCGCCGTCGCCGCCGCTCCCGTCCCGTAGCCTCCGCTGATCTGCACCAGCGGCGCCGACGTGTAGCCGCTCCCGGAGTTGGTCACGTTAATCCCGGTCACCACTCCCCCGGAAATCACCGCCACCGCCGCCGCTCCCGTCCCGCCGCCGCCCGACAGCGTTACCTGCGGAATCTCCAGGTACCCGGTCCCGCCGTTGGTCACCGTGATGTCGGATACTTCGCCCGCCGCCGCCAGCGCCGCCGTCGCCGCCGCTCCCGTCCCGCTGCCGTAAATCGTCACCGCCGGCGCAACTTTGTACATGCCCGGCGTGTCCAGTTGAATCGCCGACACGGCGTTGCCCGACAGCACCACCGCGCCCTTGGCCAGCGCGCAGACCGGACAGGCCGGCGTGGCGAACGCAACCCGCGGATAGTTGAACCCGCTGCCGTGCGCCGCAATCGTCACTCCCGTCACCTGCCCTCCCGCCACCGTCGCCGTGCCGCTGAAGCCCGACCCTCCACCGCCGCTCACCGTCACCGGAAACGATCCCGTGTACCCGCTCCCGCCGCTCACCATGTTGATCCGGTACACCCCGCTCCGCCCCCCGTTCAGCGTCTCCGTGTTGTTGATCTTCACCGGATCCGCCGCCAGGTTCAGCGTGATGCAGTTCGGCGAGCCCGGCGCTACGTTGTACGGAGCCGCTTGCCACTTCGCCGCCACCGCCGGACACGCATTCGCGTACAGCGTATTCATGTAAACCTGCTCCGGGTTCAGCACCACCGATGCCCCGCTGCAACTGTTGCCCGTCAGCGGCACGTACACCGGCGCCCCGTACCCGCTCCCTTGGTTCGTAATCGTCACCGACGCCACTGACCCGCTCTTGACCGTCGCCGTCAGCGTCGCCCCCGTCCCGCCTTCGTCGTTGATCGGGCCCACCGTGAAACTGGTGCCCGTGCATCCCGTGCCGCCCGTCAGCTTCCCGATCGCGCCCGGCCCGTTGAAGCCCTGCTGGTAAGCCCCGCCATAGGGGAACGAGACCGGCTTCGTAAACCCGGCGTCCTGGTAAAGCTGGAACGTCGTCGGGCTCTGTACCTTCGCGTAATAGGTCCCGTAAATCGACCGTACCGCCGTTATTATGTTGATCTGCGTGCTCCCGTTGGCGTCGATCTGGTGCGGCGACGCCGTCGTCACCAGCGCCGGCGCCGCCGCCGAGATGTTCGTAATCAGCAGCGTCGGATCGAGCGATAGATCGCTCCGCCCCTGAATCGAGTTGATCACCATCGTGTAATCGGCCGTCCCCCGGGGATTCCCCGTGAAATTGTAAGTCGACATGAACGCCGAGTTATACCCCTCGAAATACTCGCCGCCGCAGCCGTGTAACTGCCCGTATCGCGCCGGATAGTGATTGTAGCTGTTCAGAATCTGCACCACCTGGTGCTGCACGATGTCGTAGATCACTACATTTCCGAACGTGTTCTGCGGGTTCGAGTTCGGACCCGCGTTCTGCTCCACCCGGAACGCCATGTACCGCCCGTTCTGGCTTTCCGAGCAGAAACTCGGCCCTCCGTCGTACAGCGGATCGTACTGCGGCCACACCGCCTGCACCGCCGCCGTGAACCCCTGCCCGGTCGACAGCGGCGTCTCGTTCTTCCACACCACGCACGGGTTCCCGCCCGGGTTCGCGTAGTATCCGTTCCAGTGCCGGTAATCGCACCCGTTGGCCGGATTGTACTGGTATGTGCCCGATACAATCGCCATCGACGTCCCCGTGCTGTCGAGTCCCTGGCAGTACACCTTGCCCGGGTTCGACGGGTCAAAACCCTCGCCGTTCACCCCGCAATACACTCCCGCATATCCGTCCACTCCGCCCACGTTCGGCGGCCTCATGAAATCGATCACCCGCGACTCGCCGTTGTCCGGGAAAAACAGCATCCAGATCGTCGTCGCATCGCCCACCGGCGGCATGAACCCGTACGCCTGCCGGCAGGGATTGATCGGGTTCCCGTTCCTGTCTACGCACACCTGCATCGTCTGCGTCGAAAACATGTACGTCTGCCCGGAGGAGGCGTTGCTGAACCCGTTCTCGTCGCTCTGCATGTTCGACACATAGTCCACCGACACCGATCCGATGCCCGTGCTCTTGCTCAGAATCGCTCCGAAGTTGGTCGCCGTCGCCAGCACCGGCGAGCCGGCGTTGAAATTCCCCAGGTTCTCGGTAATCGTCAGGTTCGTCGCGTTCTGCACCGAGGCGATCGTGCAGTCGTTGGCCGGGCAGGTCGGCGCCGAGCCCGGTATCGTAATGTGATCCCCCGCCACCCAGGTTTCATCGAAAAAGTTCGCCGGGTTGTTCCCGTTCGCGTTGTAGTTCCAGGTGACGCTCGTCCCGCTCACCACCACGCCGAACTTCCGCGCCGGCGCGTGCAGCATCGATATTGGCGCCGTATGCGTCGCGTCCAGCCACGCCGCCAGCAAAGTGTCCGGCGTCGGACTCGCCGGATACGTCACCGTCCCGGCCGTCCCCTGCGGCAGCACCAGCGGAAAACTCCCCGTCCCGCACACGCCCGTGTGCACGTGCGCCGACAGGCACACCATCACCGTCCGGTTCGCCGCCTGGCTGTCCGTCCCCGACCCCTTCACGCTCACCTGAAAATTGCTGAACGCCCCCATCACCGGCAGCGCCGCCCCTAACAGGTACCCGTCCTTGGTGAACGGTACGCCCAGCGGATCGCCGCCCGCCCCGCTGTACACCGCGCTCACTCCGTCGGCCGCCAGCACCGCGCACGGATTCTGCCATTTGTAGCCCGTGCACGAGTTCCCCAGCGTGTAATACAGGCTCCCGTCCTGCGCTCCGTCCGGCTGCGTCATCGGCCCGCTCGTCACCATCGATCCGTGGTCGCCCGGGTACGTCACCCTCTTCATCAGCAGCCCGGTGAACGGA
This sequence comes from Bryobacterales bacterium, assembly GCA_027452065.1. Lineage (GTDB taxonomy): Bacteria > Acidobacteriota > Terriglobia > Bryobacterales > Bryobacteraceae > JAJYKC01. Next base: position 10,755 of record DAIDHC010000198.1, read on the forward strand.
TCGATATACTGCGTGTCCTGGTTGTTCCAGTCGATCGTCGGCCAGCCGTAGTTGCCGAACGCCGTCGGATCGTACGGCGGCACATCGGTCGAGTTGTTCCCCAACTGCACATTCGCCGTCTGAAACGTCCCGTTCAGCGTCTGCGCCCCGCAGGTGATCGTGTAGTAATGCTGCGTGAACGCCTGCAGCGCCCGCGAATAGCGGTTCCCGTCCGCCGCCTTCTCCGCGTCCCGCTTCCCCACCACCACCACCCGCTCGGTCCCGTTCACCGTGCTTCCGGCCCGCGTGTCCAGGTTCGAGCCCGCGAATAAGGCCGGGTCCACGTCGTGCACCAGCGGCGACATCGCCGCCGACGTGCTCACCTGGATCGTGCACGCGTTGTCGTCCGGCGCCACGTAGCGGATCACCGCCTGCGTCTCGGTCGCCGTCGCCTCCTGCAGCGTCAGCGTCTGCGCCGCCAGCGCCAGCGGCGCCAGCAGTATCGGAAATATCCTTCTTACCATGACGACAATGCCACCCTCATCCACTGATTCGCCGCCGTACAGAGATAATAGTAGGCCCCGTCAGTCGCCCACGTGTACACGCTGCACGCGCTTGTCGAAGTCGCCGGCACCGCCACGCGCGTGCTCACCACGCTCGTGTCCACGCTTACCGCCGCCGATCCTCCGCTGTCCACGCTCACCACGCCCAGCCCGCCGTTGACGTTCTTGGCGCTCAGAAACGCCCGGTAATCCGTGATCCCGGTCGCGTTCCATAACCCTCCGGTCGCCGTCACCGTGAACAACGGAATGCTCCCGGCCGGAAACGCCGTCACCCCGCTCTGCGCCGAACACACCGCCGTACACGTCACCGCAAATGTCGATCCCACCGCCAGCGTCCCGTTGCTCAGCACGTACACATACGCCGTCCCGCCGCCCGCCGTGATCGCCGCCGTCGCCGGCGCCGTGATTCCGTACACGTCGCTGCCGAACCGGAAATTGCAGGGCGTGGCCATCGAACACCCCTGCCCGAGCGTCATCGTTCCGCCACTCACCGCCGGTGTCAGGTCCTGAAGCTGGCTGGCCATCGTCGCCCCGCCGGCCGCCGCCGCCGGCTGCCACTGCCCCGCCGTCGCGTTCCACACCAGCGTCTGCCCGTTGCCCGGCACCGTGGCCGCCACCGGCCGCCCCTGGATCGCCACCACTGTCTCCGCGGCCGGCGTCCCGCTCACGTCGCCGCCCAGCGCCGACCACAGCAGGTTCGTCCCGTCCGTCGACAGCACATCCCCTCCGTTGCCGGTCACCGAAGGCAGCGTCGTATTCGCTCCCCCGCCTTCCAGCGCCCACAGGTTCGCCGAGAGGCAGGCGTACAGATTGCTCCCCGGCGCCGCGTTCGACAGCAGGTACATCTGCCCCGCCGTGCAGGTCGCCGGCAGCGTGTTCCCCGTACTCATCGGCTTGGTCACCCCGAAGGCCGAGAAATCGATGCTCTTGCTCTGTGTTCTTAAATCTACCTGGGTCTGGCCCCAGGCCGTCGCCCCGGCCGCCGCCAGGAGGACGCTGATCAATGGTGTTTGGCGCATGAAGCTTGCCTCTATCTCCTTCGCGACTCAAATTTAGCTGGAGGCTTTGGCGCTTTTGGCCGATCTGTTTGATAATAGGGAACAGGACCGCTGTGATCGCTTTTCCGGCGAGGTCCGTTTTTCCCGGCTGCGGGCCGGCGCCTGCCCTGCCCTGGATTCTTCCGTGAGCCGATTCAAAGCCTCCAGCCCGCCGCTCCCGCCCCGCAGCACCGGCGCTCTCGCCCTCTCCCCGTCTTCGCCTTTTCCTCCCCCTGCCGCCCTACCTGGCCTCGTCCCCGCTCCACCCGCCGCCGCTCCACCCGCCGCCGCCCTGCCCCGCGTCTCCACGCTCGCCAACCCGCTCCACAAAATCGGCTTCGCCTTCACCGCCGCCTACGTGGCCATGGAGTACGGCTTCATTAACGAGCTCATCAACCTCTTCTTCGGCATTAAAGCCTACCTCCCCTACGTCATCGGCCCGCCCGCCCTGCTCGCCGCCCTCCTCAGCGGCCGCCTCCGCGCGCTCTTCTCCACCCGCCTCGGCTATTTCATGGTCGGCCTCTATATCTGGCTCTGCGCCTCGGTCCCCTTCAGCATCGTCCGCTCCAACAGCCTCTTCATGCTCAAGGACACCCTCATCACCGCCTACTCCGTCTTCTTCATGGTCGCCGCCCTCACCATCACCCTCCGCCAGACCCGCTTCCTCATGAGCGTCATCGCGGTGTCGGCCGTGGTCGATTTCCTGGCCAGCTACCGTCTCGGCGTCGTCCGCACCGACGGCCGCTTCTCCCTCGCCGCCGGCTCCATGGCCAACGCCAACGACTTCGCCACCCACCTCCTGGTCGCGCTCCCCTTCTGCCTCCTGGCCGTCTTTGAAAAAGGCAGTTCCATGCTCACCCGCCTCCTCATGATCGTGGCCTCCGCCGGTTTCGTCCTCGTCTCGCTCCACACCGGCTCCCGCACCGCCGTCATCTGCCTCATCGTCATCGGCTGCTTCGCCATCTGGAAGGGCAGCTTCAGCCAGCGCATCGCCCTCTTCTTCCTCACCCTGCTCGCCGCCGCCCTCGTCCCCGTCATCGCTCCCCAGACCTGGACCCGCTTCGTCACCGTGTTCGACTCCTCGGCCGCCTCCACTTCCTCCAGCGCCGAATCCGCCCAGGAGTCCACCAACGCCCGTCTCGACCTGCTCCGCCGCAGCATCATCGTCACCCTCCACCACCCCCTGCTCGGCGTTGGCATCGGCGAGTTCCAGGACGCCGAGGCAGGCATCGCCAGCGGCGAGGGCGTCCGCGCCCACTGGCAAGTCACGCACAACGCCTACACCCAGATGTCGAGCGAAGCCGGCATCCCCGCCATGATCTGCTTCGTCGGCCTCGTGTTCGGCTCCATCGGCATCTGCCTCCGCCTCTACCACCGCGCCCGCTCCGTCCCTTCCCTCCATCTCATCTCCAACATGGCCTTCTTCCTCCTCCTCAGCCAGGCCTGCCTCGCCGCCGCCATGTTCTTCGACTCCCTCTCCTACACCTATTACGTCCCCATGCTCTCCTCGGTCACCGTCGCCCTCTGGAACACCAGCCAGGACAGCCTCCGCGAGGCCCGGGCGTAGCCTCATGTGCGGCATTGCCGGCTTCGTCTCCGCTGAACCCCCTCCCGGCGCCGAAGCTCTGCTCGCCCGCATGACCGGCCTCATCCGCCACCGCGGCCCCGACGGCGCCGGCTTCCATACCGGCCCGACCGCCTTCCTCGGCCACCGCCGCCTCAGCATCATCGACCTCGCCGGCGGCTCTCAGCCCATGTACAACGAAGACCGCTCGCTGGCCATCGTTTACAACGGCGAAATTTTCAACCACGCTTCGCTCCGCCCGGCGCTCGAAAACGCCGGCCACCGCTACGCCTCCCACTGCGACACCGAAACCATCCTCCACGCCTTCGAACAGCACGGCCCCGCCTGCCTCGATCTGTTCCGCGGCATGTTCTCCTTCGCCATCTGGGACAGCCGCCGCCGGCTCCTGTTCTGCGCCCGCGACCGCCTGGGCATCAAGCCCTTCTACTATTTCTTCAACGGCTCCGCCTTCGTCTTCGCCTCCGAGATCAAGGCCATCCTCGCCCACCCCGCCGTCCCCACCTCGCTCAATCCCGAAGTGCTGCCCGAGGTCCTCGCCTTCGGCTACACCGGCGGCGATGGCACTCTGTTCGCCGGCATCCGCAAGCTCCCGCCCGGCCACCACCTCACGCTCGATCTTTCCGGGCCCGCGCCCCGCCTCGATATCCGCCGCTACTGGGACGTCCCCGCCCCGGGCGAGCCGCCCCGCTTCCCGCTCCCCTCCTCGCCCCGCGAGTGGATCGCCGAAACCCGCCGGCGCCTCGAAGAAACCGTCCGCATGCGCCTGATGAGCGACGTCCCGCTCGGCATGTTCCTCAGCGGAGGCGTCGATTCCAGCGCCATCGCCGCCCTCGTCCAGCGCCAGTCCTCCTCCCCGCTCAACACCTTCGCCGTCGGCTACTCCGAAGCCCCCTATAGCGAGCTCTCCTACGCCTCGCGCGTCGCCCGGTCCATCGGCACCGAACACCGCCAGGTCGTTCTCTCCTCCTCCGATTTTTTCAACGCCCTCCCGCGCCTCCTCTGGCACGAGGACGAGCCCATCGCCTGGCCCTCCAGCGTCCCTCTCGCTTTCGTCTCCTCCCTCGCCGCCCAACACGTCAAGGTCGTCCTCACCGGCGAGGGCAGCGACGAGCTTTTCGGCGGCTATGAGCGCTACCGCTGGACCCTTCTCAACCGCCGCGCCGCCTCGCTCTACTCCATCGTTCCCGCCTCCGCCCGCGCCGGCCTCCGCTCCTGGCTCGGCTCCTCCTCCGCCCTCGGCGCCAACCTCCGCCGCCGCCTCCTCCACAGCTTCCTCGGCCGCGACAGCTCCATCGAAAGCCTCTACCTCGACAATTTCTACGCCGCCTTCGGCCTCGCCCAGCAGAACCGCCTGCTCGCCAGCCCGCCCGGCGCCGTCTACGGCCCCTGGCTCTCCTTCTTCGACTCCCGCCCCACGGCCACGCCGCTCGCCCGCATGCTCTACGCCGACCAGAAAACGTACCTCGTCGAGCTCCTCATGAAGCAGGACCAGATGAGCATGTCCGCTTCCATCGAAAGCCGCGTCCCCTTCCTCGACCACACCTTTGTCGAGTTCGCCTCCTACGTTCCGGACTCGCTCAAAATCCACCGCGGCACACAGAAATACATCCTGAAACGCGCCGTCGAGGACCTGCTGCCCCGCGACATCGTCCACCGCCGCAAAATGGGCTTCCCCACTCCGCTTCGCCAATGGCTGCTCGCCCCCGCCGCCGCCCCTCTCTACGGCATCCTCACCGCCCGCGATTCCTTTCTCGCCTCCTGCCTCGACCGCTCCGAAATCGCCCGCCTCGTCGAGCGCCACCGCTCCGGCGCCGAAGACGCGACCGACCGCATCTGGCGCCTTCTCAATCTCGAACTCTGGGCCGGCCTCTTCCTCACCGGCTCCCGCCAGCCCCACGACTCTCTCCTCCCCTCCGGCGAGCTCTCTCAGCCTCTCGCCGTATGAAGCTGCTCTGGGCCAAGCTCGACTTCCTCCATCCCACCACCAAGGGCGGCCACATCCGCACCCTGGAGATGCTCAAACGCCTCCACCGCCGCCATGAGATCCACTACGTCGCCCTCGAAGACCCCCGCTCGCCCGAAGGCGTCGCCCGCAGCGCCGAATACTGCTCCTACCCTTACCCCATCCGCCAGCGCGTCCCCCCGCGCTTCTCCCCCGGCTTCTTTTTCCAGCTCGCCACCGGCCTCTTCGACCCCCTCCCGGTCGCCGTCGCCCGCTTCCGCTCGGCCGCCATGCGCCGCCAGATCGCCGCGCTTCTTGCCACCGGCTCCTTCGACCGCCTGGTCTGCGATTTTCTCGCCGCCGCCCCCAACGTCCCCGACATCTCCCGCGCCCTCCTTTTCGAGCACAACGTCGAAGCCATGATCTGGCGCCGCCACGCCGAAGCCGCGCCCGACCCGCTGCGCAAAGCCTACTTCGCCCTCCAGGCCCGCCGCATGTACCGCTATGAACAGCGCATCTGCCGCCAGGCCGGTTTCGTCGCCGCCGTCAGCCCCATCGACGCCGCCATCATCGGCCGCGAGTTCGACGTCACCCGCGTCGGCGACGTCCCCACCGGCGTCGATATCGATTTCTTCGCGCCCCCCGCCGCGCCGTCCGCTCCCGCCGATCCCGCCTTCGCCGCCGATCTCGTCTTCGTCGGCTCCATGGACTGGATGCCCAACTACGACGGCGTCGCCTGGTTCCTCCGCGACATCCTCCCCCTGCTCCTGGACCGCCGCCCCTCGCTCACCGTCAACGTCGTCGGCCGCAACCCCGCCCCGGCGCTGGTCTCACTCGCCTCCGCCCGCCCCTCGGTCCGCCTCACCGGCACCGTCGCCGACATCCGCCCCTATCTCTGGAACGCTGCTGTCTCCATCGTCCCCCTGCGCGTCGGCAGCGGCACGCGCCTCAAAATCTACGAGGCCATGGCCGCCCGGTGCCCCGTCGTCTCCACCGCCGTCGGCGCCGAGGGCCTCCCGCTCGAACACGGCCGCCATCTTCTTCTGGCCAACGATCCCGCCTCCTTCGCCGACGCCTGCCTCGCCCTGCTCGACTCCGAGCCCCGCCGCCTGCGCCTGGCCCGCGACGCCTTCGATTTCGTCGCCGCCCATTTCTCCTGGGAGTCCGTCGCCCAGAAATTCGAATCCCTGCTCGATCGCGCCCCGCGCGCCTCCGCACTCAACCCATGAACAGCACCGCCAAAACGCTCGCCCCCATCCCTCTGCTCGATCTCGAAAGCGAATACCGCGCTCTCGGCGAATCCATCTCCGCCGCCGTCCAGCGCACCATCGACTCGCGCCAGTTCATCCTCGGCCGCGAGGTCGCCGCCTTCGAGGAGGAGTTCGCCGACTACTGCCGCGCCCCTCACGCCACCGGCGTCAACTCCGGCACCAGCGCCCTCCATCTCGCCCTGCTGGCCTGCGGCGTCGGCCCCGGCGATGAAGTGGTCACCGTTCCCTTCACCTTCTACGCCACCGTCGCCGCCATCGGCTACTGCGGCGCCACCGCCGTCTTCGCCGACATCGACCCCCGCACCTTCAACCTCGACCCCGCCGCCCTCGAGGCCGCCATCACTCCCCGCACCCGCGCCATCCTCCCCGTCCATCTCTACGGACAGCCCGCCGATATGGACGCAATCTGCGCCATCGCCCGCCGCCACGGCCTCCCGGTCATCGAGGACGCCGCGCAGGCCCACGGCGCCGAACTCGCCGGCCGCCGCGCCGGCTCGCTCGCCGATATCGCCTGCTTCTCCTTCTACCCCACCAAAAACCTCGGCGCCGCCGGCGAAGGCGGCATGGTCACAACCGCCAACCCGGAGTTCGCCCGCACCGTCCGCATGCTTCGCGATTGGGGCCAGGAGCGCAAATACCACCCCGTCCTCAAAGGCTTCAACTACCGCCTCGAAGGCATGCAAGCCGCCGTCCTCCGCGTCAAACTCCCCCATCTGGACCGCTGGAACGACGCCCGCCGCGCCTCCGCCGCCCTCTACGATTCCCTCCTCGATCACCCCTCCCTCATCCGCCCCTTCACCCTCCCCGAAGCCCGCCACGTCTACCACCTCTACACGGTCCGCGTCCCCGCCCGCGACGCCGTCCAACGTTCTCTCGACGCCGCCGCCGTCCAAACCGCCGTTCACTACCCCACCCCCATCCACCTGCTCCCCGCCTACGCAACGCCCCGCTACCGCGCCGGCGATTTCCCTCGCGCCGAAGTCGCCGCCCTCTCCGTGCTGAGCCTTCCCATGAACCCCTGGCTCACCCCCGATCAGGTCCGCCGCGCCGCCGCCGCCCTTCTCGACGCCCTCAACGCACTCGAAATTCCCGCCCCGCTCTGCGACAATCGATCCTGATGCCCCGCGTACTGGTCACCGGCGGCGCCGGCTACATCGGCTCCCACACCGCTCATCTGCTCCGCTCCCGCGACCACCACCCCGTCGTCGTCGACGATCTCAGCCGCGGCCACGCCCACAATCTCGACGGCCTGCCCTTCCACCGCCTCAACCTCCGCGACACCCGCGCCCTCGCCTCGCTGCTCAAAAACGAAGCCATCGACGCCGTCATCCACTTCGCCGCCTTCATCGCCGTCGGGGAGTCCACCCGCGCCCCCGAGCTCTACTTCGCCAACAACACCGCCGGCTCGTTCTCGCTGCTCGAAGCCATGGCCGAAGCCCGGATCAGCCGCCTCGTCTTCTCCTCCACGGCCGCCGTCTACGGCGACCCCGACGCCGTCCCCATCCCCGAGCACGCCCGCATCGCCCCGGTCAGCCCCTATGGCGAATCCAAAGTCATGGTCGAGCGCGCCCTCTACTGGATGGACAAGTTCCGCGGCCTCCGCTCCATCGTGCTGCGCTATTTCAACGCCTGCGGCGCCGACCCCGAATTCCCCCTCGGCGAAGAGCACGACCCCGAAACCCACCTCATCCCCCTCCTGCTCCAGGCCGTCCTCACCGGCCGCCCCATCACCATCTTCGGCGACGACTACCCGACACCCGACGGCACCTGCATCCGCGATTACATCCACGTCCGCGATCTCGCCGAGGCCCACGTGCTCGCCCTCGACTACCTCATCGCCGGCGGCCCCTCCGGCGCATTCAACGCCGGCACCGGCGCCGGCCATTCCGTCCGCGACGTCATCCGCGCCGTCGAGGACGTTACCGGCGCCAAGGTCCCCTACACCATCGGCCCCCGCCGCGCCGGCGACCCACCGTCGTTGGTAGCCGACTCCTCCGCTCTTCAGCGCACGCTCGGCTGGCGCCCCCGCTACACCAGCCTCCACGAAATCGTCGACTCCGCCTGGCGCTTCGCCCGCCGCTCCACTACTTCCCCGGCGGAGTAGCCGCCGCGCCTGCCTGCGCCGCCGCCTTCGTAAAGTCCCCGGCCTTCACAATCGTCATCCCCGCCGGGTCCAGATATTTCCTCATCGCCTCCACCACCTGCTCCGGCGTCAGCGCCATCACTCTCTTTTCCAGCTCCGCGTCCCAGGCCATCGTCCGCGCGTCGTAATCCCGGGTTGCCAGCATCTGGCTCAGCGACTGGTCCGAGCTCCGCGCCACCTGCTGCGACTGGATCCATCCCTTCTTCGCCGCCGCCACTTCCTCCGCCGTGAACCCGTCCTTCAGCGCCCGCGCCACTTCCTCCCCGAACGCCTTCTCCACCTTCGCCACATTCTGCGGCGCCGCGATGGCGAACGTCTGGAACCGCCCGTCCTCCTCGTCCGCCTTGGCCCGGAACGACGATCCCACCCCGTAGCTCAGCCCGTCCTTCACCCGGATCCTCGTCGCCAGCCGCGAGTTCAAAAACCCTCCGCCCATCATGAAATTCCCGAACAGCATCGCCGGATAGTCCGCGTCGGCGTCGCTCAGCTTCACCCTCTCGGCCGCCAGGAACACCGCGTTCGCTTTGTCCGGCGTCTCGATCGACTCGTTCACCGGAGCGATCTTCGCATACCCCGTCTTCACCCTCTCGAACTTCTCCCCGCTCTTCCAGCTCCCGAACGCCTCCTCGATCACCGGCTTCACCGCCGCGGCGTCGAAATCCCCCACGATCGCCAGCTCCCCGTTCGACGCCCCGTAGAAGCTCTTGTAAAACGCCCGCGACGCTTCCACCTTCGCCGTCTTCATCTCCGCCACTTGATCGTCGATGCTCATCGTCGCCCGCACATCGCCCTTCGGGAACGGATACAGCACCTGGTTCAGCCGGATGAAGGCCACCATCTGCGGCTCCGTCCGTCCGAACTCGAGCTGCGTCAGCTCCTGCTTCCGCACTTCTTCGAACTCCGTGTCCGGCAGCGCCGCCTCTTTCAGAATCTCGGCCGCCAGCTTCAGCGCCCCGGGCAGATTCTCCTTCACCGTCTCAATCGTCACCGTCGCCCCTTCCGCCTCCCCGTTCACCCGGATCTGCGCCTTCAGCCGGTCGATCTCGTCCTGAATCTGCTGCCGGTTCTTCTGCGCCGTGCCCCGCATCAGCGTGGAGGCCGCCAGCGACGCCGGAACATCCTTGTCCTTCAGGTTCTCGACATCGCCGAAATGCAGCCGGATCACCGCCTGCACCGTCGCACCCCGCGTCTTTTTCTCGAGCAGCGACACCTTCATCCCCGAGGCCAGCGCATAGCGCTTCGTCCGCGCGTCGATATTGGCCGGCGACGGATCGAACGCCTCGCCCTGCGCCATCGCCGCGTCGCCCTTGTACCCCTTCAGCTCCGCCGCCACGTCCGTCTTGGCCGGGATCTCGGCCCGGTCCGGCTTCGGGTCGGGAATGAATTCCCCCAGCGTCCGGTTGCTGTCTTTCAAATACGCCGCCGCCACCGCCCGCACATCTTCCGGCGTCACTTTCTTCAGCCGGTCGCGGTCCAGATACAGCAGCCGCCAGTCCCCCAGCGCGATGTATTCGCTCATAAACAACCCCACCTGTTCGGAGTTGCTCAGGCTCAGGTCGATGTCTTTCAGCAGCCTCGTCTTGGCCCGGTCCACTTCCTCCTGGCTCGGCGGTTCCTTGGCCACGCCGGCGATCGTATCGAGCATCGTCTGCCGCGCCTGGTCGAGCGAGTCCGTCTTACCCAGCAGCGCCCCGAACACGATCAGCCCCGGCTCGTCCAACTGCATCGAGTTCGCAAACACCTGGCTCGCCTTCTTGTTGTCCACCAGAGCCTTGTACAGCCGCCCCGACGGCGCCTCGCCCAGCACGCTCGAAAGCACGTCCAGCGCCTTCTGCTGCGGGTTCGCCCCGTCCGGCGTGTGATACGCCGCCATCACCGCCTGGATGTCCCCCACCCTCCGCACCACCGTCATCCTCTCCCCGTCCTGCGCCGGCTCGGTGGTGTAGGTCCCCTCCAGCTTCCGCTCCGGCCGCGGAATTTTTCCGAAATAATCCGCCACCAACCCCACCACTTTCCCCTCGTCCACCTTCCCGGCCACCATCAGCACCGCGTTATCCGGCTGGTAATACTTGTGATAAAACGCCTGCAATTTATCAATCGGCACCCGCTCCACGTCCGACCGGTTCCCGATCACCGGCCGCCCGTAGCTGTGCGCCAGATACGCCGCCGCCATCGTGTGCTCGAACAGCACGTTGAACGGGCTGTTCTCCCCCATCTCGAATTCGTTCCGCACCACCGTGAATTCCTTGTCCAGATCCGCTTTCCGGATGAAGGAATTCACCATCCGGTCCGACTCCAGATCGAGCGCCCACTTCAGATTCTCATCCGTCGCCTGAAATGTTTCGAAGTAATTCGTCCGGTCCCACGCCGTCGTCCCGTTCGGCCGCGCCCCGTGCTCGGTCAGCTCCTGCGGTATGTTGGTGTGCTTCGGGCTCCCCTTGAAAACCATGTGCTCCAGCAGGTGCGCCATCCCGCCTTCGCCCGCCCCTTCGAACCGCGACCCCACCAGGTAGGTGATGTTCACCGTAATGGTCGGCTTCGATGAATCCGGAAATACCAGCAGCTTCAACCCGTTCTCCAGCCGGTATTCGGTGATCCCCTCGACGGATGTGACCCTGGTCACTCCCTGTGGCAGCCCCTGAGCCCGGCACAGCGTAAAACTCACCGCCAAAGCCGCAAAAATCGCAATCCGCTTCATCCACACACCTCCCGTCGCACCTGTTTCGCAGTATACCAACCGCCCCCGGCTCCCCCTCCGCTATACTCAATCACATCCCTTCGCGAAGGAACCCCCCATGTCTCTCGGCGTGCGCGATGTCATCGTCAATACCGGCCAGCTTCCCAAGGTCACCGGCTTTCAGAACGCCCGCCTCCCCGCCAGCCTCGGCGTGGTCAACGAAGGCGCCGGCCTCGCTTTCCGCTACGCCTTCCAGGTCACCTTCGAGCTCGACGGCATCGCCGCCGCCGACGTCAGCCCCTTCCGCACCGTCGAAATGAAAACCCACTGGACCGACCCCATCGCCGCCAAGTTCGCCACACCCGCTCCCAACGTCCGCGCCGCCAACCCCGCCAAAAACGACGACCCCAATTCCCAAAACGTCGTCCGCTCCACCGATTCCCTCACCGTCATGGACGCCCCCGGCCCCTCAAACCCGATCGTCCTCAAAGACGACAAACACTACCCCATCACCTTCGAAGGCAAATTCCGCCTCTACCTCCGCCATACGCCCAGCAATCTCGAAATCGCCTCCCTGATCTACTACATCCGCACCAACAAGCCCACGAAGTCCGGCACCGTCACCGGCCAGTTCGACATCATGGAAATCAAGTGGGCCTCGATGCTGGCCACCGTCACCCACAATCCCGGCGAACTGCCCAGCGCCCCCACTTACACCATCCTCGGCTGGATGTCGAGAGCTCTCTAACCGCGATTTCTCACACAGGGACCAGAGGCAGCCAGCCGGCCAGTCTCCGGTGGGATCGGGGCTGATTTTAGAGCGGCTTTTTGGGTATTGTCGAACCGAAGGCCTGTTACGGGCCTGTTGCCGTGATGGATGCGGGC
>DAIDHC010000199.1 GCA_027452065.1 Bryobacterales bacterium
GCTGGCCGCCGCCTGGCTTTCCGGACCAGCACGTTGAACAACTCGCCCAACGTCTGAACGGGAAGCACGACAGCCCCGGCTGGCAATCTCTGAATCAGCTCCAGCGCCTTGCCTCGCATGGCAGCCCCATTCGCGCCCTCGGCGCAGGCCAGGACGTTGGTGTCCAGGGCGACCTTCACGTGACGTCGTCGTGTAGCTCGCCGCGCGTCCAGCGGCCGGCGTTCACGGCTCGTTCTGTTCGGAGGCGGGCGAAAAGGGCGGAGCGAGCCCCCTCCGCGGCCCGTTCGTCCTCGATGACGGGCGCGATCCTGGCCACGGGTTTGCCATGACTCGTCACCACGACGCTTCGGCCCTTCTTAACGGTTCGCAGTAGTTCCGAGAATCGGCGATTGGCGTCCGCGGCTGAAACTGTTTTGTCCATGCTGTTCTCCTACTGTAGTGATATTCACTACTTTACCGCGAGCCGGCATCGGGATTGGGCGGCATGGCCCCGGCAGTCCCCAGGTTTTACCCATCGTTCCCGAGGCTGCGCTTCGCCGGGGACCTGGCCAATCGATTCCGAAATAAACCATAACCTTGCCAAACGGCAAAGCTATGGCTGAAGCCACGCCTCGACGAATCCAGCGCGTTTCAGCGCCCGCACCACCTTCCCGCGGGAACCGACGGGAGCCGGGTCATGAATCAAGCGGGACCATGCACGGGAACGGTCGCCCGTCCCGGGAACGACGGCCCTTCCTCCGGAATCGTTTCCCCGTGGTCCGCCAGGCTCTCCAGGTACAGGGCGATAGCCTCCTTGACGTTGCGCTCAGTTTCTTCCAGCGTTTCACCTTGCGTGTGACAACCAGGCAGAGCCGGGACGGACGCCACAGAGCCGCCTTCAGCAGCCTGCTCATAAAAAATCGGGCAGGCGAACGCCCGGGCAATTTTGCGCGTCATCACGCCCATTCCAGCCGGACCAGGCTCGAACCCACGCCGGGCCGCCACACTGAAGCGCGCCACAATCCGAAGGCGCTCGACCTCAGTCTCCTGGAACCACCTCCACCCGCCCGCCGAACCAAATGCCATCCTTGCCGATTCCGCCGGCCGCTCCCCCGGGAGCTTCCGCCCCTCCCACCCGCCTCCGCGCAGTCCCCTCCGCCACCCTCCCGTCCGCCCGGCGCCGAACCCCGCCCCTCATCCAGTGCATAATCGTCGGAATGGACCGGAGAACCTTCCTTGGATACGGCGCCTTATCGGGCGCCCTGATTTCCGATGCCGCCGCCGACGGCGTACCCCACAGCCGGCGCCCCTCAGCCAGCGCGGCCTCGTTCGATCTCGAAGAAGCCACGCTCGACGCTCTCGCTCGCGGCATGAGCTCCGGCCGTTACTCTTCCCAGAAACTCGTCGAGCGCTATCTCATGCGCATCGCCTCGCTCGATAAACACGGCCCCTCCGTCAACTCCGTCATCGAAGTCAATCCCGACGCCTCTTCCATCGCCGCCGCGCTCGACCGCGAGCGCCGCCAGAAAGGCCCCCGCGGCCCTCTCCACGGCATCCCCGTTCTCATCAAGGACAACATCGACACCGCCGACCGCATGAGCACAACAGCCGGCTCTCTCGCCCTCGCCGGCGCCCCTGCTCCCATGGATTCTTTCCTCGCCCAACGCCTCCGCGCCGCCGGCGCCGTCATTCTCGGCAAAACCAATTTGAGCGAGTGGGCCAATTACCGCTCCACCCACTCCGTCAGCGGCTGGAGCGGCCGCGGCGGCCAGACCCGCAACCCCTACGCGCTCGACCGCAATCCCTGCGGCTCCAGCTCCGGCTCCGGCGCCGCCGTCTCCGCCAATTTCTGCGCCCTCGCCATCGGCACCGAAACCGACGGCTCCGTCGTCTGTCCCTCCTCCATGAACGGCGTCGTCGGCATCAAGCCCACGCTCGGCCTCCTCAGCCGCGCCGGCATCGTCCCCATCTCCCACAGCCAGGACACCGCCGGCCCCATGGCCCGCACCGTCCGCGACGCCGCCATCCTCCTCGGCGCCCTCGCCGGCCCCGACCCGCGCGACCCCGCCACAGCCGCCTCCGCCGGCAAGCTCGCCTCCGACTACACCCGCTTCCTCGACCCCAATGGCCTCCGCGGCGCCCGCCTCGGCATCGCCCGCCATTTCTTCGGCATCACCAGCGCCGTCGACAAGCTCATGGAGGATTCCATCGCCGAGATGCGCCGCCAGGGCGCCGAAATCGTCGATCCCGCCGACCTCCCCGCCGACAGCCGCTTCGGCGCCGCCGAAACCGAAGTCCTCAGCTTCGAGTTCAAAGCCGATCTCGACGCCTACCTCCAGGCCCGCGGCCCCTCCTCCCAGGTCCATTCCCTCGCCGATGTCATCGCCTTCAACGAAAAACATCGCGACTCCGAAATGCCCTATTTCAGCCAGGAGCTCTTTCTCCAGGCCCAGGCCCGCGGCCCGCTCACCGAAAAGGCCTATCTCGACGCCCTCGAAAAAAGCAAGCGCCTCTCCCGCGCCGAAGGCATCGACAAAGTCCTCGCGCAACACCGCCTCGACGCCCTCGTCGCCCCCACCGCCGGCCCCGCCTGGCTCACCGATTGGATCAACGGCGATCACGACACCGGCGGCTGCTCCAGCCCCGCCGCCGTCGCCGGCTACCCCCACATCACCGTCCCCGCCGGCTTCGTCTTCGGACTCCCCGTCGGCATCTCTTTCTTCGGCGCCGCCTGGAGCGAGCCCGTTCTGCTCAAACTCGCTTACGCCTTCGAGCAGGCCACGCACGCCCGCAAGCCGCCCCGCTTCCTCCCCACCGTCGACTTCGGCGGCCGCCACCCCTCGAAGGCGCTCTGAACCGGCGTTCTGAAACCCGGCTGCTACCATCGTGGATGGATGCAGTCCCCCGATCCCGACCGCTACTCCCGCCAGATTCTGTTCCCCGGCATCGGAGAAGCCGGCCAGCGGAAACTTGCCGCCGCCCGCGTCGTCATCGCCGGCTGCGGAGCCCTCGGCAGCTTTCTCGCCGGCGCTCTCGCCCGCGCCGGCGTCGGCTCGCTCCGCATCATCGATCGCGATTACGTCGAGCTCAGCAACCTCCAGCGCCAGTGGCTCTTTGAGGAAAGCGACGCCGCCGAAGCGCTCCCCAAAGCCGTCGCCGCCGCCCGCCGCATCGCCGCCATCAACTCCACCATCGAAGTGGAACCCGTCGCCGCCGACCTCACCGCCGAAAACGCCGCCGAGCTTCTTTCCGGCGCCGCCCTCGTCCTCGATGGCACGGACAATTTCGAAACCCGTTTCCTTATCAACGACTGGTGCGTCTCCACCTCCACGCCCTGGATCTACGGCGCCGCTGTCGCCTCCTACGGCCTCACCATGGCCGTCGTCCCCCGCTCCACCGCCTGCCTCGCCTGCCTCTATCCCGAGCCTCCCGCCGGCTCCCAGCCAACCTGCGAAACCGCCGGCGTCCTCGGCCCCCTCACTTCCGTAATCGCCAGCCTTCAGGCCGCCGCCGCCCTCAAACTCCTCGCCGGCGCGCCCCTCGACGGAACCATCACCACCGTCGACGTCTGGACCGGAGCCATCCGCCAGATCGCCGGCCACCCGCCCGATCCCTCCTGCCGCGTCTGCGCCCTCGGCGAGTTCCGCTATCTCCACGGTGCCGCCCGCGCCCCCATCAGCCTCTGCGGCCGCAACGCCGTCCAGATCCACGAGCTCCGCCGCCCCATCGATCTCCAATCCCTCGGCGCCCGCCTCGCCCCCCTCGGCCCCGTCCGCGCCAACGAATTCGCCCTCCGCTTCGAAGCCGCGCCCTACCTTCTTACCGTCTTCCCCGACGGCCGCGTCATCGTCAAGGGCACAACCGATCCCGCCCTCGCCCGCAGCGTCTACGCCCGCTACATCGGCGCCTGATCGCCCGGCTTATTTCTTCACCATCCGCTCAATCTGGTCCGACGCCGCCAGCCCGCGCGCGAACTGGTTGAACTCCTCCGCGCTCGCCGGCGGCGCAAACAACCCCCGCTCCCAGTCGCCCGCTTCGCCCTGCGAAAACGGCAGCCCCACACACCGCGTCGCCAGATCGTAGATCCCGTAAACCACCTCCACGTTCCCCTGTCCCTGCAGCCGCAGCTCCTCCTGCAGGCAGTACGCGTTCCACACGCAGTTCACCGCCACCGCCGTCTCGATCAGCGCCCGCCGGTAACCCGCCTTCGCCTCCTCCACCCGCCCGTGCACCGCTTCAATCGCCAGCGCCGCCATCCGCACCGATACCAGAATCTGGTCCACAATCGTGCGCAGGGAATAGTTCGTGGCGATGTTCATGTAAACCGCCGGGTTCAGAAACGCGTCCACCGCCTCCGTCACCGCCCCGCACCCGCTGTGCCCCAGCACCACCACCAGCTTCACCGACTCCGGAAATCGCTGCACCGCGAAGCGCAGGCTCCCCAAACATTCATCGCCCAATACGTTTCCGGCCACCCGCACCACGAACAGATCGTTCGCGCCCCGGTTGAATATCATCTCCGTCGGCACCCGCGCGTCCGAGCACCCCAGCGTCGCCGCGAACGGCTGCTGCTTCAGCGCCTCGCCCGGAAACTGTCCCACGCCGTAAAACTCCGGGTCCAGCCTCAGCACCCTCTTCCGCACCGTCCCGCGCTCCTTGGCCGGCGTCAGCATCGCCGCAAACTCCCGGTTCCCCCGCTCCAGCAATTCCCGCGCCTGCCGCGGGTCCTCCGGCTTCTCCGGCTTCCAGGGATCGTTCGGGTCGTATCGGTAAATAATTTCAATCGGGTCGCTCAGCATAACGGCGCCTTCCCAGTATCGCCAACCCCGCCCCACCCCCGCACCTCAGCCGCCGCCCCGCGCGCCCGGCCCCGCGCCCGCCTCGCCCCCGCCGCCGCCCATCCGCTTCCGCCCCACCCCCTCACCACCGCCCCGCACTCCGCTAGTTGTTCTCCGCCCGCCCCGACACCCAGCACTGGTTCGCCACCGGCGCCAGCATCTCCTCCACCGCCGCCATCAGCGCTTCATCCACCGGCGCCGCGATGCTCGCCGCGTTCTCCCTCACCTCCCGCGCGCTCGACACCCCCGTCACCACCGTGTGGATGCGCGGGTTCGCTCCCGCCATCCGCAGCGCCAGCTTCTCAATTCTTACTCCCCTCTCCCGGCAATACGCCGCGGCCCGCGCGCAGGCCCGCCGCAGCTCCGCCGGCGCCGGATGCCACGACGGCGGCCCCGCCTCCGTCAGCAACCCCATCGCCAGCGGCGCCGCGTGTATCACTCCCACTCCCGCCGCCTCCATCTCCGGCAGTATGCTCTCCAGCCCCCGGTCGTTCAGAGTGTACCGGCAGTAGGACAGGATCGTGTCCACTTCGCAGCGCCGGGCGACTTCCGAAAAAATCTTCAGCGGATACCCCGTGATTCCCACAAACCGCGCCTTCCCCGCCCGCTGGCATTCCCGCAGCGCCGGTATCGTCTCCTCCACAATCTGATCGAGCGAGCCGAACTCGATGTCGTGGCACTGGATCACGTCCACATAGTCCACCCCCAGCCGCGACAGGCTCTCCTCCAGGCTCGCCGTCACCCGCTTTCGCGAAAAATCGAACTCCTCCCGCCCGTAGCGGCCCACCTTCGTCGCCAGATAATACCGGTCCCGCGCCACGCCCCGCAGCGCCGCGCCCAACACCGTTTCCGCCTTCGTCGCCGCGTAGTAGGGCGACGTGTCGATGTAGTTCACTCCCACGTCGAGCGCCGTCCGCACCGCGTCCACGGCATCGGCCTCCGCCACCGGCCCGAATACGCCCCCCAGCGCCGATCCACCGAGCGAAAGCACCGAAACCCGCAGCCCCGTCTTCCCTAATGTCCGATATTCCATCTCCACCAGCGATAGCATGAATGATATCGGGCCGCCCACCCGCGGCCTCACCCCAGGAGACTCATGCGACAGATTGTTCTCGACAAGCCCGGCACTTTCTTCGAGCGCGGCGTCGAAGCCCCCTCGCCCTCGGCCGGCGAAGCCCTCGTCCGCGTCCACCGCATCGGCGTCTGCGGCACCGATCTCCACGCCTTTGCCGGACGCCAGCCTTTCTTCTCCTATCCCCGCGTGCTGGGCCATGAGCTCGCCGTCGAAATCATCGAAGCGCCCGACAACCCCGCCGGCCTCCGCCCCGGCGACCGCTGCGCCGTCGAGCCCTACCTCAACTGCGGCGCCTGCCACGCCTGCCTCCGCGGCTGCCCCAACTGCTGCGAAAGCCTGCAAGTCCTCGGCGTCCATCGCGATGGCGGCATGCAGGAGTTCCTCACCGTCCCCGTCCGCCTGCTCCACAAGTCGGATAAGCTCTCCCTCGATCAACTCGCTCTCGTCGAGACCCTCGGCATCGGCGCCCACGCCGTCGTCCGCTCCGGCCTCGCCTCCGGCGACGAAGCGTTGATTGTCGGCGCCGGCCCCATCGGCCTCGCCGTTTTCAATTTCGCCCGCCTCACCGGCGCCCGCATCCGCGTGCTCGAGCTCGACAGCCGCCGCCGCGGCTTCATCCAAAGCCTTGGCGCCGATGTCATCGCCGAGCCCGGCAACCTCCGCGCCGACGTCGTCTTCGACGCCACCGGCAGCCGCGCCTCCATGGAAGCCTCCTTCCGCCTCATCGCCCACACCGGCCGCCTCGTCTTCGTCGGCCTCGTCCAGGGCCCTATCTCCTTCGACGACCCCGAGTTCCACCGCCGCGAAACCACCCTCATCGCCAGCCGCAACAGCCGCGGCCAGTTCCCCCGCATCATCGGCCTCATCGAGGACGGCCGCCTCGACACCAGCCCCTGGATCACCCACCGCCTCTCCCTTTCCGCCGTCCCCCAAGGCTTCCCCGCGCTCGGCTCCAGCCCCGGCCTCGTCAAAGCCGTCATAGAAGTCGACTCGCCCCATGCCTGAGGCCGCGATACTCGACTCCCACCAGCACTTCTGGCGCTACAACGCCGCCGAGTACCCCTGGCTCGGCGATTCGATGCGCAGCCTCCAGCGCGATTTTCTCCCCGCCGATTTCGCCCTCGACGCCGCCCCCGCCGGCGTCTCCGGCTCCATCGCCGTCCAGGCCCGCCAGTCCATCGCCGAAACCGAATGGCTGCTCGCGCTCGCCCGCGCCAATCCTTCCATCCGCGGCGTCGTCGGCTGGGCTCCTCTGGCCGAGCCCTCCGCGGGAGCCGCCGTCGAGCGCCTCGCCGGCGACCCCCTGCTCAAAGGCCTGCGCCACGTCCTTCACGACGAGCCCGACCCGGCCTTCATGCTGCGTCCCGCCTTCCTCGAAGGCCTCGCAATGCTGCGCCGCCACGCCCTCGCCTTCGACCTCCTGATCTTTCCCAAGCACCTTCCCCACGCCATCGAGCTCGCCCGCCGCTTCCCCTCCCAGGTCTTCGTGCTGGACCACCTCGCCAAACCCGTCATCCGCGCCGGCCTCCTCTCTCCCTGGCGCGAATCCATCGCCCAACTCGCCCGCCATCCCAACGTCTACTGCAAACTCTCCGGCATGGTCACCGAGGCCCTCTGGCGCCGCTGGACGCCGGCGGACCTGATGCCCTACTTCGACGTCGCCCTCCACGCCTTCGGCCCCTCGCGCTTGATGTTCGGCTCCGACTGGCCCGTCCTGCTCGCCGCCTCGAGCTACCCCGCCTGGCTCGATTTCCTCCGCACCGCCATCGCCCCCCTCACCCCCCACGAACAATCCCAAATCCTCGCCACCACCGCCGCCACCGCCTACCGCCTGGCCCCCTGACCCACCCCCCGCATACGCCCCAGCGCGTCCGCCGCCACGCATCCCCAGCCCGCGCACACGCCCCAGCCCGCGCGCCCCAGCATATCGGCCACCACGCAACCCGCCGGCGCACACGCCCCAGCCCGCGCGCCAG
>DAIDHC010000200.1 GCA_027452065.1 Bryobacterales bacterium
GCCGTGGGCGCGGCCGAACTCCTGCCAGCGCGAGATGTCGGTGACGAACATGCGCGTGCGGACGACGTGAGACAGATCGGCGCCGAGGCCCTGCAGGGCGCGCTCGATGTTGCGGATGCACTGGACGGTTTGGGCGTAGGCGTCGCCCACGCCCACCAGACGCCCATCGGGACCGATGGCGGTGGTGCCAGTGACGTAAATGCGCGAGCCGGCGCGGATGGCGCGGCAATAGCCGATGATGGGCTCCCAGGGAGCGGCGCTGAAGACCCGGATGCGTTCCTGCATGGAAATATTGTCCACCGGAGCGCGGTGGACCTGCTCTCCCCGGCTCTCTCCTTGACAATCTAGGAGAGTGGGGCTAGGCTATTCCTAGATCATCTAGGAGGAGCGGATGGGAAAAGCGCTGGACCTGCTGCAAGGGACGCTGGAGATGCTGATCCTGAAAGCGGTATCGCTGGGGCCGCTGCACGGCTATGGGATTCTGCTGCGGATTGAGCAGATTTCGGGCGGGCAGCTCGATATCCAGCAGGGATCGCTGTATCCGGCGCTGTACCGGCTGGAGCACCAGGGGGCGATCGCGAGCGAGTGGGGGGAATCGGAGAACAACCGGCGGGCGAAGTATTACCGGCTGACGGCGGCGGGCAAAGCGCTGTTGAAGACGGAGACGGAGAAGTGGAACCGCATGGCGGGGGTGATGGCGGCGGTTCTGAGGACGGCGCCGGAGGAGATATGAGAGGGGCGTGGGCGCGGGTGACGAGCTGGGCGCGGGCGGTGGCGCGGCGGGGGCGGCTGGAGACGGAGATGGAAGCGGAGCTGCGGTTCCACCGGGAAAGCTACGCGGAGGACCTGATGCGGAAGGGCGTGGCGGCGGAGGAAGCGGAGCGGCGGGCGCGGGCGGCCTTCGGGCCGGTAGAGGCGCACAAGGAGGCGATGCGGGATTCGCTGGGGCTGAGATGGTGGAACGACGCCTGGAACGACGCGCGGTACGCGCTGCGGCAACTGCGGCGGAGTCCGGGCTTCGCGGGCGTGGCGGTGCTGTCGCTGGCGCTGGGCATCGGGGCGAACACGGCGATCTTCACGCTGGCCAACCGGGTGTTGTATTTGCGGCTCGGCGTGGAGAAGCCGGAGTCGGTACGGCTGCTGAGCTGGGCGGGCGGACGGAATGTGGCAGTCCACAGCATGTGGGGCGACTGGTACACATCGAAGGAAGGCAACATATCGAGCACTTCGTTCTCCTACCCGGTGTATGAGTATCTGAAGACGCACAACGAGGGGCTGGAGGAGCTGTTCGCGTTCAAAGGGATCGGGCGGCTGAACGTGACGGTGAAAGGGACGGCGGAGGCGGCGCAGGCCGAGATGGTGTCGGGGAATTACTACCGGGCGCTGGGAGTGAGGGTGCAGGCGGGGCGGCCGATTGAGCCGGCCGACGATGGAGCGCCGGGGAGCGGGCCGGTGGTGGTGATCAGCGACGGGTTCTGGGAGCGGTTTTTCGGGCGGTCGGAGAAGGCGATCGGCACGGTGATTCAGGTGAACCTGACGCCGATGACGATTGTGGGAGTGAACCCGCCGGAGTTCACGGGGGCCAAGAGCGCGCAGAGCTCGCCGGACATTTTCCTGCCGTTCAGCATGCAGCCGGCGGCGGCGCCGAAAACGAGGGAGGGGTCGCTGTTGGTGAGCAAGGACCTGTGGTGGATGCAGATCATGGGGCGGAAGCGGGCGGGCGTGAGCGACCGGGAGGCGGGGGCGCGGCTGAGCGTGGCGCTCAGCCAGGCGGTGCGGGCGACGATGACGCTGAGGAAGGGCGACGAGGCGCCGAAAGCCGTAGTGCGCGACGGAAGCCGGGGGTTGAACTTCGCGGGGAGGAACTTCCTGAAGCCGGTGGCGGTGCTGATGACGCTGGGCGGGCTGGTGCTGCTGCTGGCCTGCGCCAACATTGCGAACCTGCTGCTGGCGCGGTCGGCGTGGCGGCAGCGGGAGATGAGCGTGCGGCTGGCGCTGGGTGCGGGGCGCGGGCGCATTGTGCGGCAGGTGTTGACGGAGAGCCTGGTGCTGGCGGGGCTGGGGGGAGTGGCGGGGCTGGCGGCCGGATACGCGAGCCAAGGGGCGATACCGGCGCTGCTGGCCAATGCCTGGGAGCGCAACGACTGGGCGGGCGGGTTCGACTGGAGGGTATTCGCGTTCACGGCGGCGGTGACGGTATTGACGGGGCTGCTGTTCGGCGCGGCGCCGGCGTGGCGGGCGGCGGGGAGAAGCGCGGGCGCGGGGTTGAAGGAGAGCGCGCACACGGCGACGCGGCGGTGGCGGGGGCTTTCGGGAAAAGCGCTGGTGACATTTCAGGTGATGCTGTCGACGATTCTGGTGGCCGGGGCGGTGCTGTTCCTGCGGACGCTGGGAGCGTTGAACTCGGCGCCGCTGGGTTTTAACGCGGACGGCCTGGTGCTGTTTTCGGTGGAGCCGCCGGCGGCGCGCTATCCGGCGCCGCGCGACGTCGCGTTGTACCGGCGGATCGAAGAGGCGTTGGCGGCGATACCGGGCGTGGAATCGGCGACGCTGTCGAGCGTGCCGCTGCTGGCGGACTCGATGAACAACGACGACTTCGTCCCGGAGGGCCAGGCGCGGACCTCCGACGGCCAGCAAGTGGCGTTCGACAACGAGGTGGGAGCGAACTTCTTCGCCACCATGGAGACGCCGATTCTGGCGGGGCGCGGCTTCGCGCCGGGCGACACCGAATCGTCCCTTCCGGTGGCGGTAGTGAACCAGGCGCTGGCGCGGAAGTTCTTTCCCGGCGCCAACCCGGTGGGCAAGGCGTTCCGTACTCACGTCTACGTTTCCGACCAGGAGACGCTGGTGCGGATCGTCGGGGTGTGCGGCGACGCGCGCTATGCGCATTTGCGGGACGAGGCGCCTCCGGTGTTCTACAGCCCGTACCGGCAGATGGCCGGGGAGCCGAACGGCATGACGTACGAGGTACGGACGCGGTTGAAGCCGGCGGCGCTGATGGCATCGATCCGGGGGGCGATGCGGTCGATTGACCGCGATCTGCCGTTGATCGACGTGCGGACGCAGAGGGAGCAGATCGAGGCGGGGATCGCGCAGGAGAGGCTGTTTGCCGAGCTGACGACGGGCTTCGGGCTGCTGGCGCTGGCGCTGGCCTGTATCGGAGTGTATGGGGTGATGGCGTACACTGTGGCGCGAAGGACGAACGAGATCGGCATCCGACTGGCGCTGGGAGCCGAGAGGCGGGCGGTGCTGTGGATGATCGTGCGGGAGGCGGCGTGGATCGGGGCGGGCGGCGTGGCGGCGGGCGTGGGGGCGGCGGCGGCGGTGATGCCGCTGGTGCGGACGATGTTATATGGGGTGAAGCCGGCGGACCCGGCGAGCCTGGGGGCAACGGGGGTGCTGCTGCTGGGGGCGGCGCTGGCGGCGGCGTGGGCGCCGGCGATGCGGGCGGCGCGGGTGGAGCCGCTGGCGGCGCTGCGGCACGAATGAAGCGGAGCGCTGCGGGGGCGGGATTCAGGATGCTAAGCTAACGGCGCTGGACTCTGGCGTCCGGCATCGGGAGCGAGGCGTCATGAACAGTTCACACCCACTCACAATCGTCTGCCTGGCCAGCTACGAAAAAGGGCACGAATTTCTGCGCGAGTGCAAGCGCCAGGGCTGCCGGGTGCTGCTGGTGACCTCGCTGAGCCTGAAGGACAACAACGATTTCCCGCGGGACTCGATCGACGATGTCTTCTACATGCAGGACGACAACAAGAAGTGGGACCGGACGGGAGCGCTGCTGGGCATCAGCTACCTGGCGCGGAGCGAGACGATCGACCGGGTAGTGCCGCTGGACGATTTCGACCTGGAGATGGCGGCGGCGGTGCGGGAGCATCTGCGGATACCGGGGCTGGGGGAGACGACGACGCGGTACTTCCGGGACAAGCTGGCGATGCGCGTGCGGGCGCAGGCGGCGGGGCTGAACATTCCGGAGTTTGTGCACGTGCTGAACTACGCGCGGATCACCGAGTTCATGCAGAAGGTGCCACCGCCGTGGGTTCTGAAGCCGAGGATGCTGGCGGGGGCGATCGGGATCAAGAAAGTTCACGACGCCGGGCAGGCGTGGGCGCTGATTCACGCGCTGGGGGACGAGCAGTCGTTCTATCTGCTGGAGCGGTACGTTCCGGGCGATATTTTTCATGTGGACTCGATTCTGTACGAGGGCCGGATCCGGTTTGCGATCGCCAGCGGATATGGCGCGCCGCCGATGGAGGTTTCGCACGGAGGAGGGGTATTCAGCACGCGGGTACTGGAGCGGGGAACGGAGATCGAACGAGGATTGATCGAGAAGAACCAGCGGGTGATGGCGGGGCTGGGGCTGACGCAGGGAGTGTCGCACACCGAGTTCATCCACGGGCGCGAGGACGGAAAGATTTATTTTCTGGAGACGTCGGCGCGAGTGGGCGGGGCGCACATTGCCGATTTGATAGAAGCGGCGACGGGCGTGAACATGTGGAGAGAGTGGGCGAAGGTGGAGATTGCGGGGGGGACGGAGCCGTACGAGGCGCCGGAGGCGAGGCAGGACTACGCGGGACTGCTGGTGTCGCTGGCGAGGCAGGAGTGGCCGGACACCTCGGCGTACAACGACGCGGAGATTGTCTGGCGGATGAGCAAGAAGCATCATGTGGGGCTGATCGTGCGGTCGCCGGAGCTGCGGCGGGTGAACGAGCTGCTCGACGGATATATCACCAGAGTTCGGGAGGACTTCGCGGCGACGGCGCCGCCGAAGGACCGGCCGAGCGACTAAGATGACCGGAGCGGGGAGGTGAGTTTGAAGCGAAGAACCGAGTGGTGTGCGGCGGTACTGTGGATGGCGTGCGGAGCGGGCCTGGCGGCGCAAACGAGACAGGCGCCCGCGGCCGAGCATCCGGCGCCGGCGGCGGCGGCCGGAGAGAAGGCGGGCGGAGAGAGCACGCAGTTTCCGGCGCCTCCGGCCGAGGAGAAGACATCGAAGACGCAGCACACGATGCAGGCGGGAGGGCAGCGGATACCCTACACCGCGGTGGCCGGGACGATGGTGCTGAAGAAGGAAGACGGCAAGGCGCGGGCGAGCATATTCTACGTGGCCTACACGCGCGACGACGCGGCGGACAAGACGAAGCGGCCGGTGACGTTCATCTTCAACGGAGGGCCGGGATCGTCGTCGGTGTGGCTGCACATGGGGGCGTTCGGGCCGAAGCGGGTGAAGATGGGGCCGGAGGGCGAGCAGCCGGCGCCGCCGTATGAGCTGGTGGACAACGACGACACGCTGCTGCCGGCCACCGATATGGTGTTCATCGATCCGGTGACGACGGGTTTCAGCCGGCAGGCGCCGGGGGAAAATCCGCAGCAGTTCCACGGGCTGGAAGGAGACCTGGAGTCGGTGGCCGAGTTTATCCGGCTGTATCTGACGCGCTATGAGCGATGGGGCTCGCCGAAGTATCTGGCCGGGGAAAGCTACGGAACGACGCGGGCGGCGGGGCTGTCGCTGTACCTGCTGGAGAACGAGGGGATTTATTTGAACGGGATCACGTTGATCTCGTCGGTGTTGAATTTCGAGACGCTGGAGTTCACCTCCGGCAACGACCTGCCGTACGCGCTGTTTCTGCCGAGTTTCACGGCGGCGGCGTGGTATCACAAGAAGCTGCCGGCGGACCTGGAGGGCGATCTGGCGAAGGCGGTGGAGGCGTCGAGGGAGTTCGCCGGGGGCGAGTACACGCTGGCGCTGATGAAGGGCGACCGGCTGACGGCAGCGGAGAAGGAGGCGGTGGCGAAGAAGCTGGCGCGGTTCACCGGGCTCTCCGAGCAGTACATACTGCTGTCGAACCTGCGGGTGTCGGATTTCAAATTTTTCGGCGAGCTGTTGCGAAGCGAGCGGCGGACAATCGGGCGCTACGACAGCCGCCTGACGGGAATCCCGTCGGACGCGGCGGCGGGCCGGTTCGACTACGATCCCAGCTACGCCTCGGTGCAGGGCGCGTACACGAACATGTTCAACGCGTATGTGCGGGGCGAGCTGAAGTTTGAAAGCGACATGCCGTATGAGATCCTCACGGGGAAAGTGCGGCCTTGGCCGTATCCGCAGAACCGGTTTGTGGACGTGTCGGAGCGGCTGCGGCAGGCGATCAACCAGAATCCGAATTTGCGGGTGATCATCGCCAACGGCTATTACGACCTGGCGACGCCGTTTTTCGCCACCGAATATACCGTACACCACATGCTGCTGGACCCGACGCTGGAGAACAACGTATCGCTGTTCTATTGCGACGCGGGGCACATGTTGTACACCAAGAAGGCCTGCCTGGACCGGCTGCGGAGCACGATGGACAAGCTGTACGCGCCAGCGGCGGGCGCGGGCAAATAGGCGGACCGCGTGAAGAAAGCTCTGATTGTGGCAGTGGCGGCGGTGGCGGCGGCGGGCGCGGCCTACCGGTGGTATCCGCCGTTCCGGCTGTTGACGCTGGCGCTGGCGGGGCGCAGCCCGGTTTGTCCGGTCGCGATGGCGGTGCGCAGCCAGGCAAACATCGACGAGCAGATCGCGATGAAGGACCGGTTTCTGCGGGCCAGCCACCTGGTGCGGGAGGAGGGAGGACTGGAGCTTTGGAACACGCCGAAGGGCGAGTTCTGGATTCCGGCGGGGAACCGGTACGTGCTGCCGTTCAACCTGGCCGAGATCGAGCGGCACGTGTATGGGGCGGGCGAGCATTTCATTCACCCGGGCGACATTGTGCTCGACTGCGGCGCCAGCGACGGCGATTTTTCGCGGGCGGCGCTGGAGGCGGGGGCGAAACTGGTGGTGGCGGTGGAGCTTGCGCCGAAGAACATCGAGTGTTTGAGGCGGAACCTGGCGGGGCCGATCGCGGAGGGGCGGGCGATCGTGTATCCCAAGGGCGTCTGGGACAAGGACGACGTGCTCCCGCTGACGGTAGACGAGCGGAACTTCGCGGCCAACAGCGTGGTGCTGCATCCGGAGGAGGCGCGCACGGAAGGGACGGCGCCTCTGACGACGATCGACAAAATCGCGGCCGAGCTGAAGCTGCCGCGGGTGGACTTCATCAAGATGGACGTGGAGGGAGCCGAGGTGCGGGCGATCGCCGGGGCGGCAGAGACCATCGCGCGGTATCATCCGCGGCTTTCGATTGCCACCGAGCACGGGCCGCTCGATGAAGTGCACATCCCGGAGGCAGTGCGGGCGCGGTGGAGCGGATACAAGATGGCGTGCGGGCCGTGCCTGGAGTCGGGCGGGCACATAAGGCCCGATGTGCTGTATTTTTTCTGAAGTGCGGGGAGGAACTGTTTGAACGATTATCTGCTTTCGACGGCGCTGGGAGTGTTGGAGGGGCTGACGGAGTTTCTGCCGGTCAGCTCGACGGCGCATCTGCGCATCGCCGAGGCGTTGATGGGGCTGGACCTGGGCAGCGGATTCTGGAAGATGTTTGCGATCGTCATCCAGATCGGCGCGATCCTGGCACTGCCGCTTTATTTCTGGGGCCGGATCGGGGAGTTCGTGCGGAGCTTCCCGGCGGGGCGGCGGGGCAACCGGACGGTGTGGAACCACCCGCTGTCGATCACGCTCATCGCGTTCGTGTGCACGGCGGGGCCGGCGTTTCTGCTGCACAAAGTGATCGGGCGGAACCTGGAGCGGCTGTCGCTGATCGGCTGGGCGCTGGTGCTGGGGGGAGTGATCATGTGGATTGTCGACGTGGTGTTCGCGGACAACAGCCGCACGGCGTCGATGGACGACATGTCGCTGACCCAGGGAGTGTGGATCGGGCTGTGCCAGATTCTGTCGGCGGTGTTTCCGGGGACTTCGCGGTCGATGTCGACGATTGCGGCGGGGCAGCTTGCCGGGATGTCGCGGCAGGCGGCGCTGGAGTTTTCGTTTTTCCTGTCGATGCCGACGATGGCGGCGGCGGTGGGCTACGACCTGTTCCACTCGCTGCGGCACCACATGGGCGACGAAGCGGGCGATACGGTGGCGATGAACGGGCACAACTGGGCACTGCTGGCGCTGGGCACGGTGGTGTCGTTCATTGTGGCGTACGCGGTGGTGGCGTGGTTCATGGACTGGGTGAAGAAGCGCGGGTTCGTGCCGTTCGCGGTGTACCGGATCGCGGCGGGCGCGGCGCTGCTGTATTGGGTGATGCACAACCGCGTCCATTAGGCGCGGCGAGGATATAGACTGGGAGCCGGATTTGTGATGCAGATCGTGGCGATAGTGGCATTGGGCGCGCTGCTGGCGGCGACGGCGGCGGCACAGACGCGGAAGATTCTGGCGCCGGGAATTTCGGCCGAATGGGCCGAGAAGCTGCAGGCGGCGGCGCCGGGCGTGAAACTGGTGCGAGTAAGCGAAGAGGGAGTGGCGGCGGAGATCGGGGACGCCGAGGGCTTCATCGGAAAGATCACGCCGGAGCAGCTTGCGATGGCGCACAAGCTGAAATGGGTGCAGGTGCTGAGCGCGGGCGTGGACGACGTGCTGTTTCCGGCGCTTGTGGCCAGCGATGTGACGGTGACCAACATGCGGATCGTATACGGTCCGGAGATTGCCGACCACGCGTTTGCGTTTCTGTTGACGCTGACGCGGAAGCTCGAAGTGACGATGGCGCAGCAGAAGCGGGAGCAGTGGCAGGCGAACCGCGAGGGGATGGTGGAGCTGAGCGGCAAGACGGCGGTGATCATCGGCGTGGGAGGGATCGGGCGGCAGATCGCGCAGCGGGCGCATGGATTCGGCATGAAGGTGATCGGCGTCGATATGCAGGACTATCCGCCGGATCTTCTGGTGGGCCGGTATGTGCGGCCGGACCAACTGGACGAGGTGCTGCCGCTGGCCGACGTGGTGTTCGATTCGGTGCCGCTGACCAGGGCGACGCAGGGAATGATGGGCGCGCGGGAGTTTGAATCGATGAAGCGGGGGTCCTATTTCATCGCGGTTTCGCGCGGGAAGACGTACAGCATGGACGGATTGGTGAAGGCGCTGGACGAGCGACGGCTGGCCGGGGCGGGCGTGGATGTGACGGATCCGGAGCCGCTGCCGGCGGGGCATCCGCTGTGGAAGTTCGACAACGTGGTGATCACGCCGCACGTGGCGAACGGGTCGGATGTGCTGGCGGGGCGGATGCTGGAATTGCTCGAAGAGAACGTGAAGCGGTTCGCGGCGGGCCGGCCGCTGCTGCACGTGGTGGACAAGCGGGCCGGTTACTAGACTGACAATGCGCTGGGTGGCGTGGTTGACGATTTGCGGATGCGCGCTGGGCGCCAACGGGCTGGAGATCGACCGTCCGGCGCGTCCGTGGGAGTTCGTCGACGCGCCGGGGCCGAAGGCGGCGCTGTTGGGCGCCGAGGACGGGACGCTGGAGGCGCTGGTATATCCGATGAAGATCTTCCGCGATTTCCGGCTGATCTTCGTGGTGGATGGGCGCGCCATTCCGGCGGCGACGATCAGCAGGCGCATCGAGGCGAGGCCCGGCGCGTACACTCTGGTTTATACCGGAGACGAGTTTCAGGCGCGCGAGACGCTGGCGGCGTCGCCCAGCGAGGCCGGGGCGGTGATTGAGCTGGACATCACGGCGTACCAACCGCTGGAGATTCAGGCGGAGTTCGTGCCCGACTACCAGTTGCTGTGGCCGGCGGCGAGCGGGGCCGATTACGCGGAGTGGAGCGGGAAGGACCACGCGTTTGTCTTTTCCGGACCGGGCGGGTACGCGGCGCTGTTCGGCTCGCCGGACGCGGTGCTGGTGGAGAGAGACTACCAGAGCGATTACGGATCGAGGGCCGTGGAGCGGATTTCGCTGGGGAAGGTGACGGGGCGGGCGAAGCGCACGCTGGCCGTGGCGGGGTCGACAAAATCGGCCGATGAGGCGCGGGCGATTTATCTGAGGCTGGCGAGCGAGGCGGCGGTGACGATCGGGCGGTCGCGGGATTTCTATCGCGACTACCTGGCCGGCGGCGTGCAGGTCGAGGTTCCGGACGAGACTTTGCAGAGCGCCTACGACTGGTCGCGGGCGAGCATGCGCGAGGCGATGGTGGAGAACCCGCTGCTGGGCCGGGGCCTGGTGGCGGGCTATGGGCCGACGAAGGGCTCTTACCGGCCGGGCTATGCGTGGTTCTTCGGGCGCGACACTTTCTGGACGGCGTTCGCACTGAACTCGGCGGGGGATTTTGAAACGTCGCGGGCGGCGATCGAGTTCATCGCCGGCTTCCAGCGCGAAGACGGCAAGATGCCGCACGAGATCGCGCAGACGGCGACGCTGGTGGACTGGTTTCACGCGCTGCCTTACGCGTACGCGTCGGCCGACGCGACGCCTCTGTTCGCCATCGCGGTTGCCGATTATGTGCGGACGAGCGGCGACGTGGAGTTTGCACGGAGCCAGTGGCCGAGGCTGCGGAAGGCGCTCGCGTTCATGCGCTCGACGCTTGACGAGGACGGATTTCCGCGGAACCTGGGCGTGGGGCACGGATGGGTGGAGGGCGGGCGGCTGCTGCCGGTGCGGACGGAGTTGTACCAGGCGGCGTGTTACGTGGAGGCGCTTCGGTCGCTGGGGGATTTAGCGGGCTTGATAGGAGAAGAAGCGGCGGCGAAGGAACTGGAGGCGGAGTTCGCGGCCAAGAGAGTGAAGCTGAACGAGCGCTACTGGATCGAGGCGAGCGGGAGCTACGCGTTTGCGATCGGCACGGCGGGGAAGCCGGTGGATCAGCCGAGCGTGCTGGCGACGGTGCCGATGTGGTTCGACGTGCTGGACCAGGAGCGGGCGCGGCGGATGATCGAGAAGCTGGCCGGAGAGGACCACGCGAGCGACTGGGGCATGCGGATCATTTCGTCGGTGAGCCCGCAGTATTCGCCGGAGGGGTATCACTATGGCTCGGTGTGGCCGCTGTTTACCGGGTGGGCGTCGACGGGCGAGTACCGGGAACACGCGGCGGAGGCGGGGCTGGCGAACCTGCGGGCCAACGCTTGGCTGGCGCTGGACGGCGCGGGGGGCAACGTGACGGAAGTGCTGTCGGGTGCGACGGACTCTGCGTTGTCGACGGCGTCGCCGCACCAGACGTGGTCGGCGGCGATGGTGGTGTCGCCTCTGGTGCGCGGGCTGTTAGGGCTGGACGTGGATGCGGCGCGGCATCGTGTGCGCCTGGATCCGCACCTTCCGGCGGGCTGGAGGCGCGCGGCGGTGCGCAACGTGCCGCTGGGCGGGGGCCGGGTGGATTTTGCGATTGAGCGGGACGAGGGCGCGCTGCGGCTGACGGTGACGAATCGGGGAGCGGGATCGTTTGCGCTGGCGTTCGCTCCGGCCTACGCGCCTTGCACGCGGGTGACCTCGGCGGAATGGAACGGGAAGAGCGCAGAATGGCAGACCGAGAAGCATGGCGTGGACTGGCATCCGCGGCTGCGCGTGGAGGTTGGGCCGGGCGGAGGGGTTATGGTGCTGCGGCAGCAGGGGACGTTCGGGTATGCGATGCCCGATACGCCGCCGGTGCTGGGGGAGCCGAGCGCGGCGGCGAAGTTGATTTCAGAGCAGTGGTCGGAGGACGGGGCGGAGGTGAAACTGGTGGTGTCGGGGCGGCATGGGCGCGACTATCGCATTGCGCTGTTCGGCTCGCAGCGGCCGCGCGATGCGGTGACGGCGACCATTCCCGGGGGCGATCCGCAGAGCTACGGCGTGACGACGGTGGACATTCGCCTCAAAGGCGCGCGCTAGCAGGGCGGCCGGCGGGCGGCGCTTATTGCGAGGGGGTAATCGGGGCGCGTGATAGGCTCAAGAATGTGATCCAAGCCACGGGATTGGTGAAGCGGTTCGCGGATCGAAAGCGGGGGGCCGTCGTTGCACTCGATGGCGTTTCCTTTGAGGCGCGCGGCGGGGAGATCTTCGGACTGCTCGGTCCGAACGGCGCCGGGAAGACGACGATGCTTCGCGTGCTGGCGACGATCCTGCGGCCGACAGGCGGGACGGCAACGATCGGCGGGGCCGACGTGGTGAGGGAGCCGGAGCGCGTGAGAGGGCTGATCGGATTTACGTCCGGGGACATGGGACAGTATGGGCGGCTGACGCCGCGGGAGTCGCTCGAGTTTTTCGCGCGGCTGAACGGCCTGGAGGGAGCGAGGCTGAAGTCGCGCGTAGGCGAGGTGATGGACCGGTTCGGCATCAGCGAATATGCGGCGGCGAAAATCGACAAGCTGTCCACGGGGATGAAGCAGAAGGTGGCCATTGCGCGGACGGTGGTGCACGATCCGCCGGTGCTCATTCTCGATGAGCCGAGCTCGGGGCTCGACGTGCCTTCGGCGCGCATGATCGAGGAATTCATCGTGTCGGCCAAGAAGAGCGGGAAGTGCGTGCTGTTGTCGACGCACATCATGGAAGAGGCCGAGTACCTGTGCGACCGCATCGGCGTGGTGAATCACGGGAAGCTGATGGCGGTGGGCACGATGGAAGAACTGCGCCAGAGCACGGGCAAGCAGCGCCTGCGCGAGGTATTTCTGGCGTTGCTGGGGCTGAGCCCGAACGGGCAGGAGGCGACGGCATGAACTGGAAGGTGATGATGGCGATCTTTCAGAAGGAGATGCTGGAACTGCTGCGCGACCGCCGGACGATGATCAGCATGGTGGTGGTGCCGCTGTTTGCGATGCCGGCGATTTTCGGGGTGATGGGGAAGTTCATTCAATCGCGCGAGAAGGAGGCCAGCGGCGAGGCGATGATCGTGGGCGTGGACGCGTCGAGGGCGGGCGCGGCCGCGGCGGCGCTGCGGGCGGCCGGCTTCGAACTACGGAGCGAATCCGGACTGCGGGCCGCGGTGGAAAACAAGGCGGTGGCGGCGGGAGTTGAAGCCGACGCGGCGGCCGGCGGGATGCGATACAGGATTCTGGTGGACAGGACGCGGCAGGCATCGGCCATCGCGGGAGAGAAGATCCGGGCGGTACTCGAGAAGTTGAAAGACGACACGGTGCGCAGCAGCCTGCACGGGTCGGGCGTTCCGGAGTCGGTGCTGACGCCGTTTTCCGTGGACACGGTGAACGTGGCGAGCCAGAAGAAGATGGGCGGGTTTCTGCTGGGGAGCTCGCTGGGCTACCTGGTGATCCTGCTGATGTTCACGGGCGCGATGTATCCGGCGGTGGACACGGCGGCGGGCGAGAAGGAGCGGAGGACACTGGAGGCGCTGCTGTGCTCGCCGGCGCCGCGGAACGCGATTGTGCTGGGTAAAGTTCTGGCGTGCGCGACGGCATCGTTTCTGACAGCGCTGCTGGCGATGGCGAGCATGGTGTACTCCTACCGCCATACGCCGTTCGCCGCGGTGCTCGGCGCCGACATGCGGCTGGACCTTCTGGATCCGTCGACCTTCGGGCTGGTGGTGCTGAGCGTGCTGCCGATCGCAATGCTGGCGGCCTCATTGATGGTGGCCGTCTCGCTGTTCGCCAAGAGCTACAAGGAGGGGCAGAGCTATCTGACGCCTCTGCTGATGGTGGTGGTGTTTCCGGCGGTGCTCGGCATGCTTCCGGGAACCGAGCTGACGCCGGCGCTGGCACTGATCCCGATCTTCAACGTGTGCCAGATTGTGAAAGAGATTTTCCTGGGCTCGTTTTCGACGGCGGCTTTCGCTGTGGCGTTCGCCGCCAACCTGACTTACGCGTCGGTTGCCTTCTTCGCGGCGACGCGGATTTTCCGGACCGAATCGGTGCTGTTCCGAGTCTGAAACCCGGGGCGGCGCCGGGCCAGCTACAATCACGGATGGAGCTTTCCCAACCCAGCCTGCGAGGTGCCCTGTGGCGCGAAGCATTTCTCTGCCCGTCCCTGTGACGCATTCTCCGGCGGCGCCGCTGGCGGCCGCCGCTCAAGCCGCCGCGGTCCCGTGGTACGTGTGGTGTTCGACGGCGGCGGTGACGTTGGCGATGATCGGCGGGCACTGGGACATCTCCTGGCACCGGTCGATCGGCCGCGACGCGTTCCTGACGCCGGCCCACATCGCGATTTATCTTTGCGGCATTCTGGCGGGCGTGTCCTGCGCCTACATGATTCTTGCCACGACGCTGGGGAGGCTACCGGAACTGGAGGCGGCGTCGGTGAAAATGTGGGGGTTCCGCGGCCCGCTCGGAGCGTTCATCAGCGCATGGGGCGGAGTGGCAATGATCACCTCGGCGCCCTTTGATAACTGGTGGCACAACGCCTACGGCCTGGATGTGAAGGTGCTGAGCCCGCCGCACACGCTGCTGATCCTGGGCGTGTTTGCGGTGGAATTGGGGACTCTGATCCTGATCCTCGGAGCCATGAACCGGGCTCAGGGACGGCGGCGCGAGCCTCTGGAGCGGCTCTATCTGTACGTCGGAGGGATGCTGCTGGCGCTGATTCTGGTGCTTCTGTTCGAATACACGTTTCGCACGGCGTATCATTCCGGGCTGTTCTACCTGGTGATGTCGGTGGCGATTCCGCCGGTGATGGTGGGCGTGGCGACGGGGTCGGCGCACCGATGGGCGGCGACGTATTCGGCGGCGGTTTACACGGCATTCATGGCGGGTTTGTGCTGGGTGTTGCCGCTGTTTCCCGCGGCGCCGAAGTTGGGACCGGTTTATCACCAGGTTCACCAGTTCGTGCCGCCTCCGTTTCCGCTGCTGATCCTGGCGCCGGCCATCGTGCTGGATCTTCTGCGAGCCAGAACGCGCGCCTGGAATCCCGTTTTGCGGGCGCTGGTCTACGGCATCGCCTTTCTGGCGACGTTCCTGGCGGTCCAGTGGCCGTTCGCCGATTTTCTGATGTCGCCGGGCGCGCGGAACTGGATCTTTGGATCTGGTTTCTACGATTACCTGACTCCGCGGGATTCGGCTCTCTACCGGAACGTTTTCGCCGCCATTGACAGCGGGACGGGGCAGTTCGGTGAGCGTCTGGCGTGGGCAGCGGCATGGGCGGTGGCGATGAGCGGTCTGGGCCTGGCCTGGGGCTCGTGGATGCGCCGCCTGCGCCGGTGAACGCTATGCGCCGCACGCTGCTGTTTCTGGCTGCCCTGCCCGCGTTCGCTCATGTGGGCAGCCCGGATGTTTTTCTCGAGGGCGCCGCCGGGCCCTATCAGTTATTCGTCACAGTCCGGCCGCCGACCGTGATTCCGGGCGTGGCCGACATTGAGATCCGATCGAGCACGCCGGGGATTTCCCGCATCCGAATCACGCCGATGCCGCTGACGGGCGAGGGCTCGAAGTACCCTCCCAAGCCGGATGAAGCACGCCGAACGAAGGAGGACGCGCAGTTTTTCAGCGGGTCGCTGTGGATCATGGCGACCGGCTCGTGGCAAGTGCGCGTGGAGGCGGAGGGAAGCGCGGGACGGGGTGTGCTTTCCGTGCCGGTCCCGGCGGTGGCGACCCGAACCACGACCATGGATTTGACGCTGGGCGGCACGTTGTTCGTGCTGATGATGGTGCTGGTGGCCGGCATTGTGAGCATCATCGGCGCCGGCGTGCGGGAGGCGCAACTGGAGCCCGGAGCGGCTCCGCCGGCCGGCAACCGGAGGCGCGCGCGAATCGCGATGGCGGGGTCGGCGGTCTTCGTGGCCGCATTGATCTATCTGGGAAACTCGTGGTGGACGGCCGAGGCGAAGGCTTACTCGAACAACGTTTACCGGCCTCTGAACGCCACGGTTGGGGTGGACGGAAATCGCTTGACGCTGCGCCTGGCCAACTCGACGGGTTCGGTCCGCCGGCGCTTCGACGATTTTCTGGCCGATCGAAAAGTGGACGACTTTATCCCAGACCATGGGCATCTGATGCACCTGTACGTTTTGCGATGGCCGGAGATGGATCGGGTGTGGCATCTTCACCCCGACATGGCGGGAAGCGGGCTGTTCGAGCAGAATCTGCCGGCCATGCCCGCGGGCGACTACCGGCTCTACGGCGACGTGGTCCATAGCTCGGGTTTCCCGGAGACGGTGGTAGCGGAGCTGAAAACCGCGGGGATCGTGGGCGCACCGCTGGAAGGCGACGACGCCGCCGGGGCCGGTCCTCCGGTTT
Organism: Bryobacterales bacterium; assembly: GCA_027452065.1. GTDB lineage: Bacteria > Acidobacteriota > Terriglobia > Bryobacterales > Bryobacteraceae > JAJYKC01. Next base: position 16,001 of record DAIDHC010000200.1, read on the forward strand.
CGGAGGGCCCGGCGGACACCACGGCGGCAAACCTCGGCGACGGCTGGAAGATGATTTGGGATCGGGGAAATGCGCCTCTGAAGGCGGGGGCGGCGATGCTGTTCCGTTTCCACCTGGAAGACGCGCAAGGCAGACGCCCGAGCGACATGGAACTTTACATGGGGATGCCGGGGCACGCCGCCTTCGTCAGGACCGACGGAGCGGTGTTCGCGCATGTGCATCCGAGCGGCTCGGTGGCGATGCCGGCACTTGCTTTGGCGAATCCCGGCGGCAGCGCGCCCGCGGGAGGCTCGATGGCGAACGCCGCAGGCGGGAGCATGGCGGGCATGGACATGGCACACATGACGATGAGCGGCGCGATAAGCGAGGTCGCATTCCCATACGGCTTCCCGCAGCCGGGCGAATACCGGATCATTATCCAGATGAAGCGCGGAGGAACGGTGGAGACGGGGATGTTTAACGCGCTGGTCTCGCGCTGAACCGCGGGCCGGCCAGCCGGCCGAGGATGCTTACGCCCCGGCGTGGACGCGGTCGCGTTCGGCCCAGCTTGCGGCCAGAAAATCGCGGTTCATGGCGGCGATGACCTCGACGCCGATACCTTTCGGGCAGACCGCTTCGCACTCGCCGATGTTGGTGCAGCTTCCGAAGCCCTCGAGATTCCATTGGGCGACCATGCGGAGCGCGCGCTCATGGCGTTCCGGCTGGCCTTGCGGCAGGAGGGCGAGATGGGTGATTTTTGCGCCGGTGAAAAGAGCGGCGGAGGCATTCGGACAGGCCGCGACGCAGGCTCCACAGCCGATGCAGGCAGCCGCGTCCATGGCGCGCTCGGCGTCGTCCTTGGGAACCGGAATCGCGTTGCCGTCCGGTGCGCTCCCGGTGGGCACGGAAACGTAGCCGCCGGCGGCGACGATCCTGTCGAAGGCGGCGCGGTCTACGACCAGGTCCTTGAGCACGGGAAAGGCCCTGGCACGCCACGGCTCGAGGTAAAGCTCCTGGCCGTCGCGGAAGTGCCGGAGGGTGAGCTGGCAGGTGGTGGTGGCCCTGGATGGTCCATGGGCGACGCCGTTGATCATCATCCCGCAGGAGCCGCAGATGCCCTCGCGGCAATCGTGCTCGAAGGCGACCGGCTCCTCGCCCCGGGCGATCAGCTCTTCGTTGAGCACGTCCAGCGCCTCGAGCATGGACATGTCCTCGCTCAACCCGGCGGCTTCGTAGCGCATCATTTTACCGGGCGCGGCGGCGTTGGCCTGCCGCCAGATGTGGAGAATCAGCTTCATTACTTGTAGCTCCTCTGGCTGGGGTGAACGTACTCGAACGCCAGATCCTCTTTATGAAGCGCCTGAGGATGGTTTACACCCTGATACTCCCAAGCCGCGACATAAGAAAATGCGTCGTCGTTGCGCCGCGCTTCACCCTCCGGCGTCTGATACTCCTCGCGGAAGTGGCCTCCACAGGATTCGTCGCGGTGGAGAGCATCGCGGCACATGAGCTCGGCCAGCTCGAAGAAATCGGCCACGCGCCCGGCCTTCTCCAGCGACTGATTCAGATCGGCAGCGCTTCCCGGCACCTTCACGTCGCACCAGTACTGCTCGCGCAACTCCTGGATCTTGCCGATGGCCAGTTCGAGACCCTGGGCGTTTCTGGACATGCCGCAGTGGTCCCACAACAGCTTACCGAGTTCGCGATGGAACGAGTCTACGGTTCGCGTGCCGTTGATGGAGAGCAGGCGCCGCGTCATGGAGTCGACGTTGTCTTCGGCGGCGCGGAACTCGGGGTGCGACGGGTCGATCCTGTCGAAGCGGTTCTTGGCCAGGTAGTCGCCGATCGTGTAAGGAAGAACGAAGTAGCCGTCGCAGAGGCCCTGCATCAGCGCGCTCGCTCCGAGGCGATTGGCGCCGTGATCGGAGAAATTGGCCTCGCCGATGACGAAGAGCCCGGGGATGGTGCTCATCAGATAATAGTCGACCCACAGGCCGCCCATGGTGTAGTGGATGGCGGGATAGATCCGCATCGGAACCTTGTAGGGGTTCTCGTCGGTGATGCGCTCGTACATCTCGAACAGGTTGCCGTAGCGCTCGCGGATCTTGTCCTCGCCGAGACGGCGGATGGCGTCGGCGAAATCGAGATAGACGCCCAATCCGCCGGGCCCGACGCCGCGGCCCTCATCGCAGACCTGCTTGGCGTTCCTGGAGGCGACGTCGCGCGGCACCAGGTTCCCGAAGCTGGGATATTTGCGCTCCAGGTAGTAGTCGCGCTCGTCCTCCGGAATCTGGCTGGGCTGGCGTTTGTCGCCTCCGGTCCTGGGAACCCAGATGCGGCCGTCGTTGCGGAGCGACTCGCTCATTAATGTCAGCTTCGACTGGTAGTCGCCGGATACCGGGATGCACGTGGGGTGGATCTGAGTGAAGCAGGGATTGGCAAACAGCGCGCCACGCCTGTGAGCGCGCCAGATTGCCGTGCAGTTGGAGCCTTTCGCGTTCGTCGAGAGGTAATAGACGTTGCCGTAGCCGCCGGTTCCCAGAACCACGGCGTCGGCGACGTGGCATTCGATCTTGCCGGTGATGAGATCGCGGGTGACGATTCCGCGCGCGCGGCCGTCGACAACGATCAGGTCCAGCATCTCGGTCCGGGGGTACATCGTCACCTGTCCGGCATCCACCTGGCGCTCGAGCGCCTGATAGGCGCCGAGCAGAAGCTGCTGACCGGTCTGGCCGCGGGCGTAGAAGGTGCGGGAAACCTGCGCTCCGCCGAAGGAACGGTTTGCCAGCGTGCCACCGTACTCGCGGGCAAAGGGGACGCCCTGCGCGACGCACTGATCGATGATGTTGACGCTCAACTGGGCCAGACGGTAGACGTTCGATTCCCGGGAGCGGAAGTCGCCGCCCTTCACCGTGTCGTAGAACAGGCGGAACACGCTGTCGCCGTCGTTGTGATAATTCTTGGCCGCGTTGATGCCGCCCTGGGCGGCGATGCTGTGCGCCCGGCGCGGGGAGTCCTGAAAGCAGAAGGCTTTGACGTTGTAGCCGAGCTCGCCCAACGATGCCGCCGCCGAGCCGCCCGCCAGCCCCGTGCCGACAACAATCACGGTATGACGCCGCTTGTTGGCCGGATTGACCAGCTTCATCTCGAACTTCGTACGGTCCCAGCGGCTCTCGATCGAGCCCGAGGGAATTCTGGATTCCAGTGCCATGGTCACCTCACCCAACCCGCGAGAACCGATATCGGAATCGAGATATTGCCGGCGACAATGAGCGCGCTCAGCGCCGCCGCAAGGCCCTTGATGCGTTTGGTGTAGCGAGGATGGTAGAAGCCGAGCGATTGAAACAGGCTCCACAGGCCGTGATTCAGATGCAAACCGAGAAGGATCATGGAAAGGATGTAGAAGGCGGAGACGGGAATCACCTGGAAGCCCTGGACCACGTTCGAGTAGACGTCGCCTTCCTGGAAGGGCGTGCCGCCGGCGCCGAAGGTCAACTGGAGCAGATGGTAGATGATGAAGCAGAGCACAATCGGTCCGCTCCAGTACATCGTCCTGGTGGCGTAGCTCGCCTGCAGCGTCTCTTTTTTGACATAGCCGACGGGCCGGGCCGATTGTTTGAGCAGCGCCAGTTGCACCGACGACCATATGTGAAGGATCACCATGACGAGAAGCGTAATGCGTGCGCCCCACAACAGCGCCGGCACGCTTCGAAGCAGCTTCGCGTAGTTATTGAGTTTCTCGGGTCCCTCGTAAATTTGGAGATTTCCGGCCATGTGGACGAGAACGAAGCCGAATAAAAGCACCCCGCTGACCGCCATGACCGCTTTCTTACCCACCGTGGTCTGGTAGAAACGCAGACCCCCGCGCCCAGCCACTGCCACCGCGCTCGTGCTCATCTGTATCTCACCTTTTCGATGACGTCAGCCAGACACTTGGTGTAGAACCGTGCGGCTGCCGGAGGAACATGCCCTCTAACAGAATAGAACCCCGGCACGGCGGTTTTCAAACTATGGGCTTTTCGCGCCGCACACGGCGGCGGGTAGAATGGGAAGTCCGCTTATGAACCGCCGCCAGTTCCTCGCTTCTTCCGCGGCAGCGCTCGCCGCCCGACCGGCGCGCCCGGCCCCGTCCGCCCGAATCAAGCTGGGCATCGATCTGTTCAGCCTGCGCTCGCAGAACTGGACACCCATCCAGTATCTGGACTACTGCGCGCAACAACGGGCGACAGTGGTGCATTTTTCCGAGATCCGCTTTCTCGGGCCCGCGGGACTCGACCCGGCGAATCTGCGCTCGGTCCGGGAGCACGCCTCGAAGCTCGGCCTGGAAGTGGAGATCGGCATGGGCTCCATCTGCCCTTCATCGAAGGCGTTCCGGCCGCAGGATGGAAGCGCCGTTGAGCAGTTGTCGCGGATGATCGACGCCGCGCCGCTGGCCGGCTCCCACATCGTGCGCGCGGTCCTGGGAACGATGGCGGACCGGGTTCCCGGACCGCTCAGCAAGCACATCGAAGACACCGTGGCTGTCCTTCATGCGGTCCGTTCCCGAGCCCGGGATAAAGGCGTCCGGATCGCGATCGAGAATCACGCGGGCGACATGGTGGCGACGGAGTTGAGGACGCTGGTGGAGGAGGCCGGCAAAGACTTCGTGGGCGTGTGTCTCGATTCCGGCAATCCTCTGTGGACGCTCGAGGACCCGCACTACACGCTCGAGACGCTCCATTCCTACGCGCTGACCAGCCACACGCGCGACACCGCGGTGTGGAACGTTCCCGACGGCGCGGCCGTCACCTGGGTCCGCATGGGACAGGGCAACGTCGGCATTCGCGACTACCTGCTCCGTTT
>DAIDHC010000201.1 GCA_027452065.1 Bryobacterales bacterium
CGAGGGCGCGAATGGGGCTGCCATGCGAGGCAAGGCGCTGGAGCTGATTCAGAGATTGCCAGCCGGGGCTGTCGTGCTTCCCGTTCAGACGTTGGGCGAGTTGTTCAACGTGCTGGTCCGGAAAGCCAGGCGGCGGCCAGCACGCGCGCGGGCAGCGGTGCTGAGCTGGCGCGACGCCTATCCCACGGTTGAGACGTCCGCCACCGTAATGGTGAACGCAACGGATCTGGCGTCTGATTACGGTCTTACGATCCGGGACTCGGTTGTGCTGGCCGCGTCAGCCGAAGCCGAGTGCCGCTTGCTTCTGTCGGAGGGCCTCCAGGAAGGGTTTACGTGGCGGGGCGTCACCGTAACCAACCCGTTTGCGCCGACGCTCCACCCTCTCCTGGCGGCCTTACTCAGGGCGCCCGGGGAGTAATCCGCAGACGCGGGCGTCCGGCCGGGGCTCTTTCGACCGAACCGTGGCCAACGGGGAGGATCTATTGGCCAGGAAGGATGTTTCGGGGGCCACGGGCTGGACCAAGGTCGGAGTTGGGGACGATACGGCCAAGTGATTGCCGGGGCCGGGGGCGTTTCTCATTCCCTATCCAGTCGAGGGCACGGCTTTCTCCGAGAAGTGGCGCGTGGTCCGCTCAGAACGTAGCTGTGGGGCTAGTCAGCGGAATGGTCGCTACCCGATTAATCGTCTGAGGTACCAGCGTTCGATAACGAGTTTAGCGGCTGCCCCGCACTCTTGCAGAGCGTCGTCTTGGCCAAGCAGGCCTTCTGTCCTGCGGCAATTTCTGGTCAGGCCTCGATTCAAGAATCCGAGGCCGCGAAATGTCAGAGTAGTGGAGAGACGAAGACTATCGACCGGTCACCTCGCGCTTGTACTGGCGATACCCGGCCCGCTAAGGTGAGGTTTTTGAATGTCGATCCCTTCCACAGCCCCGATCCCGCAGAATTCACGAGATTTCGAACAGCTCTGCTTGGAAGTGCTAAGACGGTTCTGGTCACTCCCTTCACTGGATCTCTATGCGAAGTCAGGTGAGGAGCAAAATGGCGTAGACATTCTCGACCTTGGAGGCGGGAGCCCGCTTCACGCCGCGCAATGCAAGCTGAAAGAGGCGGGCAAGAGCCTCCTTCCCGGCGAAATCGAAGCGGAGGTGGAAAAGGCAAAGACATTCGAGCTGCAAATCGGAACATACGCGATACTGACGACGGGCAAGGTCTCGGGTCTTAGCCAGCGCAAAATACGTGAGATCAATCAGCTCCATAAAACGCAGGGCCTCTTCGAGGTGGATCTGTTCACCTGGGACCGAATTTCGCGGCTGCTCCAGACCTACCCCGAGATCTTTGAGCAGTTTTTCGGCGACGGGCTGACCCCGAACAGGGCGGCACGCATGGAAACCGCACTCGCCAACATACAAGTCACGGTTAGCGAGGGATTCGACTCCCTGACGGCGAAGGAAAACGGAGACAGTATCGATGCGCAGATTGACGAAGCGAGAGCTTACCTGGCCACAGGCGATTTCCAGATCACGACAACGCTTCTAAATCGTCTTCAGCGCGGCCATGGTGCTCAGTTTACACTTCGCCACAAATTTAGAGTTGCCAGCAATCACGGCGCCGCGGCCTTGGCAAGCGGACAAGTCGAATTGGCCGCAAAGTACTTCCTGGAAGGAGTGGGATATCAGCCTGACGATGAACAGGCGCTGACGAATGAAGTCTTCGCCTATATGCTCGTCGGCGATAACGCTCAGAGCCACAACAAGGCGGAGACGTTAAGGAAGCGGTTTCCGGCTTCCGGCCGGCTGACTGCTCTTTGGATTGCCACGGCACCACAAGGGCGAACAATTGAGGAGCTGGAAGACGATGTGAACTCCATATTGCGAACGGACGCAGAAGTCGCACTGGCGTTGGCGCGTAGAGCGCTCCCCGAGAAGCAATTCGACTTCGCAGACAGGTACTGCGCAATTGCGGGAGACGCGCGCAAATGGTCTCAGCCACATCTGGTGACCGCGCAGATTGCCATGGGGCGGGCCCTTTTCGGAGACTTCACCTCGGGAGGGAATCCAAAGGAGTGCATCGAGAGCGCCGAAGCATCCTGCTCTGCAGCGTTAGCCATTGCTAAAGAAGAAAAGGATCGCTACGCAATCGTAGCGTGCCTCAGCTTGAGGGCCGACATCCGCCTGATGCTCGGGCGCGCGGAAGAGGCTTTGACCGACGCCAGGCAGGCGGAGCTGATTGACGCCGAAGACGTCAGCGTTCTACTGGGCGTGGCACAAGCGCTGGTGACTCTGGGGAAGCACGACGAGGCGATCGAAATCTTTAGGAAGGCGCATCGGCTTCACCAGCGCCCCGACGTTGCATTCTTGCTCAGCCGGGCTCTTCGAACTCGGGCTCGTCCGGGTGATAGCGACGAAGCACTGGACGTCCTCAGGCAAGTCGAACTGGCTGAAACGCCACTGGATATCCGGAGGCCCCATGTGATGGAGGTCATTCAGCTCTTTGTTCAGAAGCGAGATTGGGCTGGCGCACGCGCCTACCTGGAATCCATCGCCGGTCTCCTACGGCCGGAGACAGTGCTGGTTTTCGAGGGTTGTCTCTCACACTACGAAGGCGATCAGGAACGGGCCGCCGAGCGGGCGCAAAAGGCTGCCAGCGCCTTGACCTGGGAATCCGGCCATGAAGTCAAGGAATATCTGGCGCGTCTCTTCATGCTTGTTGGCCGTCCGGACGAAGCCCTTCCTTTCTGGAAGGAGGCATTCATGGCTGGTCGGGAAGGATTTGACCCGGCGAACTATCTCAACTGCGCTGCAAAGCTGCGTCGCGATGATCTCGTTATGGAGGCATGCGGCATCCTCCGGGCTCGTGGCTTGGATACCTGGGACCTGCTGGAATTTGAGCTTCCATATCTCCGGCGATACAGGATTGAGGACGGCATCGAGCTGCTCGAACGATTCATTTCTAACAACCCAGAGCACCGAGTCGCGCGGTTACATCGGTCGCTGATCGCAGCGACGCTCGATCGAACGTCGTTAGTCCAGGCATCACTGAACGACATGCCGTCGGTCGACGAATTGCCAATAGAGCTTGCCGTCCCAGCGATCAGCCTCTTGCGACAGCATGGAAGCCAAATTGACGCGGTGAAATATGCCTACGAGTACTTGCGCAAGCACTTTCAGGAACTCCAGGCTCATCGCGCGCTCATCGTGGCCGTGATGGGAGGTGCTTTGCCTGACCTTCCTCCTGTCCTTGAAGTGGTGGAACCGGGCGCAGCAGTCTGCTATCAGGAGTTGCCCAATGGGAGGCCGATATGGGTTGTGCTGGAAGACACGAAGCAGCCGGACGCCGATTTTGAGGAGATCGAACTGGATTCAGGACGCGCTCAAGCCCTGCTCGGCCAACGGGTAGGTAGCACCATCGTCCTTGCAAAAGGCGCGGTACAGGACAGGCTTGCGCGCATATTGCAGGTGCTGCCGAAATACGTCAGGCGATTTCAGGATTCGATGGAACAACTGCAGATCCGTTTCGGGCCAGCAAGTGGAGTTGAATCCGTGCGCATCATCCAGACCGAAGAAGATCCGGTAGGTCTAAAGCCGCTCTTGGCATCCGTCGAACGGCGCGCCGTCACCGTCGAGCGTCTGAACCAACTGTACAAAGAGCAACCGATGCCTTTACATATTCTCGGTTTCCAACTTGGCGGGAACGCCTATGTGGCACTGGCGGAGCTAGCGGGTCAAATGGAAATCGGAATCAAATGTTGCCAGGGGACGCCTCAGGAACGCTTGACCGCCACGCAGGCGCTTCAGGCCGCAAGAGTCGTCGTTGTGGATTTGACGGCATTGTGCACGTTGCGCCTCCTGGGATCGTTGGACGTTCTGAAGTCCTCTAGGAGGTTTCAGTTCGTCGTTGCTGAACGAACGATCATTGAACTGCATGAAATGGTGGCGGAATCAAGACTAACGTCTGGCGATTCCCTGACAGTGGCGTTTTACAAAGGACAGCATCTCGGCTACAGAACCACGGCAGAGACGAGAGAAGAGATCAGACGGGCAGACGAAGATTTTGTGCGTTTTGTCGAAACCCATGTGCTGCGGGAGAACGCACTGGCGATTGCAGAGCTGGAGCCGGATAAGCGTGAGTCTCTGCGTAAGATCCTGGGGGAATATGGAACAGAATCGATATGCTTGGCCGCGATGCCGGACCGCATCCTCTGGACCGATGACCTAATCCAGGCAGAACTGGGCGCACAGGAGTTTGGGATCAATCGAGTTTGGACTCAGTTGCTTCTGGAGAGCTTGGCCGGCGAAGGCGTGCTCTCCGTCGACGACTATAGCCGCGCCACGGCATTGTTGGTTGGGATGAACGTTCTTGTCACAGTGTTCAATGCAGGCAGCATTGTCGCGGCTTTCAAAGCTGCGGACTGGTCGCCGGAGGCTTTCCCTGCCTTTCAGTTTCGAAAGGTTCTTTCCGAGGTTCCCGAGGAAGTTTTCGTCAGGCTATTTCTCGACGTGATACGTATACTATATGGGGAGGCTTTGCTTTTGCCCGAGAAACGGTGCATCGTAGTCTCCTACTTCATCGATCTCTTCGCGGAGCGCCCGAAGGGCGAGACGCGATTAGCAACGCTAGGGCAATTCGCAGTTCGCATGTTCGGGCTGAACTTGGTGGGTGCCGCGGAATTTCAACAGTGTTTTGATCGCTGGGTCAAGCAAAGGCAAAAACCGATCATTGTCATTACGGACTGAATCGCTTGCAGCGTCTCCGGACGAATGGCAATCCGGACGACGGCCCGATTGGTACCCGACGGGTCGGCTTACGTCCTCCGATCATCGCGTCCCGGCAACTTGGGCGGAAAACGCCCGTTGCTGAGATTTGCTGGATTCAGTGGAAGACCCTCCTGACGCCGCACTGTTTGCCGGCCCAGGTTCCTCAGCCGTGCGGCAGCTCGGAGGCGGCCGGGCGGAAACGATGTACCTATTGCAGGATGGCTCATCTGCGGCAGCCTTATGCTTTACGGGCGCACTTTCGGCAGCATTATGGTTGACTTCGCCGCGGGGGTTCTCTGCCAGCGAACCGCAAACAAAGCAGTTGGCGCATGATCTGCGGCAAGGTTGGGGTTTAATCGCGGCAAAGATATGGTTTCAGTCACACGAGGAGGGGCAAAAAGGGAGCCATCTCGTCCTGATCCATCCTGAAACGAAGGTGCGGACCGTGGTGCCTATGCATCCCGGCCGGACGCTGAAGCAACCTCTGCTACGCGCGATCGTGCGGGACGCCAAACTTTCGGTCGACGAGTTTATTGAGTTGAGTTGACCTTGGCGGGCGGCTCCGAGGGAGGCCATGCGCCGGTCGTTTCGAACGTTCGTGGATTCGCGGTGTGTGTCATCAACGGCCGTCGAGTCCGGGTAACCATGCGACCCATCGTGGGAGATCATCTCGCGCCGGCGATCGACTGCACCGGCGTGGTTCGGGAGCCCGTTGGTGAAATGGGATGAAGATCGACACTGAAATCCGGCATGTGACAAAGGCGGGCACGAACCTCTTCCTGGAACTGGGGTTTACGCCGGAGGAGGCCAGACGTCTGCAGGCTGCTTCGCGCAGACAGATCGATGATACGCGGGTGCTGAGGCGGCCGAGATTCTGATGGTTTCGCGGCCGCGCGTGTCCGATGTCGTGAACAAGAAAACGGCCAGGTTCACGATCGACACGCTGGTGGAAAACCTCAGCCGGGTGGGCAAGCCGGTGAAGCTGGCGGTTGGCTGAGCGGCAGATGGGGCGAGAGCGGGGTTCGAGGATCGGGGTTTGGGGATTGACCGGCGCGTCAATCGCGGGAGTTGAGGAATGAGCGGGCCGCGCGGGCCAGGGCTTTGAGGATTTCCAGGCCGGCTTCGTGGGAACCGGTGTCGAACTGGCCGCCTTCGTGATCGACGGCGTTGCTCACGCGCGCGACGAGGGCGACGTGGGCGCGGCGGGCCTCGCCGAAAGCGAACAGCGAGGCGGCCTGCATTTCCACGGCGAGGACGCCTTCATCGGCCCATTGCTGAAGCTGGCCGCTGGTCTCGCGATAGGGAGCGTCGGTGGTCCACACGCGGCCCGAGCGGACGGGGAAGCCGGCGGCCGAAAATTGCCGCCCGATGGAAATCGCGATGGGCGAGGGGCAGGCTACTTCGCGGGCGGGAGGCAAGTAATGATACGACGTGCCCTCGTCTCGAATCGCGCCGGTGGCAACCACGAGACTGGGAATGGGGAGGCCGGGGGCGATGCGCCCGGCCGATGTCAGGCCGACGATCAACTGGACGCCGGAGGCATGAAGCTGCTCCGCGATCAGCACGGCATAGGGTCCGCCGATGGTTCGAGGGATGATGCCGCAGGGCAGGCCGTCGAGGTCGAGCGCGAACATGGTGGTGTGAAAGCACGCCCAGGCGGGACACGGGCGGGCGATGCGGCGTTCGACGAGCCAGTCGGTGAGATCTCCGTCGAACTCGAGAATGCAGAGAGGCGGAAGCTCTTCGGCCGGGATCCGCCGGAGAGATCGTACGTCGTCGATGAGGGCCTGGGCGGTGAAGGCGGAGGGCTGACCGGTGGGGTGGTCCAGGATAGGGAACTTCGAAGAATTGGTCATGCCGGCGCGTTATTCGACGACCCAAAAGCAGTAGAGGAACTGTTGCAGGGTTCCGAACGGCGTCTGGTGCATTTCCTTGAGGCTGTCGATCAGGCGAAAGCGGGAGCCGAATTCGCCGTGCAGCGAACCGGCATCGTAGCGTTGGACATCGAGGCCGCTGCATTTCACGGGGCCCTCGGGACCGAACGTACCGATGATGACGTGGCCGCCGGGCTTAACAGACAGGGCGACTCTTTGGACGTAGGCGGCGCGGTCGGCGGCCGAGGTCAGGAAGTGGAACACGGCGCGGTCGTGCCAGACGTCGTAGAAATGGGCGGGAAACTCCGCTTGCGTGACATCCGCGACAAGCCATTCGACGCCATCGGCAAGGCGGGAGAGCCGCGCCTTTGTGACGTCGAACGCCGTGGGAGAGATGTCGAGAACCGTCAGGCGGGCATAGCCGCTTCGAAGCAGATCGTCGACCAGGGTGGACTCGCCGGCGCCGACATCGATGATGCGCGCGGAGCGATCGGCTGCCGCGCGCTCGATCAGGGAGAGCGAAGTTTTCAGGTGAGGACGGAACCAGCTCGCCTGGCCGGGAGCTTTTGTGGTGTAGATATGCTCCCAATGGGGTTGTGTACTCATCACACCCGGTATTTTAGCGGCATTCCAATTTTGAGGGAGGAATGGGGAGGCGGGCGTTTGCGGGCAGAGTGCGGCGGGGTTACAAAGGTAAGGACCGGGAGGAGGCGCATGCGGCTACGAAAGGTGCAGGGGAAGCTGAAGATCGAACACAGTATTATCGGCGGGGTGCGGGAGATGCTGGAGCGGCTGCTGGAACGGAATCCGGAGATCCGGTCGGTGATTCCGGGAGTGATCAAACCGGTGCGGGACGCGCGGGGGGAGATGAAGGTGAGGGTGACGGTGCCGACGACGAACGGATGGAAGGCGATTGCGCTGAGCGCGGGGGCGCGGCAGGAGTTGTTTATCAGCACGGCGTGGGGAAAAGACGAGCTGGAGGCGGCGCTGAAGCGCTGCCAGGACGGGCGATGACGGGCGGGGAGGCGGGGCGGCTGGAGCTGACGCGGGAGGAAATGCGGCAGGCGGGTTACCGCGTGGTGGACGCGATTGTGGAGCACCTGGCGACGCTCGGCGGGCAGAGGGTGGGGACGAAGGCGGAGGCGGGCGCGGCGCGGGCGTGGGAGGGGCGGGCGGCGCCGGAGAAGCCGACTCCGTTCGCGGCGGTGCTGGAGCGCGTGGTGGGCGAAGTGCTGCCGAACACGATGCACGTGAATCACCCGCGATTCTTCGCTTATGTTCCGGGGCCGGGGAATTTTGTGGGAGCGATGGCGGACGCGCTGGTGTCGGGGTACAACGTGTTTGCGGGGACGTGGATCAGCGGGTCGGGGCCGGAGCTGCTGGAGCGCGAGGTGGTGAACTGGCTGCGGGACTGGTGCGGATTTCCGCAGAGCGCGGGAGGGCTTTTTGTGAGTGGAGGGTCGCTGGCGAACCTGACGGCGCTGGCGGCGGCGCGAGAGGCGCGGCTGGGAACCGAGACGGACAAAGCGGTGGTGTATTTGTCCGACCAGGCGCACTCGTCGCTGGCCAAGGGGCTGCGGATTCTGGGATTCGCTCCGCACCAGTTGGCGGCGATCGAAACGGATGCCGATTTCCGGATGCCGGTGGAAGCGCTGGCGGAGCGGATTCGCGCGGACCGGGAGCGGGGCCTGCGGCCGTTCTGCACGATTGCCAGCGCGGGCACGACGAACACGGGAGCGGTGGACGACATGGCGGCGATCGCCGGATTGTGCCGGAGCGAAGGGCTCTGGATGCACGTGGACGGGGCGTATGGGGCGGCGGCGGTGTTGACCGGGCGGGGGAAGAGGCTGCTCGCGGGGATCGAGCTGGCCGATTCGCTGTCGTTCGATCCGCACAAGTGGCTGTTCCAGCCGTTTGAGTGCGGGTGCGTGCTGGTGCGCGAGGGGCGGCTGCTGGAGGAGGCGTTCCGGGTGACGCCGGAGTATCTGAAAGACACGCAGGCGAGGCGCGCGGAGTGGAACTACGCGGACCAGGGGATCCAACTGACGCGGGGATTCCGGGCGCTGAAACTGTGGATGTCGATTGAGACGTTCGGGCTGGCGGCGTTCCGGGCGGCGATCGAGAGGGGATTCGAGATGGCGGAGACGGCGGCGGAGCGGATGGTGAGAACGGGGCGGTGGGAGCTGGCGACGCCGGCGCGCATGGGGATCTTCTGTTTCCGGCGCGTGGGCGGCGATGACGCGTTTCACTTGAGGATGGTGGAGGAGATGGTGGCGGACGGGACGGCGCTGGCGACCTCGACGGTGCTGCGGGGGCGGACGGTGCTGCGGATGTGCACGATCAACCCGCGGACGACGGTAGAGGACATCGAGAGGACGGTGGAGCGGCTGGAGGAGATGGCGGCGCGGCTGGAGTGAAGGGAGCTCAGGCGGTGCCGATGTGGAGGGCGACGATGCCGCCGGTCATGCGGACGAAGTCGACCTGGCGGAAGCCGCAGAGTTTCATTTCGGCGGCGAGTTCGGGCGCGCCGGGAAATTTGCGGACCGATTCGGGGAGGTAGCGGTAGGCGTCGGGGGAGCCGGAAATCCAGCCGCCGAGAATGGGGAGGAGGCGGCGGGAGTAGAAGCGATAGGCGGCGGCGAAGGCGCGATTCGGAGGGTGGGAGAACTCGAGCACGGCGACGCGGCCGCCGGGTTTGGCGACGCGGAGGAACTCGCGGAGACCGCGGCGGTAATCGACGAGATTGCGGAAGCCGAAGGCGACGGTGAGCAGATCGAGCGAATGATCGGGGAGGGGGAGTTGGAGGGCGTCGGCTTCGAACAGAGTGGGGGCGAAGCCGCGGGAGGAGAGTTTGCGGGCGGCGGCGACGAGCATGGGATGGCAGAAATCGCTGCCCATCACGGAGGAGCCGTTGGGGCCTTGAAGAGCGAGGGTGAGGTCGCCGGTTCCGCAGCAGAGATCGAGCACGCGCGAGGGCGGGGAGGGGGAGCCGCGGCGGAGGAGGCGGACGGTGCGGGCGCGCCAGTAGCGATCGATGTGGAAGGAGAGCAGATGGTTCAGGCGATCGTAGCGGGGCGCGATCTGGCCGAACATGGAGCGGACCCAGCGGGCGGCCTGCTCCTGGTTGGAAGCTCCGGCGGGGGTGGAACCTTTGGCTATTGGGGCAGGCATGCGCGGATGGCGGCGAGCGCCTGGGACGAGGTGATGGCGGAGGTGATGCGGACGCGTCCGATGGATTCGGGCAGGACGAAGTGGACGACGCCGCCGGTTGTTTTCTTGTCGAGTTTGAGGCGCGCGGCGAGCGGCCCGGCGGCGAGGCCGTCGAGAGCGGGGATGGGGCCGTAGGAATCGATGCAGGCGGTGATGCGGGCGGCGTCGGAGGGGGCGAGGATGCCGGCATCGGCGGCCAGGCGGGTGGCGACGTTCATTCCCCAGGCGACGGCCTCGCCGTGGAGGAAGCGGGAGTAGGCGGTTTCGGCCTCGAGGGCGTGGCCGAAGGTGTGGCCGAAGTTGAGGATGCGGCGGAGGTCGCCTTCGCGCTCGTCGGCGGTGACGACGCCGGCTTTGAGGCGGACGGCGGCGGCGATGATGTGGTCGAGGGCTGCGGGGGATTGGGCGAGGACTTCGGCGCGGCGGGTTTCGAGGAAGTCGAACAGAGGGGCGTCGGCGATGACACCGGCCTTGACGATTTCGTAGAGGCCGGCGCGATATTCGCGCGCGGGGAGAGTGGCCAGAAGGCCGGGATCGATGAGCACGGCCAGGGGCTGGTGGAAGCTGCCGATGAGGTTTTTGCCGGCGGCGAGATTGACGGCGGTTTTACCGCCGACGGCGGCGTCGACCTGGGCGAGCAGCGTCGTGGGGACCTGGATGACGGGGATGCCGCGCATGAAGACCGCGGCGAGGAAGCCGCCGACGTCGCCGACGATGCCGCCGCCGAAAGCGATGACGAGGCTGGAGCGGTCCGCGCCGCCGCTCATCAACTGTTCGGCCATGGCTTCGAGGGCGGAGAGGCGCTTGTTGGTTTCGCCGCCGGGGAAGAAGACGACCTGGTAGGGACGGCCGGCGAGGGCGTTGAGAACGTGTGCCTGATGGAGGTCCCAGACGTCCCAGGTGGTGACGACGAAAATTTTTCCGGTGTTGGCGGGGATGTGGCGGGCGAGGCCGGCGGCGCAGCCACGCTCGACGATGGCGAGGTAGGTGCGTTGGGGGGTCTGAACGGAAAACGATGGCATGGATTCGAGAACGAAAAACAGCGGCCGCGGAGGTGAAATGCGGAGCGCGGCCGTTTCCCCTCTGTTGTACCATGAGGGCTTGGGGCGGCCATGGGGAGGACGGAATCCCGATTTTCTCGTCGTGGGCGCGGGCGTGGCGGGGTTGCGCGCGGCGATTGAGCTGGCCGAAGCCGGGCGGGTGCTGGTGGTGGCCAAGGACCGGCTGAGCGAATCGTCGTCGGAATACGCGCAAGGCGGCATTGCGGCGGCGCTGAACGACGACGACGAAGTTTCACTGCACGAGCAGGACACTTTGGCGGCGGGGGACGGGCTGTGCGAGCCCGGGGCGGTGCGGACGCTGGTGGAGGAAGCGCCGGGGGCGATTGAAGAGCTGATCGCGTGGGGCGCGGAGTTCGACCGCGAGGGCGGGAGGCTGGTGTTTGCGCGGGAGGGAGCGCATAGCCGGAGCCGGGTGCTGCACGCGCACGGGGATTCGACGGGGCAGGAAATTCTGAGAACGCTGCGGCGCAAGGCGGAGGCGGACGAGCGGATTGAGCTGCGAAGCTTCGCGGCGATGACGGACCTGATGGTGGGCGAAGACGGGGGCGCGGCGGGAGCGGCGGTGCTGGACGCAGCGGCGGCGGAGCCGCTGGAGATCGCGGCGCGGGCGGTGCTGGTGGCCACCGGCGGGCTGGGGCGTGTGTTTCAGGAGACGACGAACCCGGAGGTGGCGACGGGCGACGGCGTGGCGGCGGCGTGGCGGGCGGGGGCGGCGATCCGGGACATCGAGTTCGTGCAGTTTCATCCGACGGCGCTGTTTGTGGCGGGGGCGCCGCGATTTCTGCTGTCGGAGGCGCTGCGGGGGGAAGGAGCGTATCTGCGCAACGGGGCGGGGGAGCGGTTCATGGAGCGGTATCACGCGATGGGGGAGTTGGCGCCGCGGGACGTAGTTTCGCGGGCGATCGCGATGGAGACGCTCGCGCGCGGCGAGGAGTGCGTGTATTTGGACATGACGCACCTGGACGGGGGGCGGATGGGGGAGCGATTTCCGCGAATTTTCGAGACGTGCGCGCGCTATGGGATCGACCTGGGGCGAGTGGCGGCGCCGGTGCGGCCGGCGGCGCATTACGCGATGGGCGGCGTGGGCTGCGATTTGGACGGGCGGTGCTCGATGGCGCGGCTGTTCGCGGCCGGGGAGGCGGCGTGCAACGGCGTGCACGGGGCGAACCGCCTGGCGAGCAACTCGCTGCTGGAGGGCGTTGTGTACGGAGCGCGCGCCGGGAGGGCGATGAGGGAGACGGGCGGCGCGGCGAGGCCGGGGCGCGCGCCGGAGGCCGGGATACCGGAAGCGGCGGAGGCGGAGATCCGGCGTCTGGCCTGGGAGCGGTGCGGGGTGGTGCGCGACGGCGAGGGGCTGGAGCAGGCGCGGCGGTGGCTGGCGGAGAGGCCGGCGCGGAGGGTGGAGCGATGGGACCGGGCGGCGTGCGAGCTGAGGAACATTCACGCGGTGGCGGGGTTGATTGCGCGCGGCGCGCTGGCCCGGAGAGAGAGCCGCGGCGGGCACTTTCGCCGCGATTATCCGGAGAAGGCGGCGGAGTTTCAGAAGCACTCCCGGATCGAGCGGGAAGGCGAGGTGGAGTTCCGGGGCTGAGACGCGCGGCGGCGGGCGTTTTGGCGGTTGGGAAAAGAACCCTGCGGTACACTGAAAGCGAATCTTCATGAAGCAAAGAATCCGCTCGACCACCATACTTTGCGTGCGCCGGAACGGCAAAGTGGTCATCGCAGGCGACGGTCAGGTGACGCTGGGCCAGGAGGTTTTGAAGGCTTCGGCGAGGAAGCTGCGGCGGCTTTATAACGACCGCGTGGTGGCGGGGTTCGCCGGATCGACCGCGGACGCGTTCGCGCTGTTTGCGCGATTCGAAGCGAAGCTGGAGCAGTTCAACGGGCAGCTTCCGCGGGCGGTTGTGGAGCTGGCCAAGGAGTGGCGCACGGACCGCGTGCTGCGGCACCTGGAGGCGCTGCTGCTGGTGGCGGACAAGGACAACACGTACCTGGTGAGCGGGAACGGGGACGTGATTGAGCCGGACAACGACGTGGCGGCGATCGGGTCGGGAGGGCCGTTTGCGACGGCGGCGGCGACGGCGCTGTATGAGAACACGAAGATGACGGCGCGGGAGATTGTCGAGAAGGCGATGACGATCGCGGGCCGGATCTGCATATACACCAACGAGCACGTCACCATCGAGGAGTTGGGCTAGATGGTCATTTACCTTCCGGGCCAGTCGGGCGACGAGGGTCCGATTCTGGACGAGCTGACGCCGCGCGAGATCGTGCGGGAGCTGGACAAGTACGTCATCGGGCAGGCGGATGCGAAGCGCGCCGTGGCGATCGCGCTGCGGAACCGGATCCGGCGGCAGAAACTCGAGCCGGAGATGGCCGAGGAAGTGATGCCGAAGAACATTCTCATGATCGGGCCGACGGGTGTCGGCAAGACGGAGATTGCGCGGAGGCTGGCGAAGCTGGCCAATTCGCCGTTCCTGAAAGTGGAGGCAAGCAAGTTCACCGAAGTCGGCTACGTCGGGCGGGACGTGGAGGCGATGATCCGGGACCTGGTGGACATCGCCATCGACATGGTGCGGGAAGAGCGGCTGGAGGAAGTGTCGGACCGGGCGGAGCGGAACGCGGAGGAGCGTCTGCTGGAGTTGCTGATGCCGCCGCAGCCGGAGGAGAGCGAGAGCGCGGAGAGAACGCGGGAGAAGCTGCGGGAGAAGCTGCACGCGGGGAAACTGGACGACCGGATTGTCGAGGTGGACGTCAAGGAACGCGGGCCGACGTTCGAGGTGTCGAGCGCGCAGGGCGTGGAGGAGATGGACATCAGCCTGAAGGATGTCCTGCCGGGATTGTTCGGGCCGCGGACGCGGAAGCGGAAGATGCGGGTGGTGGAGGCGATGGAGTATCTGGTTCAGGAAGAGGAGCACAAGCTCATCGACATGGACCAGGTGACGAGAATCGCGCTGGAGCGGGTGGAGCGGAGCGGGATTATTTTCCTGGACGAGATCGACAAGATCGCGGGGCGCGAGTCGGGGCATGGGCCGGACGTGAGCCGCGAGGGAGTGCAGAGGGATATTCTGCCGATCGTCGAGGGGACGACGGTGAACACGCGGCACGGGTTTGTGAGGACGGACCACATACTGTTTGTGGCGGCGGGCGCGTTCCATGTGAGCAAGCCGAGCGACCTGATTCCGGAGCTGCAGGGGCGGTTTCCGATCCGGGTGGAGCTGAAGTCGCTGAGCGAGGAAGATTTCATCCGCATTCTGCGGGAGCCGAAGAACGCGCTGGTGAAGCAGTACATGGCGCTGCTGGAGACCGAGGGGATCAAGCTGTCGTTCAGCGAGGACGCGCTGGTGGAGATTGCGCGGTTCGCGGCGCGGGTGAACGAGATGGCGGAGAACATCGGGGCGCGGCGGCTGCACACGATCATGGAGAAGCTGCTGGAGGAGATTTCCTTCGAGGGGCCGGATCTGAAGAAGAAGACGGTGAAGATCGACTCGGCGTACGTGAGAAAGCAGCTCGCCGACATCGTCAAAGACCAGGACCTGAGCAAGTACATTCTGTAACCCGCGATGAACCGAGGCGCGCTCACCGTATGGCTGTCCTGTTTGTGCGCCGTACTCACGGGCTGCGGGTACATGGGCGAGCCGCTGTATCCGACGGCGAACATCCCGAGCCCGGTGCAGGATCTGAACGCGGTGCAGAGGGGGACGAAGATCCTGGTGGCGTTTACGATTCCGCCGCTGACCACCGACGGGCTGGTGTTGAAGCAGGTGGGAGCGATCGAGCTGCGGGCGGGGGCGGCGAGCACGACGGAGGGGTTCGACACGGAGGCGTGGGCGGCGGGGGCGAATCCATACGCGGTGGCTTCACCGGGCGAGCCGGGAGTGGTGCGCGGCGAGATTCCGGTGGCGAACCTGGTGGGGCGCGACGTGATTGTCGGGGTGAGGGTGGCGAACCTGAAGGGGCGGTATTCGAGTTGGTCGAACCTGGCGACGGTGAAGGTGGTGCGGCCGCTGGATGAGCCGGCGGAGCTGACGGCGGAGCTGACGCGGCAGGGAGTGGCGCTGCGGTGGAAGGCGGGGAACGGGGCGTCGTGGCGGGTGTTCCGGCAGGCGGGCGGGGAGAAGGCGGCGAGCCTGCTGGCAAAGACCGGGCAGCCGGAATATCTGGACGAGGCGATCGCGTTCGGCGCGACGTACCGCTACTTCGTGCAGGCCGAGCAGGGGACGGCGGAGAGCGAGCTGGCGGGGCCGGTGAGCATACAGCCGCAGAAAAAATTTCCGCCGGCGGCGCCGACGGGGCTGACGGCGGTGACCGGGACGAACACGATTGAGCTGAGCTGGGACCGGACGACGGAGACGGACTTTAAGGAATACCGGGTGTACCGCGCGGAGGGGGACGGAGCGTTCGAGATGATCGGGACAGGGCTCGCGATTCCGTCCTACAGCGACGCGAAGACGCAGGCGGGGCGGAGGTACCGGTACGCGGTGGCGGCGGTGGACCAGGAGGGGAACGTCAGCGAGCGGTCGCAGCCGGTTGAGGCGACGGGGCCGTAGGGGCGGACTCTTCGGCGAGGATGGCGTGGAGGCGGGTGAGCTGGCGCCAGAGAGGGGCGAGGAGGTCGAGGCGCAGGGCGTTGGCGCCGTCGGAGAGGGCGCGCTCGGGGGCTTCGTGAACTTCCAGGAACACGCCATCGACACCGGCGGCGACGGCGGCGCGGGCCAGGGGAGCGATGAAGCGGGGCTCTCCGCCGGAGGTGCTGCCCATACCCCCGGGGGTTTGCACGCTGTGGGTGGCGTCGAAGACGACGGGCCAGCCGGCGTCGCGCATGATGGGCAGGGAGCGCATGTCGACGACGAGGTTGTTGTAGCCGAAGCTGGAGCCGCGCTCGGTGAGGAGGATGCGGCGATTGCCGGTGGATGCGACCTTATCGGCGGCGTGATGGATGTCGTGGGGGGCGACGAACTGGCCCTTCTTGATATTGACGATGCGGCCGGTGCGGCCGGCCTCGACGAGCAGGTCGGTCTGGCGGCAAAGGAAGGCGGGGATCTGGAGGATGTCGGCGGCTTCTGCGGCGGGGGCGGCCTGGGAGGGTTCGTGGATGTCGGTGAGGACGGGGTAGCCGGCGGCGCGGAGGCCGGCGAGAATGCGGAGGCCTTCCTTGAGGCCGGGGCCGCGGTAGGAGGAGACGCTGCTGCGGTTGGCCTTATCGAAGGAGGCTTTGAAGACGAAGGGGCCGGCGAGAGAGCGGATGCGGGCGGCGAGAAAGTGGACGTGTTCTTCGCTTTCGATGACGCAGGGGCCGAGGATGGCGGCGAGAGGGCGGCCGGGTCCCCAGGCGATGACGGCGCCGTCCGGGGCGGTGAGGCTGACCTCGGTCATGCGGGCGTTTCGACCTGCGACAGCACGACGGGGAGCGCGCGGGACGGGGTCTTCAGGCGCGCCTTGCGGTGCTTGTAGGCGGCGTCGATGAAGGCGGAGAAGAGCGGGTGGGGCTCGAGAGGCTTCGACTTGAACTCGGGGTGGAACTGCACGCCGACGTACCAGGGATGGGCCGGGACCTCGCAGATTTCGACATAGACGCCGTCGGGAGTCTGGCCGGCGATGCGCATGCCGTGGCTGGCGAGGACGGCCTCGTATTCGCGGTTGAACTCGTAGCGGTGGCGGTGGCGCTCGCTGACTTCGTCGCGGCCGTAGGCTTCGCGGGCGAAGCTGCCTTCGGTGAGGCGGCAGGGATAGGCGCCCAGGCGCATGGTGCCGCCGAGTTCATCTACGCCTTTGAGCTCGCGGAGTTTGTAGATGACGCGGTCGCGTGTCGCGGGATCGAATTCGGTGGAGTTGGCGGCGGAAAGGCCGCAAACGTTGCGCGCGAACTCGATGACCATGGTCTGCATGCCGAGGCAGATGCCGAAGTACGGGGTTTTGCTCTCGCGCGCGAAACGGATCGCGTCGATCATGCCTTCCACGCCGCGCTTGCCGAAGCCGCCGGGTACGAGGATGCCGTCGTACTTGGCGAGATCGGAGCCGCATTCGGGGAAGCGGATGCTCTCGGACTCGATCCACTCGATGTTGACCTTGAGGCCGTGGGCGAGGCCGCCGTGGAGGAGGGCTTCCTTGAGGCTCTTGTAGGAGTCCTCGTACTCGACGTATTTGCCGACCAGGCCGATGGTGACTTCGTCGGCCGGGTTCTGAAGCCGTTCGAGCATGCCGGTCCAGCGGCCGAGGTTGCGGGGGCCGGCCGGCAGGCCGAGGATGCGGAGAAGGATCTCGTCGACGCCCTGTTCGGCGAAGGTGAGCGGGACTTCGTAGACGCTCTTGACGTCGCTGGCGGTGATGACGGCGTCCTCGTTGACGTCGCAGAACAGGGCGATCTTCTCCTTCATCTCGCGGGGGAGTGGGCGTTCGGAGCGGCACAGGAGCATGTCGGGCTGGATGCCGATGGCGCGCAATTCCTTGACGCTGTGCTGGGTTGGTTTGGTCTTGAGCTCCTGGGCGGCGGCGATCCAGGGGACGAGAGTGACGTGGACGAAGGCGGTGTTGTCGCGGCCCATTTCGTGGCGCAACTGGCGGATGGCCTCGAGGAAGGGGAGGCTCTCGATGTCGCCGACGGTGCCGCCGATTTCGACGATGACGACGTCGGCGTCGCCGGCGACCTTGCGGGCCGCGGCTTTGATTTCGTTGGTGACGTGGGGAATCACCTGGACGGTTTTGCCGAGATAATCGCCGCGCCGCTCGCGCGAGATGATGCGCTCATAGATGCGGCCGGAGGTGAGGTTGTTGCTTTGGGTGAGCGGGGCGTGGGTGAAGCGCTCGTAATGGCCGAGGTCGAGATCGGTCTCGGCGCCGTCGTCGGTGACAAAAACCTCTCCGTGCTGGAAAGGGCTCATCGTACCCGGATCGACGTTCAGGTACGGATCGAACTTCTGCAGATTGACCTTGAGGCCGCGGCTCTCCAGAAGGCAGCCGATGGAGGCGGCGGCGATTCCCTTACCCAGGGATGAAACCACGCCGCCGGTTACAAAGATGTATTTCGCCATGAGTCCCTCATCTCAACAATGTCGATTCGACCAGGCGCGAGGCGCGCTCGAGATCTTCGGGCGTGTCGACGCCCAGCGAGTCGTACTCGGTTTCGGCCATGCGGATCCGGTAACCGTTTTCGAGCGCGCGAAGCTGCTCGAGGCGCTCGGCCCGTTCGAGCGGCCCGACGGGAAGCGACGAAAATTCGAGCAGGAATTTCCGCCGGTAGACATAAAGGCCGATGTGTTTGAAGCAGCGGACGGCGGCGCCATCGCGGGAGAACGGGATGGGGCAGCGGGAGAAGTAGAGCGCGTCGCCGAAGTGATTGGTGACCACCTTGACCACGTTGGGATTCGCCAGCTCTCCGGGGTCGTCAATCAGTTTTTTCAGGCTGGCCATGGGCAGATCGGGGTCGTCGAGCAGAGCGAGCGCGGCGGCGTCGATGGCGGCGGGATCGATCAGCGGTTCGTCGCCCTGGATGTTGACGACGATATCGGCCGGGTCGGTGGAGGCGGCTTCGGCGGCGCGGTCCGTGCCGGAGGGGTGGTCGGGGCGCGTCATAACGACGGGGGCGCCGAAGGAGCGGGAGGCGTCGCGAATGCGCTCGTCGTCGGTGGCGACGACCAGGCGGCTGAGGTAGCGGGCCTGCGAGGCACGTTCATAGACGTGCTGGAGCATAGGCTTGCCGGCGAGGAGAGCGAGGGGTTTTCCTGGGAAGCGGGAGGAGGCAAACCGGGCGGGTATTACGCCCAGAATTCTCGTACGCACAATCGATGTTACCACAGTGGGCAGCGGAGGCCGAATGCGGGTGCGGCGCCTGCTACGATGACGTTCTATGCGGACTCTGCTGCTGATCGCCTTCCTTGTTCCGAGCCTTGCTCCGGCTCAGGAAAAACCGCTGCCGGCAATTGCGGCGCGCACGGCCGGGATGAAGAAGCTCGACGGTTTCTTTCCGATGTACTGGGACGAGCGGGCGGGGAAGCTGTGGCTGGAGATCGGGCGCTTCGACAGCGAATTTCTCTATCTGAACTCGCTGCCGGGCGGGATGGGATCGAACGACGTCGGACTCGACCGGGGGCAGCCGGGCGGGGAGCACATTGTCAAATTCGAGCGCAGCGGGCCGAAGGTGCTGCTGGTGGAGCCGAACTACCGGTTCCGGGCGATCGAGGGCGGCCAGGACGAGAAGCGGGCGGTCGAGGAATCCTTCGCGCAGTCGGTGTTGTGGGGCTTCGAGGCGCAGGCGGAAGAGGACGGGCGGGTGCTGGTGGACGGCACGCCGTTTTTCCTGCATGACGCGCATCACGTGATCGAGGCGCTGCGGCGCGCCAAGCAAGGGGCTTACCGGCTGGACGCGGCGCGGTCGGCGCTGTACCTGCCGCGTACGAAGGATTTTCCGAAGAACACGGAAGTGGAGGCGACGCTGACGTTCGCGCTGGGCGACGGCGAGGCGGGGCGCTATGTGCGCGAGGTGACGCCGACGCCGGAGGCGATCACGCTGAGGGAGCACCACTCGTTTGTTGAGCTGCCCGGGCCGGGCTACCGGCCGCGCGCCTACGATCCGCGCGCCGGTTATTTCGGCGTGATGTTCCGCGATTTTTCCGCGCCGTTGAGCCGCCCGCAGGAGACGCGATACATTGCGCGGCATCGTCTTCAGAAGAAGAATCCCACGGTGGTGCCCAGCGACCCGGTTGCGCCGATTGTGTATTACCTGGATCGCGGGGCGCCGGAGCCTCTGCGGTCGGCGCTGCTCGAAGGGGCGCGGTGGTGGAACCAGGCGTTCGAGGCCGCCGGCTACCGCGACGCCTTTCGCGTGGAGCTGCTGCCGGAGGACGCCGATCCGATGGACGTGCGCTACAACCTGATTCAGTGGGTGCACCGGTACACGCGCGGGTGGAGCTACGGCAGCTCGATCACCGACCCGAGGACGGGAGAAATCATCAAGGGCCAGGTGACGCTGGGCTCGCTGAGGTCGCGGCAGGACTACCTGATCGCCGAGGGATTTCTGGCGCCGTATGAGGAAGGGCGGCCGATACCGAAAGACATGGAAGCGCTGGTGCTGGCGCGGACGCGGCAGTTGGCGGCGCACGAAGTGGGGCACACGCTCGGGCTGCAGCACAACTTCGCCTCGAGTGTGAACAACCGGGCTTCGGTGATGGACTATCCGCCGCCGGTGCCGGTACTCGACGGCGCCGGGGCGCCGGATTTGAACAACGCTTACGCGACGGGAATCGGGGCCTGGGACAAGGTGACGATCGCGTACGGCTATCAGGATTTTCCGGCCGGCACGGACGAGAGCGCGGCGCTGGACGGCATCATCAAGCGAGCGCTCGGCGGCGGGCTGCTGTATCTGACGGACGCCGACGCGCGGCCGCCGGGGAGCGTTTCGCCGGTGGCGCATCTGTGGGACAGCGGGGCCAACGCGGTGGATGAGCTGGAGCGGATGATCGCGGTGCGGCAGCGGGTAATGGAGCGCTTCGGGGCGAACAATATACCGCCGCGGGCTCCGATGGCGACGCTCGAAGACGTGCTGGTGCCGGCGTATCTGATGCACCGCTATCAGACGGAGGCGGCGTCGAAATTTCTGGGCGGCCAGTATTACTCGTACGCGCTGCGCGGGGACGGGCAGTTGATTACGAAAATGGTGCCGGCGGCCGAACAGAAGCGGGCGTTGACGGTGCTGCTGAAGACCGTGGATCCGGCGTTTCTCGACCTGCCGCCGGCGCTGGTGGCGATGATCCCGCCGCGGCCGCCGGGTTACCCGCGGTCGAGGGAAGATTTTGCGGGTCATACCGGGCTGGCGTTCGATCCGTTGGGTGCGGTCGAAGCGGCGGCCAACATCACGGTGAGCCAGATTCTGGAGCCGACCAGGGCGGCGCGGCTGATGGAGCAGCATGCGGCCGACCCGGGCATCGACGGCATTGACGTGGTGATCCGGAAGCTGGTGGCCGTGAGTTGGCGGGCGCCGCGGGACGCCGATCCGCGGCGGGCCCTGATCCGGCGGGAGGTGGACAACGTCGTCCTGGTGAAGCTGATGGCGCTGGCGGGCAGCGCCGAGACGGCGCCGGGCGTGCGGGCGATCGCGTACCGGAATCTCAGCGCGCTCAAGACGTGGCTCGATCAGCTTCAACAGAAGGACGAGGCGCATGACACTTTCGCCTCGGCGCTGCTGAAGCGCTTTCTGGAAAACCCGACGGTAGAGGTTATTCCGGCGTTGCCGGAGCCGCCGCCCGGGCAGCCGATCGGGGAGGACGACGCCGGCCTCCTCCGCTAGAGGCGGCGTTGGGTAAGCTAGGAGCGATGCGATTCGTCACGCTTCTTGTTGCCTGCGCGGCCTTGTCGGCCGCGGAAATGCCCCGGCCCGAATATCCGCAGCCGCAGTTCGAGCGGACCGAGTGGCAGAACCTGAACGGGAGTTGGGAGTTCGACTTCGACGACGCCAACACCGGCATGGACGGCCATTGGTGGAACGGTGAGAAGGCGTTCGCGCGCACGATCACGGTTCCGTTTTGCTTCGAGAGCAAGAAGAGCGGCATCGGCGATACGTCTTTCCACCGGTGGGTGTGGTACCGGCGGACGTTCAGCGTGCCGGCGGGCTGGAGCGGCCGGCGCGTGCTGCTGCACTTCGGCGCGGTCGACTACCGGGCCTGGGTGTGGGTGAACGGCGAGAGGGCCGGTTCGCACGAGGGCGGCAACACGCCGTTCGCCTTCGATGTGACGGCGCTGCTGAAGCCGGGCGGCAATACGGTGACCGTGCGGGCGGAGGATCCGCCGGAGGACCGGTACATTCCGCGCGGCAAGCAGTACTGGAAGCCGCAGTCCGAGAGTATCTTCTACACGCGGACGAGCGGCATCTGGCAGACGGTCTGGATGGAGCCGGTGAGCGCGGCGCACATCGAGAGCGTGCAGATTACGGCCGGCATGGACGGGTTGGCGCAGTTTTACGCGGTCGTGGCGGGAGCTTCGCCGGGAATGGAATTTCGCGCCAGTGTGGCGTCGGAGGGCGCCACCGTCGGGTCGGCGGTGGTTCCGGCGACGAGCGGGCACGTGTCGGCGACGGTGCAGGTGCAGGGGGCGCGATTGTGGTCGCCGGATCATCCGAACCTGTACGACGTGACGTTCGAGTTGGTCGAGAAGGGCAAGGCGGTGGACCAGGTGAAGTCGTACTTGGGATTCCGCAGCATCGGGCGGGACGGCGGCATGATTACGCTCAACGGAAGGCGGACGGTGTTGAAGTTTGTCCTCGATCAGGGCTATTGGCCGGAGAGCATTCTGACGCCGCCATCGGACGACGCGCTGAAGTACGACATCAAGATGACCAAGGACATGGGCTTCAACGGAGCGCGCAAGCACCAGAAGGTGGAGGACCCGCGCTATCTGTACTGGGCCGATCACATGGGCTTGATGGTGTCGAGCGAAATGGCGAACGCATATGAGTTCGACGCGGGAGCCGTGGAGCGATTCACGCGGGAGTGGATGGAAGCCGTGAAGCGCGATTACAGCCATCCTTCCATCGTGATCTGGGTGCCGATCAACGAAAGCTGGGGCGTGCCGGCGCTGAAGGAGGATCCGCAGCAGGCCGCCTATCTCCAGGCGCTGTACCATCTGACAGGCGCGCTGGACGCGACGCGCCCGGTGATCGACAACGAGGGATGGGAGCACACCGATGAGACGGACCTGTTCGCGATTCACGATTATGCGGCGAACGGGGATGCGCTGGCGGCGAAATACCAGAGCCTGGGGGATCCGGACGCGGCGATCCCGGACGGCGGCCGGGCGGCGCTGATCCCGGGCTTCGCCTACAACGGCGCGCCGATGTACCTGTCGGAGTTCGGCGGCGTGGCGTTCGTGCCGGAGGGTGCGAAGACGCCGGGGAAATCGTGGGGCTACGCGGGCGTGGAGAAGACACAGGAGGCGGCGATGAACCGTATCAGCTCGCTGTTTACGGCCATCGCCGAAACCCCCGCCTTCGCCGGCTACTGCTACACGCAGCTTACCGACGTGGAGCAGGAAGTGAACGGGCTGATGACCTATGACCGCAAGCCGAAGTATCCGGTGGAAGAGATCCGGAAGATGAACGCGCTGGTGAAGTAGGCGCCTTCCTCAGGGAGCATGCACCTGCTCGAGGCGAAGAGCGGGGCGCGGAGCGGTGGCCGGAGGCGGCGCGGGGGCGGCGGGCGGCGGTGGGGGAGGCTCGGCGGGGAACGGAGCGAGCTTGGGCGGGTTGAAATCGGGCTCGAGGAGCCACACGGAACGGCGCGGATAGCGGTCGCGAAGGCTTTGGTTGGCCGCGGGCCCGAGGTCGCGCGCCCAGACAACGCGGGCCGCATCGATGTCGGCGGCGTTGTAAACCCATTCCTCCTGAAACCCGTGCCGCGGGCTGTAGCGGACGAAGACGAGCTTCGAGCCGGGCAGATGATCGACGGCGTCGTAGATCGGGCGCCGGCGCTCTTCGCCCGGATGGTTTACGTGATACCAGGTCTCGTACTGCCGGAGGGCAAGGGAAGCGGGATCGCGGTCGCGGAGGTGGGCGGCGTACCAGAGGGTGAAATGCGCCGCGCAGAGAAAGACGAGCAGCGAAGCGGCTTCGGCGCCGGCGGCATGGCCGTGCCAGGAAATGCGCGTCAGGCGATCGAGGCCGGTGACGGCGGCAAGCAGAATGGGGCCGGCGAACTGCCCGGCGTAATGAGGAAAGAAGAAGGGATAGAAGTTGGCGCCGAGCACGTAGACCAGGAGAGTGCCGAAGAGGCAGAGATAGCGGGTATCGGCCAGAGAGGGAAGGAAGAAGGGAAGAGCGAGATAGAGGGGCGGCAGCAGGAAGAATCGCCAGAAGCGGACGCGGTATTCGAGGCGGCCGGTATAACGGTCGAGCGTTTCGGGGCCGCTGCCGTGGAAGCTAAGCTGCATTTCATAGTCGCCCCGCTGCTGCGGCGTGAGGGTGCTGTGAGGGACCGGGCTCGGCTGGAAGGTGAACGTGGCGGGCACGCCGTATTGAGAGCGGCTTAAGACATAAGGAAGCGTCGTCCAGGAGCCTGTGGCCTGGCGGTTTTGCGCCAGCGTGAGAAGGACGGCGGGTGCGGCGGCGATCAGGCAAGCGGCGGCGGGGCGGCGGAGAGAGCGGAGCGCCGGAAGGCGAAACTCGGGAAGGAGAAACAGGAACGCGCCGGCGAAGGCGAAGCTCGATTCGAAAGGGCGCGTGAGAAGGAGGAAGCCGAGGCCGAGGCCGAGCAACGCGCCGTCGAGAGCGCGGCGGCGGGCGCGAAGGCGCGGTAGAGCGCCGAAGACGAGACAGCCGGCCGCGGCCTGAACGTGGCCGCCCCAGTATTCATTGGTCCATTCGTTGAGC
Organism: Bryobacterales bacterium; assembly: GCA_027452065.1. Taxonomy (GTDB): domain Bacteria; phylum Acidobacteriota; class Terriglobia; order Bryobacterales; family Bryobacteraceae; genus JAJYKC01. The sequence goes on from DAIDHC010000201.1 coordinate 24,254, forward strand.
GGGCCGAACTGAAAAATCGCCAGGAAACCCCCGGCAAGCGCCCAGCCGGGAGTGGTCCAGCCGCGGAGCATCCAGTAGGTGAGGGCGCAGAGAGCGGACATGGCCAACAGCACGCCGGTCCACGGAACGCCGGAGAGAAACCTTCCGGCGGCGAGGAGCAGGCCGGTGCCGATGGCGTAGATGGAACCGTAGGAGGGCTGCTGCAGCGCGTAGATGGTTTCGAAGAACCGGCTGAGCGGATGGGGCGGATTGGCGAGGCGGAAATGCAGGAGGGTATCGGCGGCCAGCAGGTGCGCGAATTCGTCATAGACGTTGGGAGTGGGCGCGGGGTGTTGCGGCAGGAGCAGGAGGCGGAGGGCCAGCGGAAGGCAGGCGAGCAGGAGCATGGACCATGCGGTGCGCGGCGCAAGACGCGCCAGGCGAGGCTGCACGAAAGGGCGCCAGAGAAAGGCGTACGCGATCAGGAGTAAGGCGAGCGCGGCTTCCAGAAAATCCACCGCTCCGAAGCCGATCGGGTTTTCGAGCGGCTCGAATGACGGGAGCGGGGCGAGGGGCGGCATGAAAGCTCCAGTCTGTCATATCGAACCCGCGGAAGCGCCCGCCGCGGGCGCGCCGGATTAAGTGCCGATGCGCATGCGATAGAAGGAGCGCCAAACGAATACCAGGGCGATGGCGAAGAAGACGGCGGCGAAAAGACGGCTGATCCCGAGGCCCTGTTCGCTCGAAAGCGAGACGGCCAGTTCGACGGCGAGCAGGCCGAACAGCGTTGTGAATTTGATGATCGGGTTCAGGGCCACCGAGGAGGTGTCCTTGAACGGATCGCCGACGGTGTCGCCGACAACGGTGGCATCGTGCAGCGGCGTGCCCTTTTGCTTCAGCTCGGTTTCGACGATCTTCTTGGCGTTGTCCCAGGCGCCGCCGGCATTGGCCATGAAGATGGCCTGATAAAGACCGAACAAGGCGATCGAGATGAGATAGCCGATGAAGAAGTAAGGCTCGAAGAACGCGTACGCCAGGGTGATGAAAAAGACCGTCAGGAAGATGTTGAACATTCCGCGCTGGGCGTAGCGGGTGCAGATCTCGACGACCTTTTTGCTGTCCTCGACGGACGCTTTTTCGGTGCCCTCAAGGTGAATGTTAGCCTTGATGAACTCGACGGCGCGGTAGGCGCCGGTGGTCACGGCCTGGGTGGAAGCGCCAGTAAACCAGTAGATGGTGGCGCCTCCGGCGATGAGGCCGAGCAGGAAAGGCGGGTGGAGGATGGAGAGATTGGAAAGCAGCTCGGGACGGAGGCCGTGGGTGAGGGCGACGACGATGGAGAAGATCATGGTGGTGGCCCCGACGACGGCGGTGCCGATGAGGACGGGCTTGGCGGTGGCCTTAAACGTGTTCCCGGCGCCGTCATTTTCCTCGAGGTTCTGCTTGGCTTTCTCGAAGTCAACATCGAAGCCGTAGGTCTTCTTGATCTCGTCCTTAACGCCGGGGATTGATTCGATGACCGAGAGCTCGTAGACGGACTGGGCGTTGTCGGTGACCGGGCCGTAGGAATCGACGGCGATGGTGACCGGGCCCATGCCGAGGAAGCCGAAGGCGACCAGGCCGAAGGCGAAGACGGCAGGCGCCATCATGAGGCCGGCGAGGCCCAGGGTGCTGACTCCGTAGGCGATTCCCATCAGGAGCAGGACCGCCATTCCGAGCCAGAACGCGCTGAAGTTTCCGGCCACGAAGCCTGAGAGGATGTTCAGAGAAGCACCGCCTTCGCGGGACGAGGTGACGACCTCGCGGACGTGCGTCGATTCGGTGGAGGTGAAGACTTTGACGAGCTCCGGAATAATGGCGCCGGCGAGAGTGCCGCAGGTGATGACGGTGGAGAGCTTCCACCAGAGCGAGGCGTCGCCGCCGATGCCGGGAATGAGCAGATAGGATACGACGTAGGTGGCCGCAATGGAGATGAGCGAGGTGAGCCAGACGAGGCTGGTGAGCGGAGCCTCAAAATTCATCGAAGATGCGTTGGCATAGCGGGCGCGGGCGACGGCGGCGTTGATGAAGTAGGACAGCCCGGAGGAGACGACCATCATAATGCGCATGGCGAAGATCCAGACCAGGAGCTGGGTCTGGACCAGCGGCGCGGGGACGGCCAGAATGATGAAAGAAATAAGAGCGACGCCGGTGACGCCGTAGGTCTCGAAGCCGTCGGCGCTGGGGCCGACCGAATCGCCGGCGTTGTCGCCGGTGCAGTCGGCGATGACGCCGGGGTTGCGGGCGTCGTCTTCCTTGATTTTGAAAACGATCTTCATGAGATCGGCGCCGATGTCGGCGATCTTGGTGAAGATGCCGCCGGCCACGCGCAGGGCCGCGGCGCCGAGCGACTCGCCGATGGCGAAGCCGATGAAGCAGGGGCCGGCGTAGTCGCGGGGGACGAACAGGAGGATGAACAGCATCAGGAAAAGCTCGACGCTGATGAGCAGCATGCCGATGCTCATTCCGGCCTTCAGCGGAATTTCATAGCAGGGGAAGGGATTGCCGCGGAGGCTGGCGAAGGCGGTGCGGGAGTTGGCGAAAGTGTTGACGCGGATGCCGAACCAGGCGACGCCGTAGCTGCCGGTGATGCCGACGAGGCTGAACAGAAGAATGATCAGCACCTTCACCGCGGCAAAGTGCTGGAGCGCGCCGAAGTAAAACAGAATGATGATACCGATGAAGATTTCCAGGATCAGCAGGAACTTGCCCTGCGTCAGGAGGTAGGTCTTGCAGGTCTCATAGATCAGCTCCGAGATTTCCCGCATCGACGAATGCACGGGCAGATTCTTGAGCTGGTTGTATATGACGAGACCGAACAGGAGGCCCAGGACGACGATGACCAGGCCGTCCAGCAGGAGCGTGCGGCCGCTGATTCCGCCGAAGAACGTGGCTTGAGCGAGGTCGGGCAGGACCAGATTTGCCTCGCCGCCGGGCGCGGACTCCTGGGCAAACGCGGCTGGCGCGCCGGCCAGCAGCAGAAGGAGCAAGGCGGGAAATGCGGCGAGCCTGCGGAGCCTCGCTCCGAGGCGCGGCGACAAAACGAGGGCGCGCGAAACCGCGACGAAATAAGATGGCATGATCCTGAATCCTCCCGGCGAAAGTCCGGACGTCCCGGTTCGAGGCATGGCTCGACTTTCAGCGTGGCAGGCCCCTATCGCCCGGCACACGCACTTTTCGATACAGTAGCGTAGCACGTCTAGGGCCAGCAACCTTAGATCGAAGACGGTGGGTCAAATTGACCCACGAACGGATGTGCCGGGCCGGACGGAAGGAGCGAGCGATGAGCAGGCCGTGGGTTTTGATCGCGGCAGGAGCGCTGGCGATAGCGGCTCGAGGCGAACAGTTGAGCTGCCAGACGCAGGGTTACCACGCCCAGGATGGCCTGCGCGCGAGCCAGGTCAGCGGCAGAGTGGAGTTCGATTGGGAGGGAGCGGCGGGAAGCCGTCTCAAAGCCGTCTTCCACATTTCAGAGGGAGTGCCCATGGTGTCGGAACTGGCTGCGCGCGAAGGAGCGGGCCCTTGGGTGGAGTTGGGGCGCAACCTGAAGCCGGAGTTTGACGTGACGACGGGGCGAAGGCGGCTGTCGGAACAGCAGATGGCTCCGCTGCGGCAGTTGGGAGTGGCACTGACGCCGGACGTGGTGGCGCGCGAGCAGTGGTTCGCCTTCTGGGATGCACCCTTGATGATTCCGGGCGCGCCGGGAACCAATCTCGACTTGCCGCGCAGGGTGGAGGAAATCCGGCGCGACCACGCGGAGTTTCACTCCGGCGCCTGCACCCTCGGCACGGACGGGGCGCGGTTGTGGGTGGAGTTCCCGGGGCTCAAGCTGGGAATTTTTTCGGGTTCGCTGCGCTACACCGTGTACCGCGGAACCAACCTTCTCCGCCAGGAGGCGATTGCAAAAACGGAGGAGCCGTCGGTGGCCTATAAATATGACGCCGGCCTGGACGGCTTCGGGACCGGCGTGGGCACGAAAATTGTTTGGCGCGATACGGCCCGGGCGTGGCAGCAGTACGCCTTCGGAGGGGCGCCCAACACCGGTCCGGTGGCGCTCAAAGCGCGAAACCGGCTGGCGATTGTAGAAACGAATGGCGGATCGCTCGCCGTTTTTCCGCCGCCGCACAAGTTTTTCTTCGCACGTGAAATTGAGACCAACCTCGGCTACGTGTATTACCGGAAGGACTCGGAACGAGGGTTCGCGGTGGGAGTGCGGCAGGCCGAGCGCGAAGAGCCCTACCGGCCGTACGGCGTCTCCGAGGCGGAGTGGGAGCGGCGGGTGCACGAGGCGCGGCACGACATCAATAATTTTGCACTCTACAATGCGCCGCCGGGCTCGATGCAGCACATGCCGGTGTACTTCTACTTGAGCGCCCGGTCGGCCCGGCACGCGCAGCAGGCGGTTCTCGCCTTCACGCACCATGACCGGTTCCAGCCGCCGCCGGGCTACCACGTGCTGACGAGCCATTTTCACATGCACTTCAACGAGCAGCTTTCCGACGCGGGCACGATGGATCTGCAGCCGAGCTGGCTGCAGGTTTTTCGCGGGCTTGGGATCAACATCGTCGTCCTGGCCGATTTTCACTCCGACTCTCATCCGAACGATCCCGGACCGGTGCGCTTCGCCGAGCAGAAGGTGTACTTCGAGGGCTGCCGCCGCTTTTCCGACGACGGTTTTCTGCTGGTGCCCGGAGAGGAGGCCGACGCCCATTTCGGCGGGCATTACATGACGCTGCTGCCGCGCCCGGTGTACTGGTCCCACGTCCGCGGGGCGGGCCAGAGCTTTGTTGAGCAGGATCCGGCGTACGGAAAGGTCTACCTCACCGGCTCGCCCGAAGACGAACTCGAAATGCTGAAGCGCGAGGGAGGACTGATGTGGCAGGCGCATCCGCGAACCAAGGGCTCGGCGGGCTATCCGGACGCCGTGCGGAGCCAGCCGCATTTCCTGAGCGACCGTTTCCTGGGAGGGTCGTTCCAGTCGCTGCCGGTGGACCAGAGCGAGAAAAGGCTGTGCGAGCAGCGCTGTCTGGGGCTGCTCGACGACATGAACAACTGGGCGGGGCCCAAGTACATGCTGGCCGAGGGCGACACTTATATGAAGTATCCGGACGACGAAACCTATCCGCAGTTGATTGTGAACTTCGTCAAGCTGCCGCGGGTACCGTCCTTTGACGGCGACTGGAGTCCGATCACGCGGGCGCTGCGGGCGGGTGATTATTTTGTTTCCAGCGGCGAGGTGCTGCTGCCCCAGGCCGGCATCGAAGGGACCGGGCCGCGGCGGGTGTTCGCGGCGACGGTGGAATGGACCTTCCCGCTCGATTTCGTCGAACTCGTCTGGGGCGACGGCCAATCGACCGGGCGGAAGATCGTCGCGGCGACGGAACTGCCGCCGTTTGGCCGCCACCGTTTCGAAATTCCCTTCGAGGCGGCGGGAAAGAAATGGGTACGCTTCGCGGCCTGGGACTCGGCCGGCAACGGCGCTTTCACGCAGCCCGCGCACCTGCGTTGACCGGGCGCGGGACGCCCCGCGAGCCCGGCGGCATCCGATCAACCGCTAGAATGAAAGAGATCTCCTCCATGCACCGGAACCTTGCGCTTCTTCTCGCCGCGGCGGCACTTCTTTCCGCGTGCAAGCATTCGATCCCGGAGAACGTGGCCGCCACGGTCAACGGCCGGCCGATCACCTATACCGAGCTGGAGAAGCAGTACGGCGCCCAGTTTCCGAACCCGGAGAACCCGAGTGAAGACCAGGCCAAGGTGCAGAAGCTGGAAGTGCTGCGGAACATGATCGACAGCGAGATCATGCTGCAGCGAGCCGAGAAACTGGGGCTGATGGCCACTGACGCCGACGTCGAGGCGCGGTTCGCCGAGTTGAAGGCGCCGTTCACGCAGGAAGAATTCCAGAAGCAGCTTACCTCGAAAAAGATGACCGCCGAGGAATTCCGCGCCGAGATCCGGCGGCAGTTGAGCGTGAAGAAGCTGTTCAATAAAGAAATCACCTCGCATATCTCGATCACCGACAAAGAGGTGTCCGACTTCTACAATGCGAACCGCTCGACGTTCAACTTCCCGGAGCCGCGGCTGGACATCGCGCAGATACTGGTGACGCCGACCCCGGATCCGAACGTCCACAATTTGAAAAACGACAAAGCGAAGACCGAGGAAGAGGCGCGGCAGAAGATCGAGATGATTCTGAACCGGGCGCGGCAGGGCGAGGACTTTGGGATGCTGGCGCAGAACTATTCCGAGGATCCGAATTCGGCTCCCAACGGCGGGGATCTGGGCTTCATTCCGGAGTCGGCGCTCGAGAAGGCGAGCCCGGAGTTGAGGAAAGCGATCAGCAATGTTCCGGTGGGCCAGATGACCCCGGTCATCCACACCAGCGACGGGTACCGGATCCTGAAAATCATTTCGCGCGAGCCGGCCGGGCAGAGGGACTTGAGCGACCCCAGGGTGCAGCAGACCATACGCGAGACGCTGCTGAACCGGAAGGATCAACTGCTGCGGAACGCCTATTACGAGGTGGCGCGAAACGAGGCGAAGGTGGTGGACTACTTTGCGTTGTCGATCACCGAGGGGATGGGGAAGAAGTAAGGGCGCGGCGGCCTGGAGCCGGATGACCGACTCCATCCGTCCCGGCGTGATTGCGAAATTCTTTCATGCGGAGAAGGTCCGGGAAATCCTGAAGGAAATCCCGCGCGCCGGCATCCGCGAACGGGATCTGCCGGCGCACGTGGTCGTGTGCTACGTCATCGCCTTGGCGATGTACATGCGTTCGTCTTATCGCGAAGTCCTGCGCTGTTTGCTGGAGGGCGCGCAGTGGCTGCCGGACCTTTCCACCACCGTAAGGGTGGCCGGCAAGTCGTGTATTTCGCAAGCCCGCAGACGCTTGGGCGTCGATGCGCGCGGGGCGGCATGGAGAACCGCAATCAGGAGCAGCAACTGGACCTTGGACACCGCCGATACGGTGGACAACGAAAGGGCCTTCGGTAGCCCCGGCGCCGGCCGCGGCTCCCGCGCTTTCCCCCCAATTCGCTTTTTGGCGCTGTCGGAGAATGGAACCCACGTGCTGTGGGCCGCGCGGATGGAGCGATACGCCACCGGCGGGATCACGCTGGCCCACGACGTCGTGCCCGCGCTTCACCCAGGAATGCTGTGCCGGGCGGACCGGTTTTTCCCCAGCTACGGACGGTGGCAGAAGGCGGCGCAAACCGGCGCCGATCTGCTGTGGCGGACGCGGCGCAATGCGCGTCTGGACCCGGACCGGCGCTTGTCCGATGGTTCTTACTTGATCCGCATTTGCGCCTCGACTTCCGACCGCCGGAACCAACGGAAGGGCATTGTGGTACGGGTGATCGACTATCGCCTGAACAACGTCGAAGGCGCCGAGCCGGTCTATCGGTTGATCACGACCATCCTGGACCCCACCCAGGCTCCCGCCAAAGAACTGGCGGCGCTTTACCACGAACGCCGGGAAACAGAAACCGCACCCGACCAACCGGATTCAGGCTGGCGGAGTAAAGCGGAAGATGAGTTACCATCCAATGCGGCCGCGGAAGCGCCCGAAAACGCGCCGGCTCAATTTCGCTAAGCGAATCAGGATTGTTCAGTGAACGGTCTTGGGGCTAATAGGTCTCGATTTTCTGGAGCGCGCGGGGGCGGAAGACGTAGGGCGACACGAGGCTTTCGTTGCCGTCGTTGTCGATGGCTTTCACGCCGAGGACGACGTCGTCGATGGAGAAGTTGGGCAGGGTGAATTCGGTGACCGGGCCGGCGTAGATTTCGCGTTCCCAGAAGGGGGCCAGAGTGGAGCGGACGGTGACGACGTAGCCGGCCAGGGAGGGCTCGGCGGGATCCTGCTTCCAGGCGAGTTTGGCGTCGTAGCCGGATTTGCCGCGGGTCAGCAAGGCGGCGAGTTCGCCTTTGTGCTCGCCTTTTTCGACGACCCGGTCGACGATCGGGGCCAGCGGAGCGAAGGCGAGCTCGGCGGCGGCGGCTGCGTTGAGGCGGGCCACTCGAGTCGCGTATTCGGGCGAGGTGTTTTCGAAGGTGTCGGTGACGGTGTGCTGGTGGGAGTAGTTTTCGCTGGGCGTCGTGAGGCGGACGGCGGCAAAGCCGGCCTGGTTGAGCGGCGTGTGGTCGCCGCCGCGGAAGAAGCGGTCGGCGCGGAAGACGAGATCGACGCCGAGGGAAGGGACGTAGAGGAGGCCGGCGTCGCGGATGTAGCGGGCGAGCTCGCGGGACGGGCTGTCGATGGGGTCTTCGGAGAAGACGCGGACGCTCGTGTTGTTCTCCATGCCGTTGCCGGCGACGATGCTGCCGATGATGTCGTTGTTGAGCACGGCGTCGATTTTCCAGTGCTCGTCGTGTGCGTGGGCGGCGAACAGGGATGCGCCGATCAGGCCTTCCTCCTCGCCGGCGAAGGCGGCGAAGACGAGCGTGTTGTGGAAGTGGCGGGAAGAAAGCACCCGCGCCAGTTCGAGAACCGCGGCGGTGCCGCTGCCATCGTCGGTGACGCCGGGGGCGAAAGGCTCGGCGGCCGAGGCTGTGTAATCGACTTCCGGTGGGCTGGTGTTGGGCTTGCGGTGCAGGACAAGGGAGTCGTAGTGGCCGGTGACGAGGATGAGACGGTCGGGATGGACGTCGCCGGGAAGGGTGGCGACGACGTTGACCAGCTCGGTATCGCGGACGACGCGGCCCTGTTTTTTGACGTGGTAGGAATCAAAGCGGACCTGGAGGCGCGGGCTGTAGCTTTTGAACTGATCGAAGATCCACTGGCGGGCGGCGCCGATGCCGGTGGAGGGGCTGGAGGCATCCGAGGCGATGTGGCGGGTGCGGAAGCTCTCGAGTTTCTTCTCGATGGCGGCGATGTTGTCGGCCGAGACCTCGGAGACGGCGCGGGCGATTTCGGGGTTGACGGCGTGGAACTCGGCGCGGGCGGGGGTCAGGAGGGCGGCGGCGAGAAGGCAGGCGGAAACAAATTTGGGCATGGCTGGATCGTGATAGGGCGGAAACGGAGGGCGGATTGTTACAGGGGGGTCATCGGTAAGTGGAGATCCAGTGCGAGACGGCGGGCGGGGCGGGGCCGCGGTGGAAGGACTGCGCGCGTTCCATGACGGCGAGGTCGGCCATGGTGGCGCGGGAGTGCTGGCGGAGGTGCTCGGCCCAGCTATCGACGAGGAAGGATTCGAGGAATCGCCCCGGGGAGGAGGCGTCTTCGAAGAGGCCCCACTGGACGCCTCCGTCGCGGCGGCGGATCTGCTCGACGCCGCGCATGGCGGCGCGGAAGTCGAGGTGGAAGGGTTGGTCGACGAAATATTCGACCATGACGAGGACAGGTCCGTCGCCGGGGCGGGGCTGGACGACGACGTTGGGCTCGGGCCAATGGGAGGAGGGGCGGGTATCGATTTCGTCGGAGGCGTGGAGGGGTTTGCGGAGTGTGGCGGCGAGGCCGGCCAGGAGGGCGAAGCCGGAGGCGGCGAGAGAAACGCGGAGGCCGAAGCGTTCGGCGACGGCGCCCCACAGGACACTGCCGAGCGCCATCGAGCCCTGGAACACGAAAATATAGACCGACATGCCGCGGGCGCGGACCCACTCGGGCAGCGCGGTTTGGGCGGCGGTATTGAAGCTGGACATGACGGTCATCCAGGCAGCGCCGCCGGCGAGAAGAAACAGGGCGACGACCAAGAACTGGTGTATCCAGGCGAGAGCGAGGGTGGCGAGGCTGAAGAGGCAGACGCCGGCGGCGACCAGGAGATTGACGTTGAACAGATGGCGGATGCGGCCGAGCAGGAAGGCTCCTCCGACCGAGCCCGCGCCGAGGCAGCCGAGCAGGATGCCGTAGCCGGTGCTTTCGCGATGGAGCTCGATTTTGGCGACCAGAGGGAGGATGGACCAGAGGCAACTGGCGGAGAAGACGAAGGCGGTGGAGCGGACCAGGACGGTGATCAGGGGCGGGGAATGACGGGTGTAGCGGATGCCGGCCAGGATGGCGGAGGCGACGCCCTCGCCGGAGGCGGGGACGAGATCGGGGGAGCGGCGCCAGTAATAAAGGACGACGACGACGCCGACGAAGGAGACGGCATTGAGGAGGAAGGCGACGCCGGGGTTGGTGGCGGCGACGACGAGGCCGCCGAGGGCGGGGCCGGCGGCGCGGGCGACGTTGAAGCCGACCGAGTTCATGGCGATGGCGGCGGGGAGCTCGTCGCGGGGGACGAGTTCGGGGACGATGGCCTGCCAGGCGGGAGCGTTCATCGTAGCGCCGAGGCCGAGGGCGAAGGTGAGCCAGAGGATGCCCCAGGGGCCGATGCCGCCGGCCAGGCAGAGCCAGCCGAGTACGGCGGCGGCGGCGAGCATCCAGGTTTGAGTAATGATGAGGAGGCGGCGGCGGTCGGCGATATCGGCGACGGCGCCGGCGGGGATGCCGAGGAGGAAGACGGGGAGGTTGGTGGCGGTCTGGACGAGGGCGACCATGAGGGGCGAGGCGGACAGCGACGTCATGAGCCAGGCGGCGCCGACGTTTTGCATCCAGGTGCCGACGTTGGAGGCGACCGAGGCGATCCAGAGCCAGCGGAATACCTCGTGCGCCAGCGGGGACCAGGCGGAGCGTGGGCGGGCGGAGGCGGCGGGCAAGCCACTATTTTCGCAGAGTAGGGGCGCGGCTCCGGAGGGAGCGGCGCCGGTGGGCGCGCCGTTGGGTGACCGGCGGGTCATAAAGATGAAGACGAGGGGGCGGCCGCGGCGGAGAGCGCCGCCGGCGGAGCCGGGAGCGTTCGGCGCGGCGCGCGCTAGAGCTCGGGGCCGGCGTTTTCGAGAGCCTCGATGAGATCCATGATCTCCATATAATCGAGGAAATCGTCGGTTTCTTCTTCGGCGAGCGGTTCAAAAGCGGTCAGATCGTTTTGATTCATTTTCGGGTAGATTTGTTTCCGCATTGACATAGTGCAAATGAGGGCGAAATTGTCGCAGGCCGATGGGGCGGAGGCCGTGACGGAACGCGAGGAAAAACAGGCCTGAAATGTGCGCGCGCCGCCGGACCCAGAATCAGAGGCTTGGGAGGAAACCAGCGTCAGCGAGGCCGGAAAACGGGCTTCGGAAGCGATTTTTTGCGTCACCGGAGGAAGCGCAACAGCGGAGGGAGAGGAGGAATCGGAATTCATGTGGAGAGGGAGCGGGCGGGCATCGGCGGCCGCGGCGCGGAGGTGCGTGTGTGAAGTTGATTTTCTCATCCGTGTTCAGTGTATCGGCGGCCCGTTCGGCGGCTTGAGAAGAAACGTCGTAAGTCGAGTGGCTGGACGGGGATGAGTGTTTCACGATTTTTGTGAACGCGAGTTAGGGCAAGTACGAAAGAGGTAGACGGTAGTAGGAACCGGGTGAGGGAGAGTGGAGTGAGAGGCAGTAAGGGTGTCGCGGGCGCGCGGGAGATGCGTCACCAACGGGGGCTGGTTCTGCAGCGCGGGGCGCTATTGCACGGTGACGTGGACCGGGTTCGACGAAACGCCGCTGGCGGTGGCCTGGATGGCGATGTCGCCTTTGCCGGCGAGCGAGCGGGGCAGCAGCACGTTGACCTGATCCAGGCCGACGAAGGCGCCTTGCGGACCGGCGTAGGTGACGGTTGCACTGGCGCCGCCGGCGGTGACGGAGACGCCTTTCGTCCCGGCGGCGCGGAGTCCGGTGCCGAAAAGGATGAGGTAGACCTGATCGGAGGATGAGCCGAGGCTGATGGGGTTGGGTACGACCTGGCCGGCGCTCAAGGCGTAGTCGTTGGACGGAGTCTGGGCGCCGGAGGAGGAGACGGTGAGGACGTCGGCGGCGGCGAGGCCGGCGGCGTCGATGGTGAACAGGCCGGGAGCGACGGCGGCGATTTCGGTGCTGGCTTCCGAGAGTGTGCCGTTGGCCGAGACGCTGATTGTCGCGGGGCCGGCGGCGAGGGACGAGGGGACGACGAAGTTGATTTGGACGGGATTCGTGTAAATGAGCGAAGCGCTGTAGGAGGCCCCGGTGGAATCGGTGACGGTGACGCTGCTGCCACCGAGAGCGGTGGGCAGTGGGAGGGTCGAGGCGGAGGCGATGGAGGTGGCGAGCGAGGAGCCGTAGATGGTGCCGAGCGAGCCGGGAGCGAGGGTTTTGATGTTGCCGTTGGCGGCGGAGGAAGCGGCGGCGGAGAGGGTTTTCGGGAACTGACTAAAGAGGTAACTGGAAGCGAAGGAGTTGACGTAGCCGAACTGGGCGCTGCCGGCGAAGGCGGCGTCGGGCTTGCCGTCGGCGTTGAGGTCGGCGGCGGCGGCGAACTGGGTTGAACCGCCGGCCTGCATGGGGGTCTGGGCTTGGAACGATCCGTCGCCGCGGCTGATGAGGTAGGAGGCGCCGTTGGTGCCGGAGTCGCCGAGAAGGAGATCGGCGAAGCCGTCGCCGTTGAAGTCGGCGGCGGCGAGCGAGGTTGGGATGCCGTTGACCCGGGTGATCGGGCCTTGAGTGAATGTGCCGCCGTGGGCGCCGAGCAGGATGGCGATTTGAGAGTTAGCCGCGCCGGAGAACTGGGAGCTGGCGACGGCGAGATCGAGGAGACCGTCGCCGTTGAAATCGCCCACGGCGATGCCGCCGATGGGGCCGGAGATGGCGCTGGAAGGGATGACGGGGCCGCTGGAGAAATTGCCGCGGCCGTCGTTGTTCAGCACGACGAGCCGGCCGGGCTCGAAGAGAGGGTTGTTGAGGGTGACCACGAGGCTGGGCGCGGCGGTGAATTTGGCGGCGAGGACGGACGAGGGAGAAAGGCCGGCAGTGCCCGCCAGAGGAATGGAGACGGGAGCCTGAAAAGTTCCGTCGCCGTTGCCGATGGAGAGCGTGAGACCGGAGGCTCCGCCGATGACGGCGTCGAGTCTTCCGTCGCTGTTGAAGTCGGCGATGGCGATGCTGCCGGCGAGCGGCGGGCCGGGGCTGGTGACAGGGGGGCGGAAGGTTGAGCCGTCGGATTCGCCCGGGTATAAGGTGAGGCCTCCGGAAGGGCCGCCGGAGGCGATGAGGAGGTCGGTGTCGTTGTCGCCGTTGAAATTGCCGAAGGCGACGGCCCCGGCGATGCCGGTGCTGAGAGTCTGGGGCGAGGCGGCGGGGAAGCCGGAGTTGAGCGTCTGAACGACAACGCCGTTGGAACTGGCGACGGCGATGTCGGCGACCGTAGAGCTGAAGGGCGCGGCGGCGATGCCAAAGGCGTTGCCGCTGTAAAAGAGAATGGGCGGCGTGGACATGTTGCCGGAGGGGTCGGCGAACTGGAAGGTGGGCAGACCGGAGGCGTAGTCCATGGTCGCGATGACGGTGCTGTTGTCCTCCAGCGGAATCACAGCGGCGGCGCCGGGCTGTTCGGCCGAGGCGTAGGCGGCGGGGGACTGGAACGTGCCGTCGCCGTTGCCGGAGAGGACGAAAATGGACGAGGTGCCCTGGTCGGCGACGAGGAGGTCGAGATTGCCGTCGTGGTTGAGATCGAGGTAGGACAGAGACGGGCGGGTGATGCCGGTTTTGACGATGCGGGCCGGCTGGAAGGGGCCGCTGGTGTTGGACAACAGGACGGCGAGGTCGGCCGAGGCGCGGTCGGCGACGGCGATGTCGGGGCGGTTGTCGTTATTGAAGTCGGCGGCGACGAGCGAGACCGGGCCGGAGCCGACGGGGAAGTCGATGGGAGCGGCGAAGGTGCCGTCGCCTTTGCCGGCGAAGAAGGAGATGGTGTCGTGCGAGTTGTTGGTGGAATTGGAGACGGCGACATCGAGTTTGCCGTCGCCGTTGAAGTCGGCCGCGGCGAGGGAGAGTGGGCCGCCGTTGGTGGCGACCGTTTTAGCGGGCTGGAAGGTGCCGTCGCCGTTGTTGAGGAGAACGGAGAGCGAGCCGTTGCCGGAATTGGGGAACGAGATGACCGCGATGTCCGGTTTGCCGTCGGCGTTGAAGTCGGCGGCGATGAGGGCCTGGCCGCCGGAGGGGATCGGATAGGAAACGGTGGGGGCGTTGCCGCCGGGGGAGATGGTGACGCTCGAGTCGCCGGCCCAGGCGGTGCCCGTGCTGCCGGAGAGGAAGTTGGCTTGGACGATGGACTGTGAGGCTTGGCCGGACACGGGCGGATAAATGGAAAGTCCGGCCGGGGCGGCCCCGCGATGAACCGACCCAGTGGTGCCGGTGCGTAGAGAACCGCCGCAAAGTTCGTTCAGGTAGTTCCGGAGCGATTGATAGCCTGAACCGCTTTCCTCAATGGTGAGGCCTGAGGAGGCGTTGCCTACTCGGAGCGACCAATCGCCGGGCGGGAACGAAAAATGGGCATCGATCAACACCGGCATTGAGTTTGGTTTTTGCGGGATTGTTTCGATCGTGATGGATTCAAAACCGTTGGAAAACAAAAAATTGTCGTGCTGTTCGGTTAAGAAGTTCGGAGCGCCGCAGGTATAGGGCTGGGCGGAGATCCGGATCGAGAGGACCGGGAACAGGACGAGGGCGAGGATAACGACGGGAAAAGGGCGAACGAGCCGCAATGCGTTTCTCGACGGCACGGCGAGCCTCCGAATGAGATGAAGCCGGCCGCCGCGGGGCGCCCACCGGCCAATATAAAAAGTTATACGGATTTTGGCGGGCGCGACGCAAGAGAGGCGGCGGGGTGCGCGGTTCACGACGATGGGTGCCGGGAAGAGGTCGCGATGGGCGGGCGCCGGCCGCGAAAGCGAAACATTGACATCACCGGCGCGGATGCGTAGCGTCGGGGTATGGCGAAGAACGCGGTGGTGGACGCCTACATTGCGCGTGCGCCGCAGTTTGCGCGGGCGGTGATCGAGCATTTCCGGGACATCGTGCACGAGACGTGCCCGGAGGTGGAAGAGGGGATGAAGTGGGGGCGGCCGGCGTTTCTGCGCGAGGGGCGGCTGATGGCGCTGGTAGGGGCTTTTCAGGCGCACTGCGCGGTGGCGTTCTGGCATCCGGAGATGAACCGGATTCTGAAAGAGGAGGGGAGGCTGGGCGAGGAGGGGATGGGGTCGCTGGGGAAGGTGCGGGGGGTGAAGGATCTGCCGGCGAAGAAGGACCTGGCGCGGTATTTGAGGGAGGCGTGGAGGCTGGCCGCGGAAGCGCCGGCGGGCGCGGCGCGGCGAAAAGGGACGGCGCCGAAGAAGCCGATCGAGGCGCCGGAGGACTTTGCGGCGGCACTGGAGAAGAACGCGGCGGCGAAGCGGGCGTTCGGAAGTTTCGCGCCGGGCCAGCAGCGGGAATACATCGAGTGGATCCTGGAAGCCAAGCGCGACGAAACCCGCCGCAAGCGCATCGCGACGGCGGTGGAGTGGCTGGCCGAGGGGAAGCGGAGGAACTGGAGGTACGAGGGGTGAGGGGGCAGGCCGACGCGCGCGAGCCACTTCTAATGGAACCCTCCAAACCTAGCCTGTGCGTTGCTTCGACCATGGGTGTTTTGGCAAAAGCTTCAAACAACCGACAGATGGGCGGCCTCCAAGGTAGACATTCGAACCCGCTCATGCCGGTTGGCCCCGTTCGTCCATCCGATGGCAGGGATTCCTTGTGAAATGGTGCAGTGTTCCGAAGAGTTCTCGGATGTAGTTGAGATCGACATCGGCTTTCCACTGCCGGGCGCTCAAGCGCCTCTGGGCGCGCCCTGTTGTACATGGCGAAACGCGCCCGTGTCGAGACCGCTGGTAACCTTCGACTCGGGCTCCCGTCCAACTCCGTTTGGAGAGTCGCCGTTAGACGACATTTCTGATGGCGAGGCGGATGCTTCCTTGTTGCGAAGTTGGCCGTCTGACGAAGAGGGTGGGATTTTTAGACTCGCGCATAAGTTCGAACGTGCCGTCGAACTCAAGCACCAATTGTTCCTCGCCCCGGGTTCTCCCCGGCCTCTCGATTTGGTCCCGCCGGACAATACCGATTGTCTTTCCATCGCAGGTGAGGTCGACAAGGGTGCACGCAAGGGCGACGGGGAGCCCGCCCAAAGATTTGCTTTTTCGATTGAGGAAGTTGTTGAGTGTGGTTGCGTCGATGCCCAACCGCGCCGCCAGCTCCTTTTGTCTCAGGTTTGACGACTTCATATGGGTTCTCAGGGCTTCGCGCAGGCGATCCCAAAATTTTGGATCAGGTGCAGACTGAGGGAGCCGAGGCACTCATCTATGGTATACCATAGATTTTGGTGATAATAAATCTGATATACAAAACAGCGGCTCTGGGGCAGTTTTGCTGAACTGGGCGTCACGGTTCCGCATTAGTGTGCGTCCGAGTGTTAGCATGGGAGCTCGCACCACGCTGGCGCCAAGGAAACGATGGAATGAGCGACTAGGCTGCATCGGTGCGCCATCATGATGTCGCGCCCTGACGATCTTCCAGACTTCAGCCGGCCGCCGGTAGCGGAGACCGTCCTGTCGCTCCAATTTGAGCCGATTTCTGGCTTGACGAGTGCGCACCTTGGCCTTCTGTGGATGCGGTTTCGCGACCGGTTACCGGTGATCGAGGAACACCCTCCGCTGCCTCCAGTTTTCGAGAAATACGAACTGCCGTCTCCGTCCCAGATCAAGGTCATCGTTGAGGAGCGACCTCCACTGCCTCGGGTTTGGTTTTTGAACGCCAACAAGACGGAATTGATTCAGGTGCAGTCGAATCGCTTCATCCGTAATTGGCGCAAGACCGAGGACTTGGTGCCGTATCCGCGTTACGAGCCGATCCGCGAAAGGTTCCGGAAGGAAGTATCGCAGCTGGAGGCGTTTCTAAAAGATGAGGACCTGGGTGCTCTCGCGGTGAATCAGTGCGAGGTGAGCTACGTCAATCATATTGAGCGGGACGATGCTTGGACGAGCCATGGACAACTGGACAGGGTGTTTTCGATCTGGTCGCGGCTCGCGGCTGCCTCGATTCTTCCTGACCCCGAGGACGCCAGCATACATGTGCGCTACGTGATTCCTGATGAATCCGGCAAGCCACTTGGAAGGTTGCATGCTGTCGTGCAACCTGGGTGGAGAAAGATCGACAATGCTCCGATGTTCATCTTGAACCTAACGGCACGCGGTACGCCTGTGGGCGAGGGAATCGACGGTGCATTCTCATTCTTCGATCTGGGGCGGCGATGGATCGTGAAGGGCTTCGCGGACTTGACAACGCCGGACTTGCAACGAGTGTGGGGGAGAAAAGATGCCTGAGGCAATGATGGTGTCCGAAAACAACTATGGTTTGGCCGAGGGGGCGATCCAGCCCGGTCCCTGGCTCTCAGCGATGACGCTGGCCGACGTTTTGGCGCGGCCATCGATCGTCACTGCCGCGTTTGAGGAACCCGCGTCTGCGTTTCAGACGATCGCGATCCGAAAGCGTGGGACGGACTGGGTTGTCGAGGTGCCTGGCGGTCATTCGATGTCCCCCGTCTTCCTTATGTCCGTCGAGGCAATCGCGGATCTGCTCAGCCTTCCGCCAGGGTGGAACTCGTACTCCGCGAGGGCCATTGATCCGCGAAATGCGGTTCGCGCGATTCGATTGCTCGGTGACGTTCTTGACCGGGAGAGTTCGCCACCAGCGGTGGTGCCGAGGGTCCAGGGGGGGATCCAGCTTGAGTGGCACACGGCGTCGGTGGATATCGAGCTCTACATTGATACGCCCGAGAGGATTAGCTGGTTCGCCGAGGATGTCGAGGCTGGAGAGGGCTTTGACGGGCCGCTTGCGGGAAACGAGGCCCAATTGAAGGCTTGGGTCAAGAGAGCCTCCGGAAGGTGAGATCAGGACTTTGAGCACTCGGGAGGACTGCGCGGCAAAGTTCCCCGATGACCCAGCCGTGAGGGATGAGGTTTCGCTTCTTCGCCGTGTTCCGCCACGGCACTTTTACTACGATCAGAAGCTCGGTCGGCAGCGACCTTCGTCGGCTGCCTTCGAAGATGATCGTGACGGCGACCCAATGTCGGTTTACCGGCAAGACGTAATTGACTCGGAAAGGGGGGAAGTCCGTCGGGTCATGGTCGGCCACGAGAATTACGCTCTCGTGGCTCTTCAGGCCGGGTTTTGCCGGTCGCAAGGGCAGACCGTGTTCTCGGATCCCCTGCCGCAAGAATCTTCCCATGCGAAAGTTTGTGGACCTAAGCCTGATGCTGTCAGGCGTTCGTTCGCCAAACAATCGATGTGGGTACTTCCGCCCCCATGAAATTTTGATGCGCCGAGGTCGTCGTAGAGCCCGTCGCCTCGACGTTACCCAAAGTCCCCGGCGATCGAGTCCAGCCTCATATCGGTGGTGTTGATTCGTTCACGCGCGCTTTGAGGGATAGGGACCTGGCGACGCTGGTTGTCGGTCAATGCGGCGGGCGCGGGATGCTGCTAAAGTTTTGTCCCCGACGGTTCTGCCTTCTGGCGCGTTAGAAGGCTTATCGGCCGTCGGCAAGATCGCCGGAGCAGGCATAGACGGCGCGGAAGTCATCCGGTTCCCATTGGGGGCAGCCGGCGAGGACGTGCCGTTGGGAGGCGCCGTGGGCGAGCGGCTCGATGACCTCCTGGTCAATGCGGTTCATCAGTGGGAGCGCGGACTTCGGGTACTGGGCGTTCTGCGCCAGCGCATCGCGGCGAAGGCCGACGCGCGAGGCACCGGCCTGCGAAACCGGCGAACTACAGCGAGACGGTGTAGCTGCGGTACCTGTCGTCCTGCGTCAGGACCTGCCCGTTGTAGCGGACTTCGGTGGAGTTGCCGTCGGACCAGATCAGGCGGAGGACGTAGTCGAACTCCCACTTGTCGTTGCCGTTGGTGGAGAAAGGCAGCTCGGTTTTGGTGCGGCCGGCCAGCGCGCTGCGGGTCGAGCCGGAGCGGATGTCGAGGCTGACGGTGTTGCCGTTTTTGA
This sequence comes from Bryobacterales bacterium, assembly GCA_027452065.1. GTDB lineage: Bacteria > Acidobacteriota > Terriglobia > Bryobacterales > Bryobacteraceae > JAJYKC01. The sequence continues at coordinate 43,102 of DAIDHC010000201.1, forward strand.
CGGCGATGCAGACGATCGAGTCGTGGTCTTTGCCGTTGTCCAACGTTTCGAAAACCGCCTCCGCCGAGACCAGCGTGGCGTCCTGGGCGTGGATGGGTGGAACGGTGAGGCCCGCCGGGCGGGACATCGGCATCGCTTGACGGATCGGAGGGTTAAACATATGATGTTTTGGGACCAATGAACGGGAGGGTTATGCGGGTTGGAATTGTCGGGTTGATGCTGGTGGCCGGGGCGCTGCGGGCGCAGGCGCCGCGGTATGTGAACGCTCAGGTGACCTTTCACGCGCCGGTGCTGGATTCGCAGGAGAAGCTGCTGGCCTGGTATGAGCCGGCGGCGAACCGGGGCTATGACAAAGTCCTGCGGCTGGGGTGGGACTTCATCGAGCACAAAGTGCCCAACGACAC
>DAIDHC010000202.1 GCA_027452065.1 Bryobacterales bacterium
TCGGCCCGCCGCTCTCCATGAAACTTTCCGACGACGAAGTCATCGCCGAGCTCGGCAAAGCCGGCTTCCGTCTCACCAAACGTCTCGACTTTCTCCCCTACCAATACCTCCTCTTCTTCGAAAAACGCTAGCGCCCCAGCCCAAAAATCGCCTCGTGGTATCCTCTCCTCGTGGCCATGCCCGCTCTCGCCTCCCCGAGCCGGCGGCGGGCGCCGCTCCGCATTCCGACGCTCCCCCGCGCCCTCTGCCTCCTTCTGTTCTCCACGCCGCCGCTGCTGCCGGCCACACCCGCCGATTCCGCTGTCCTCAACGTCGTCCGCCGCGCCGATCCCACCCTCGCCGATCGCCGGATCCTGTACCGCGCCCGCGTCAGCGCCAATCTCGACCTCGTCATCGTCCTGGCAAGCCCCGCCAACTGGCCGCCCACTCCCGGCGCCCCGCAGTTCGTCTGGAGCCAGCGCCACAAGCTCGGCCTCTTGCTGCAGCAGTCCGCCCCCGCGAACAAGGTCTATCTCCTCGCCCTCGATCCCGGCCTTCCCGACTGCGCCGCCCGCATCGAGCGCGCTACTTCCACCGACACCGTCATCTCCTGCGCCGGCGAGAAAGGCTATCAGGGTCCCAATCGGAAATTCATCTACGACATTCGCGCCAAGGCCCTCATCGCCCGCTTCGACTATCGGCCCTTCGCGATGATGCGCGTCTTCGCCCGCTCACCTGCCGCATCCGGCGGCCCCGTGTTCGTCGGAAGCGACACGAAGCGCCTCGTCGCCGTCGAAGCCCGTCCCGGCAAATCCCCGCCCTTCCAAATTCTCGGCGCCGCCGAAGCCGCCCCCTGGCTCGCCCGCGTCAAAACCTCCCGGGAAACGGTAGGTATGGACGGGTCTCAGATTCTCTACGTCCTGCCGGCGAATTCCACGCCGCCTCGCTTCGGACCCTCCCGCGCCTTCACGCTCGCCGCGGGCAACCAGCCGCACTCCATCCTCGGCCCGCGCGGCAAGCAATACCCGCTGCCCCAATCCAGCTTCGACGATTTCGCCCAAGCCCGCCCTGCGCGCGTCAATGACAACTACGTCCGCGCGAGCACGATCATCGACGAATACTTCGGACCCACGCAGCCCGACGGCGGCAGGCTCTGGTTCGGCAAGGCGTTCTACGACGGCGAGGGCAACACCGGCGTCGGCGGCTTCGGCTATTTCGACACCGCCGATCTCCAATACCACCTCATCGCGCCGCCCGAGCTTGCCGCGTTCTCCGTCTCCGCCCTTCGCGTCGCCCCCGATGCCGTCTGGCTGGGCATCTTTCAATTCGGTGAGTACGGCGGCTCACCCGCGGGCGTGCTTCGCTACGATCGCCACACGCAGTCCGTCCGCAAGTATGAACTCCCCGACGCGGTCTACGGCTTCGCCGGCGCCGGCGACGCCACGCTCCTCGCCACCAGCTTCGGAATCGCAGTGATCGACGGTGACCGGATCTATCGGTATTTCATCGACCGCACCGGAGACGGCCGTCTCCGCGTCGCCGAAGCCGCCCGCTAACGCCGCGCCTCCCGTTCCCCTACCGCGCCGCCCGGTGGCTCAGCGTCTCCGCCCGCTTCCAGTACGTCTCAAACAACCCCTGCATCGCCTCGATCATCCCCGCGTGCTCAAACATCACCGCCGTCCAGCTCGGCTTGGTAACAATCGGATCCAGCAGCGAAATCATCCCCTGCCGCCCGTCAAACAGCGCCAGCTTCATCGGCAGCGACTCCGCCTCCCTCACCTCCACACCCGCCGCCACATACTCCTCCAGCCTTTGCCGGTGCACTTCATCGAGCGTTCCCCTCTGCAGCAGCAGCCGGCAGTTCACCCCCCGCGCCCGCGCCTGCTTCACCAACTGCTCGTCCAGCGGATCCACCGCGTACGGCGGCCGCGAAAACTCCGCGTAGTCTTCCGACACCTCCGCCAGCATCTTCCGGTACTGCGTCCCGATCTGCCCCGGCTCGGTCACGATCCTCAGAAAATCCAGCGTCCCCCGCCCGCCCTGCCCCCGCGAGTACGCCCCCGCCAGATCGTCCACCAGCGCCCCGGCCAGCCGCGCCTGCTCGCTCAGCTCATGCTGCTGGTTCTGCGCCTTCCTCGCCAGATACCCCGGCACCGCCAGCCCCGGCTCCACCGCCGAAAACAGCTTCGTCTTCTCCTGCACCACCTGCGCGAAACCCTTCTCCACCAAGCTGTCCAGCACTTCGTAAATCTTCTGTCGCGGCACGTGCGCCCGCGCCGCCAGCTCCAGCGCCTTGAACCTCGGATGGCCGATCAACACCAGGTACGATCGCGCTTCGTACGCGTTCAGCCCCAACTGCTGCAGCCGCCGCCAGAATTGCTGAAAGTCGATCTCGGGCAGTTCGTTCGTCATCTCCGCTCACTCGCCGCGTGCGCCGCCATCCCCGCCCGCGCCTCCCTCCTCGCTCTGTCTCCGTTACCCTTCGCCGCGCTTCCGGACTCGCCCCTGGCCCGCTTCTCCCCGCGCCGCTCAAAAATACAGAACAGAGCATATCAGATCGCCCCCGCGTTCGATGCCCTCCTCCCCACCTCCGCCTACTTCCTCAACGCCCCGCCGCTCCTCACCGCCTTCACCACCTCCTCCATCGCGCTCACAACCACTCCCGGCTCATCCACAATCACCATATGCGAGCTGTGCGCCGCCATCATCTGCCTGCTGTTCCGCGATAGCGTGAGCAGCTCTTTCTGCAGCTCCGCGTAGCCCGGCGTCTCGTTCGCCGTGCTGACCACCACCAGCGGCCTCGATCCCAGCGGGTGCCCGTCCCCCTCCGCTCTCCTCACCGCCGCCCGGCATCCCTCCGCCGCCTCCAACGTCGGCCGTGCCGGTTGCCGGGCCATCGCCCACGCGTGCATCTCCCGATTGCTCCGCGGCAGCCGCGCGAAGTTCCGGTCGTCCTCGATCTCCAGAACAATCGGCGTCTGAGAAATTAGCACCGGCGCGCTGTCCACCTCTGCTGGCGAATGCGCCGCGCCCGCGCCTCCCGCACGCCCTTCCGGCGCTCCCCCCGGATCGAGAAACGCATGATCCACAATCACCATCCCCGCCACCTCGCCCGGATACATCTGCGCATACAGCCGCGCGTACAGCCCGCCGATCGAAAAACCGGCGAGCACGTAAGGCCCGTCCACCGGCGCCTTCTTCAAAACCCGATGAAGCTCCTCCACTCTCTCCGCGCAGCCCGGCGCGCCCCCGCCCTTCGTCCCCGGATTCGCATCGCTCCACGCCGTCCCCGACGCGTCATAAGTACAGATGCGCGCGAACCTCGCCACGTCCTGCTGGACCAGCCCCCAGTCGAAAGAAAAGCCGCCTCCCGCCACAACCATAGCCGGCCCTCCTGCTCCCGTGCAGTACAAATGGACCCTGTACCCGCCGGCATCCACCAACACGCCCGGCGCGGCTGGTTGTGACGCATCCGGACCCGCCCCCGCGGCCCCGATCGATAGCATCCACAGGCCCGCCGCCCACCCCGCCCGTCTCATCCCGCGCACCCGCATCCCGCCTTCCTTGCCACAGCCGCCGCCGTTCCGATAGACTCGCGAATGCATTGCCTGCCGCGTCTCCCGCACGCCGTCTCCCTTCGCTCTTCCTCCCCACCGGCCTGCTCCTCATGGTCGCCTCCGCCGCCTGCAGCCACAAAAACTTCTCCGCTCCCTCCGCCCCTCAAACCATCCTCGCCCGCAACTCCTACACCGATCTCACTCCCGGCTCCCACATCCGCATCGTAGTCCCCCTGCAAGGTGCAGTCGCCGCCGTCGCCGCCGCCGCCCCTTCCGAAGACGGCCACACGCTGGTCGTTTCTTCCCCATCCGTCATCGGCTATCGCAGCTTCTCCTACTCCGTCACCGGCACGGCAAACCGCGGAGTCCGCCTCAAGTTCGCATCCGCCGAAACAACCATCGACGGCAAAACCGTTCGCGACGCCGCCGCGCTCCCGCTCCCGTTCCCGTTGCCGAAAGGCAGCAACCACGTCCGCCTCGTCTATCTCGTCCGCATCAGTTCCGCCGACCACGACATGGTCATTCTCGCCTCCAAAAACATCGCCGCCCTGAACGCCTGCACCAAACGTCTGCAGGACGACCCCGGTGTCTGCGGCCGCCATCCCTCCGAAGTATTCTGCGCCGCCGTCCCCACCGATGTCGCCGTCCGCCCCGATCGGTAATTTTCCGCCCCCCGCTCAAAGCCCGCCCACCCGCGTCCGCAACGCGTACAACGCCGTTCGCGTCAGAATGAACAGCGTCCTCCCGTCCTTTCCCCCAAACACGATGTCGTTCGGCCGCTCCGGCACTTTGATCTCGTCCATCCGCTTCCCCGCCGCGTCGTACACATACACCTGCCCCGCCGCCAGATACACGTTCCCCGCCCGGTCCTCGGCCAGGCTCTCGCCTCCCTGCGTCGCGAACAATTCCAAATCGTCCAGCGTCCCGTCCGCCCTCACCCGCGCCTTGTACGTCTTCTCCTCCGCCTCGTTGCTCACATAGAAAGGATGCCCCGCCGCCGCCCGCGCCAGGCCGTAAGCCTGTAAGACATAGCCGAACTTATTTCCGTAATACGGCTCGCCCTGAACGAAAGCTTCATCGGCCGGAAGAAACACCGTCCGATCCGGCGAGACATAATCGTATGTCCTCCGCGCCGCCATCACCGTCCGGAACATCTCCTCCAGCGTCTTGTACCGGTAACTCTCCGGCGAGAACGTGTTCGTGAAATCGCCGTTCACCCACGCGCTCACCGGCAGCGCCGCGCTCATCCCGGCCCGCTCCGCCGCCGCCTCCGGCTCAATCACCTTCACCTCATCCTCCGGGCTGTCCGGCCGGAACGTGTACACCGTCATCCCCTTTCCGCCCGAGGACACCACCATCAGATCGCCCGCCTTGTCGAAGAACAGGTTCACCGGGTCCAGCGGATCGTCCCGCACAATCGAAAGCTCCTTCGTCTCCGGCGCCCACTTGTAAATCCTCTGCCAGCGCGCATCGACGAAATAAAGATTTCCCTGCCCATCCACCGCCGCCCCGGAAATATTGAAGAAGCCGTCCCGCAGCTCTTCCACCCGCGCCCCCGCCTCCACCACGCCCGCGCCCCGCCGCGCTCCGTTCTTCCCCGTCTCTCCCGCCGCGCTTTCTCCCGGCCAATCCAGCCAAGCGAACTCCCGGTCCCGCACCGCCGCGCCCCGCGTCTCATCCACCAGAGCATCGTCAAACGACACCTTGCTCGACCTCACGTACTGCCGGCAATTCCCCTCCGCGTCGCACATCGCCATCGCGCTGTTGCTGTCCACATGCACATTTCGAAACCGGATCCCCTTCGAGCCCGAAACGCGAATCGCCGTCCGGAATGGCTGCGTGCTCCGCACCACCCGGTAGCCGTGATAGTTCGCGATGGTGAGATTCGACGACTCCGCAATCTCCAGCGGCAGCGCGAACCCGCTCTCCCCGCTCTCCTCTTCCGTCTGCAGCGAGTACAGCTCCCAGTTCGCCACCCTCCTCAGTTCAATCTCGTTCCGCACGTGGTGCTCGCTCGACAACTCGTACACTCGCCCCGGCGTCGCCGTATCGCTCACCCTCATCCCGGCATCGGCGAACGTGTCCGGCGTCCAGATATTGGCGAACGTCCCTCCGCCTCCCCGCGTCACCCACAGGCTCGGATACTGCGCGTCCCACTTCCGGTGATTGTCCGGGTCCCCCGTGTGCGTCGGGTTGTACGGGTTCACCCTCTTGCCGTCCGGCCCCGTGGTCCCGTGCCCGCCGAGAAATCGCACATCGTCCATCAGCGAGTTCCGCCCCGCCATCCACAGCGCCCCCACCGCGCGGCTGTTGATCCCTCCCGTGTACAGCCCGATCCCCATCACCATGTTGCTCCCGCCCCGCGGCGCCTCCAGCAGCGCTCGCGGCGCTCCCGGGCCCTGGAATCCCGGCGTTCCGTCCAGCAGGTCGAACTGCGTCGCATCCGGATGCAGCCCGATCAACACCGTGTCCTGACGCAGCGCAATCGTGTCCCTCACCACATAACGCCCCGACGGAACGTATATCGCCCGGTGCTCCGCGATCGCCTTCCGGATCGCCGCCGTGTCGTCGGTCACTCCGTCGCCCTTGGCCCCCTCCGTCCGCAAGTTCACCCACGTCCCCTCCGGCGGCGGCGCCCCGATCGCCGCCGGCCCGCGCTCCGGCATGCTCTTCAACATCCTCACTGCCATACGCGTCTGAATCTTCCCCTCCGCGCCCACCCCGTCGAGCGTCAGCCCGTGCGAGAACGTCTTCATCTCGTACATCGCGAACTTGCCCGCCACCTCCCGCCCGCTCTCGCGAAACCGCGCGAACACCGGCACGCCGCGGCACACGATGTTCTCGAAATTGATCTCGGTCATCCGGCTGTTTTCATTGCTCACCAAAAACGCCGGCCCGCTGATGTTCTCCATCCGCGCGTCCTTCACCCACAGCTCGTCCGAATAATGCTCATCGATCTCCACTGCCGTCGGCACGTTCCGGAATTCGTCATCCACCAGCGTCAGACCCGCTTCGTTTTCCCGGATCGCCGCTTCCCTCTGTCCCTCGAACGTCGAATCGATCAGCGTGAACTGCCATGCCGGCGACGGCTTCTTCGTCAGAATGCCGTACCGCCCGCCGTAAAAGTGCAGGTCCTCGCCCTCGTTGCCCACGTCGTTCAACCCGGTGAGCCCCGAGCCGACATGAAAATCCATGTGCGCCAGGTATCCGTGCTGCGCCACGTGAAACCGTATGCCCGCCGCCGCCGCGTTCCCTTCCCCGATCTCGATATCTATGTTGCTCATCGCCGAATAAAACGTCCCCGGGTTCGCGTCCATGATCGCCGGATTCAACGGCACCGTCCCCTGCGGCGACGTCACCGGCCGGAACGGAAACCCGCCGAACCCTCCGCCCGCCCGCGCCCGCGGCCGGAATCCCGCGAAGTAAAACATGTACCCGATCCCTTGCTGATACCCCGGCGTGTTGTCCCCCAGCACAAACACCGGCCTCTTGGCCCCATATCCGATCACCCGGATCCCAGGCCACACATAAATCGTCCGCGTGATGCGGTACCGCCCCTCGGGTATAAAGACGATGCCCTCGCCCGTGCTCTCCTGCACGCGGTCGATCGCCGCCTGCACCGCCGCGCTGTCGTCCGCCTTCCCGTCGCCTTTCACCCCAAACCCGTCCGGCGTCAGGTACACCGCCCGCGCGTCCTCCAGCCGCTCCGGATAGTACGACGCCCCGTGAAACGGAACCGCCGCTCCCATCGCCATCACCCACGCCAGCACCACTTTCTTCATCGCTGTGTCACCTCATTGCTCCCGCCGCCGCGCCGCGTAGCCCTTCGAGCGCTGCTCCATCTTATCTCCGGCGCCGCCGCCCGCGGCATCACGCTGCCCGGCGCGCCCGCCATCGTCTGTTACAATCGCCGTAGGCCGGAGTCTTCTTCACATGCCCGAACTTCCCCGATCGTTAGGCCAGCTCAGGCAAAGCCGTTTTTCCGAGGCTCTTCTCTCCACGCGCACCGTCAAAGACGAGCTTCGCGCCAACCTCATCTGCAAGCTCCAGCGCAAGGAGCCGCTGTTTCCCGGCGTCATCGGGTACGACGACACCGTCGTCCCCCAAATCGTCAACGCCATTCTCAGCCGCCATAATTTCATCCTCCTCGGCCTCCGCGGCCAGGCCAAGACGCGCCTCATCCGCATGCTCACAACACTTCTCGATGAAGCCACGCCTTACATCGCCGGCTGCGAAATCCGCGACAATCCCTATCGCCCCATCTGCCGCCGCTGCCGCGATCTGGTCGCCTCCGAGCCCGCCGACACTCCCATCGCCTGGCTCACCCCCGAGCACCGCTACGTCGAAAAACTCGCCACCCCCGACGTCACCATCGCCGACATGATCGGCGACATCGATCCCATCAAGGCCGCCCGCCGCGGCCAGGACATCTCCGACGAGCTCACCGTCCACTACGGCCTCCTGCCCCGCGCCAACCGTGGCGTCTTCGCCATCAACGAACTCCCCGATCTCGCCGGAAAAATTCAGGTCGGCCTCTTCAACATCATGCAGGAGGGCGATGTGCAAATTAAGGGCTACCCCGTCCGCCTTCCCCTCGACCTCCTCCTCGTCTTCACCGCCAACCCGGAAGACTACACCGCCCGCGGCAAAATCATCACCCCCCTCAAGGACCGCATCGGCAGCGAGATCCGCACCCACTACCCCCTCACCATCGATCAGGGCCTCGCCATCACCGGCCAGGAAGCCTGGACCTCGCGCCCCTCGCCCGCCTCCATCCTCGTACCCTCCTTCCTCCGCGAGTGCGTCGAACAACTCGCCTTCCTCGCCCGCGAGGATAAGAAGGTCGACAAGCGCTCCGGCGTCAGCCAGCGCCTCCCCATCTCGGTTCTCGAAAACGTCGTCTCCAACGCCGAGCGCCGCGCTCTCGCCGCCGGCGAGGATGTCGTCGTCCCCCGCGTCCTTGATCTCTACGCCGCGCTCCCTTCCATCACGGGCAAGCTCGAGCTCGAATACGAAGGCGAGCTCAAGGGCGGCGACCAGGTCGCCCGCGACCTCATCCGCACTGCCGTCGGCAAAGTCTATTCCAATTACTTCGACGGCCTCAACCTCGCCGCCATCATCCAGTGGTTCGAGCTCGGCGGCTCGCTCAAGCTCGGCGAGTCCACCCCGTCTTCGGAAATGGTCCGCCAGCTCGGCCCCATCCAGGGCCTGCTCGAAAAAACCGGCGCCCTCGGCCTCGGCCCCTCCGAGCCCGATGCCCTCCGCGCCTCCGCCGCCGAATTCATCCTCGAAGGCCTCTACGCTCACCGCCGCCTCAGCCGCAGCGAGGAGCGGGGCTTCACCGCCGACGAGCGCCGCCGCGAACCCGGCGAGCCCGGCGAAACCCGCGCCAAACCGAAGCGTCAGTTTAATTAGCCCGCCGCCCAGGTCCGCGGCACGGAGTTCGCCATGAAGTGGATTCGCTATTCCAAATACACCGGCGACGATTTCGACATCGACGCCGAAGACCTCCTCCGCGCCCTCTCCGATTTCCTCCTTTCCAGCGGCTTCCAGAACCCTTACATGCAGTTCGCCGAGGCCAACCAGCACACCCTCGAAGACCTCAAAAACGCCATCCTGCAAGCCCTCCAAAGCGGCGACCTGTTCGACCCTTCGCGCGCCGATAAGATCCGCGAGCAACTGGAAAACATGAGCGGCGAGCAATTGGAGAGCTTAATCGATCGCATGGTCGAAAAGCTGATCGATAACGGCTACCTCAATATGGACGCCGACTCCAGCCCCCAAACCGGCCCCGGCTCCTCCAAAGAACCAACTCCTCCCGTCCGCGTCGAAGTCACCGACAAGAGCCTCGACTTCCTCGGCTTCAAAACCCTCAAGGACCTCCTCGGCTCCCTCGGCCGCTCTAGCTTCGGCGCCCACGACACCCGCGATATGGCCACCGGCGTCGAAGCCTCGGGCGCCGCCAAGCTCTACGAGTTCGGCGATACCCTCAACCTCGACATCAGCGAAACCCTCTTCTCCGCCCTCCGCCGCGACGGCCTCAAACTCCCCATCGACCTCGAATACTCCGACCTCCACGTCCACCAGTCCGAATACCAGAGCTCCTGCGCCACCGTCCTCATGCTCGACTGCAGCCACAGCATGATCCTCTATGGCGAGGACCGCTTCACGCCAGCCAAAAAAGTTGCCCTCGCCCTCGCCCACCTCATTCGCACCCAGTACCCCGGCGACAGCCTCCGCTGCGTGCTCTTCCACGACTCGGCCGAAGAGCTCCGCCTCTCTGAGCTCGCCCGCGTCCAGGTCGGCCCCTATTACACCAACACCCGTGACGGCCTCATCCTCGCCCAACGCCTCCTCGCCCAGGAGAAAAAGGATATGAAGCAAATCGTCATGATCACCGACGGCAAACCCTCCGCCGTCACTCTCGACGACGGCCGCATGTACCGCAACGCCTTCGGCCTCGACCCCCTCGTCATCAGCCGCACCCTCGAAGAAGTCTCCCGCTGCAAACGCCAGGGCATCTTAATCAACACCTTCATGCTCGCCAGCGACTACGGCCTGGTCCACTTCGTCCAGAAAGTAACCGAACTCTGCCGCGGCAAAGCCTACTTCACAACCCCCGTCAACCTCGGCCAATACCTGTTGATGGACTACATGAACCGCAAAACCCGCACCATCCACTAACCCCGCTAGTCAGTCGCCAATCTCCCCAATCCCCCAAGGCCACGGACCCGCCCCGCGGCTCAAACCAGCGCCTCGCCCCACCGCGCCCCGGCCCGTGCAAATGCTCGCTGGCCGCATTCGCCCCCCAAATTACGAAGGGCCCGTCGATGGACGGGCCCAGAAAGGATGCCAAATTAGGGTATTGGCTTACCTTGCGACGCGAGAAACTCGCGCTTACTAAGACAAGCGAGAATCCCGGCTTCGATACACTGACATGAAGGAACGTTTCTGCTGAAAACAAACAGCATCCTGTTAAACTAGAATGCCAACCGTACCGAACCTCACATCCCTTTGCTACCGCTTCGGACAGCCGCCGCTCATTCACTTTTCTTTAGTTCGCTCGCTACTTGAGGCAGCATCGTGCAAATCCGTCTATGCCACCAGTACACGGGCCTTGATTGCCTTGAGTTCGCTTTCCGGGAAAACGAGGGCGAAGGTCTGATATGTGGTATCGAAGGCTTCGAGATAGAAACGCTCCTGTTCTCCTGGCACGGGAGAAGGAACTCGGCACCGTGTCGTCATTTTCCGCTTGAAGTGCGTCGGGAGCTTCGCGGCTAACCCATTATCGTTCGCGTAGAAAACGTTCGGCCACTGAATCGAACCGTATCGCTTGGAAAAAGATGGCGACGAGATGCACCGGCGAAGCCGATAGGTATGGCCCCTGCCCGCTTCCCACACGGGCGGTTCGAGAACGAACACCGCGCAGGTGTCGTGACTTTTCGAAACGAACCGTCGGATCGCGGCATAGTTTGACGCCCCGTAACGCTTGGCGAGTTCCATCGGTGTCTTGATGGTGAAAGCGCTGGAATTGGCAGCGGTCTCAAACCCGTCGAGCTGAAAGAGCACTTCGGACGCGAACACGTTTGCCTGCCGCTCGAAATCCTCCTCTGGATCGGGATCGAGCGCGGAATCGCCGTCTTCGAGGAGCGCGTAAAGATCCTTCTGCCAGGGCAGAAACCCGTGGCCGGTCTCATGGAGAGAAACGAAACGCTGCTTTGTTTCCGCGACGCTCAGGTCCAGATAAATGAGCTTGTCCCCGGAGTGGAACAATCCCCAAACTTTATCAACCGCGTGTTTGATCGTTCCGGTCACTCGCTTGTACATCCGGGTGAGGTAGCCGACATCCAGGGACGCTTCCTTCTCGATCTTGAGCCGTGCCACAGCGACGATATCGTCGACGGGCGTCGGAAACCGGCCGTAGGCGGAGGCCGCGCGCAGAATGCGGTCCGCTTCCTTTCGGATCTCGGCCAATACCGAGGCACTTACGGTCTGATCGTCAGGCCTAGCCACCTTTTTTCCTCTTTTGAGATCGGATGAAACTCAAATATTCAAGAAGAGCGGTCTCTTCATCGCGGCTGATCGTACCGAGCGATGAAGCTGCGACACGGCCGCTTCGTTCGGCGACAGGTTCCCGCTTGATGTATCCCGCTTTTTCCATCAGCAGCTCGTAAGCAATTCCATAAAAGCCGGCGAGCTTGTGCAGGATATGCGGCGAAGGCTTCGAAATCTTCTCATTCTCCAATTGGCTGAGATATGCGTTGGAGACGTCGGTCGCTTCTTCAACTTCTCGCAGGCTGAACCCCCGCGAGCCCCGGAGGGTTTTGAGGTAGGCACCAAGCGTTGGCTCCGGGTTCTCTTTGGATGGCGATTTTTCCATGATTGGCAATCTGGAAGTGAGTCCTTTTCAAGTTTACGCCCGGCCCGCTCTCCAGCACAAGCAGTGCTTGGTGACTGCTTGACATCGCAAGCATCGCGTGGTAGAGTGGGCAACGAGGTTAAGCAGTACTCAAAATCCACTTGAAAGGACCGAAATATGGACACGATTGAACCCCAGCAGACCGCCCCCTCGGGGGCGAATACCGAAACGATCGAAGTGATTGTGATCGAAATTGTCGAACTTGAAGAACATTCCAAACGCCACGGCACACACGCGCCTCACGCTCGGCATTACGCATTCCGCGTCGATAAGGAGCGCATCGTCGTCGATGTACCCGAGATCGACGGCGAGCAGATCCTCGCCAAAGTTGGGAAGACGCCCGAGAAATTCAAGCTCTACCAGCACAAGCGCGGTCACCAGCCGATTTTGATCGGACCACTCGAAGTTGTGAACCTGAGGGAGCCGGGAGTCGAACGCTTCACAACGATGCCGAAGGACACGACAGAGGGCCGCGAGGGCCTCCGTGTCCGGCAGGATTTCCGGCTACCAGCTTCCGACGAAGAGTATCTTAACGGCCTGGGCCTATCCTGGGAAGCTATCCGCGATGGCGGCAACCAGTGGCTGGTGATTCACGGCTGGAAGCTGCCCGCCGGATACAACCACGAGACCAGCAGCCTCGCCCTCCTGATCCCGGCCAATTATTCCGACAGCCAGATTGATATGGTTTACTTTCAGCAGCATCTCGCGCGCCGTGACGGCAGAGCGATCAACGCCCTTTCTACGCAAGCTATCGCAGGCGCGACGTGGCAGCGTTGGTCACGCCATCGCACGAGCCAGAACCCGTGGCGCGTCGGCGTCGACGATATCGCGAGCCATCTCTCGCTGGTTTCCGATTGGTTAAGCCGGGAGTTTGCCAGAGCGGCATGACTTACGCGCTTCGGATAACCGAGGCGCAGCACACCACACTGCGCTCACACCTCTTTCCCGGCGATGGAATGGAAGCCGTGTCCCTGCTGCTCTGTGGGCGCCGCTCTGGACCCGACCGGCACATCTTGACGGTGCGCAAAATCGTGACTATTCCACACGACCTATGTAACCGCCGCGCCGATCGCATCACATGGCCCACGGATACCGTTGATCCGCTCATTCGCGACGCTTTCGGCAAGGGGCTAGCGATTGTCAAAGTTCACAGCCATGGCTCCGACTGTCGGAAGTTCTCCGCTACCGACGACGCGTCCGATCGAGCGCTCTTCTCATCGATCGCCAGCCTTCTCGATGACCGGCTGCACCATGCCAGTCTCATCATGCTTCCGGATGGAGAGCTTTTCGGCAGAATTCTGGGCGACGGCGGCGAGGTAATCTCAACGCTCACCTCGGTCATGGTGATCGGCGACGATATCCGCTTCTGGGGAAGTGCGCCGGTTCTCGATCGAGATGGCTTTGCTCTCCGCCACGCGCAGGCTTTTGGCCGTGGGACGACGGATATCCTGCGCCGTTTTTCGGCCGCTATTGTCGGATGCTCCGGAACCGGCAGCATTGTTGTCGAGCAGCTTGCCCGTCTCGGCGTTGGGCGCCTCGTCTTGGTAGATCCGGACGCAGTGGAAGAGAAAAACCTCAACCGAATTCTGAATTCAGGCATGGAGGATGCACGGTCGGAGCGGGCGAAAGTCGATGTGCTCGCGGATGCCATTAGGCGGCTGGGGCTCGATCAGGAAGTACTCCCGCTTCGCGCCAACCTCATCGAAGCCGAAACCGTCCGCCGCGTTGCCGAATGCGACGTTGTGTTTGGTTGCATGGATGGCGTCGAAGGGCGGCACGCGCTAAACCGGCTGGCGACCTTCTACACCCTCCCCTATTTCGATGTGGGCATTCGGCTGGACGCCGACGGTCGAGGTGGTATTGACAAGATCGCAGGCGCCGTTCATTACCTGCAGCCCGGTCGATCAAGCTTGTTGAGCCGAGGTGTCTACGACATGCGGCGCGTTGAGGCCGAGGAAATGCGGCGGACCGATCCCGAGCTTTACCGGCGCCAAGTCAAGGAAGGCTACCTGCGCGGAATCGATGAAGACAGGCCCGCCGTCATCAGCGTCAACATGTTCTTCGCCGCGCTCGTCGTGAATGATTTTCTCGCCCGTATTCACCCCTACCGTAACGAGCCCAACGGAAATTTTGCTTATACCGGAGGGAGCCTCTCCGAGATGCAGTTTTATCCCGAACCCGAAACGGAGCCCTGTCCCGTGCTCAGCCGCCATGTTGGCAAAGGTGATGTTGTCCCGCTCCTCGAAAGGCCGACGCTCTCGTGAGGTTTTTTCGCATATTATGGGACTCTGTGCGGCGCGCGGTCTCGTCCCTCGCCCACCGTGATCGATTTCGGAGCGTTCGGGTTGAAGAAGTCCCGGATCGCCTAAAGCCCCGGGAGCTTTATCTTGTTGGGGATCAGCAGCCGTGGGCCGCCGCTTTCCTCTGCCCCTGCGGATGCAAAGCCGTGATTCATTTGAGCTTGTTGCCCAATGACTCGCCGCGCTGGACCGCGACATCCGATCGCGCAGGTATGCCCACGCTGTCTCCGTCAGTGTGGCGGACGAGCGGCTGCCGTTCCCATTTTTTCCTTCGGCAAGGCTCAATTTTGTGGTGCCGAGCCGGTGAATCACCCAGGCCAACAAGCCGCCGCTAGGTTGCCGTATTTGCGACTTGTTAGACCCACGTCGCCGGCCGGTTCAATTGTGAACCGTCCGCGCGCACCACAGGGTCAGGGAACTGAGAGCTGCCGAGATCGCTCACGCTGATCCGCCGGATAAAACTTGCGACTTTCATGAGTTCCGGCGTCGGATCAGAAACCGGCGAAAGCAGGCCCACCGGCTTCGCCAATTCCTTGGTGACGATGCGGATCGGCTCCACAAGGTCGCTGTCATTCGAGAGAACGGCTGCAACGTCGAAGTTGTCCTGAAACGCGTCGAGCAGCAGGTGAGACGCCAGATTCACATCGCTGCCTTTTTCTTCGACCTTAATGACTTTCACAACATCCGGCCAGGGCTTAGCAAGTGCCATACGGGGCCGAAACTCCGGCGGCTTGATCAGACCGGCGAATTTCTCCGACAGCAGGAACGTTCCCATGTGGATCGAAATCTCCGGGACGGTACGCAGCGCATCCAAGTAGATTTGTTGCCGCGCCGGTGCATGAGGGTCAGCCCTGCCGGACACCCGGGCCGTGTAGTAGCGAACCGCCACGATCTGGTTGGCGGGATTCAGCAATTTCTCCGCGAGGATCTTGACGTTGAGCCACTTCAACGCCGGGCGTTGAGCCACCATCCTGAAATAGAGATTGAAGCCGTCAACGTAGACTATCGTTCGCATGAGCTCGGTGCTGCCTGGAAAAAGCAAAGGCCGCAAAGGATCTCTCCCCGCGGCCCTTGAGTCGGCAGCACGCTGCCGACGGGTTAAATTTATTTATACCTCAGAATGCCTCTGCTTGCAAGCGCATGCTTGATGTTTCGAGCAAAGCAGAGCTTTACGCCCAGAAGAGCGTAAGCTGCCCGGGTTCCTCGCCGTTTTCACCTTCTGGACGTTACGGAAGAATGGCGGCCGTGAACCTGATTGGTGGCCCGCACAGGACAACCCTCTCACCGCCGTGCGTGATCGTCATGCTATGGTGAAAGCCGTTCGGGTCAGCCCGCGCCGCTACCGCGTCTTCGGCCCTCGCCGTATTTCACCGTAGCTCTTCATCGTTCCCGTGAACCTTGTCGCCGGAACAACCCAAGATTTCTGTGCCAGCCCACCCGGCGCGCCACGCCTGAGCCCTTCGCCGATCTTGCTCGCGCTCGACTTGCGCTTCGGTTTCGATCGCAGCGTCAATCCCGTCGCCCCGCGCGAATCGCTTCTCTCCCTCTTCGGTCTATCGCCCCGCGAGCCGTATTGCACAGCGTTGCGTTTGATGAACTCGCGCTCGCCCCCAGTCGGAATCGCCCTTGCAGAAACCCGGTCACAACCGCCCTGGGACGCGCCGCCCGCCGTCGCGCGCGCGGTCCAGCCCGGTAAGCCGGGCTCGCCGCTTCGCCCTCCGCCGCCCGCCAAACCGCTGTTTCGCGCGGACGCCTCCACCCGGCATATCCCCGATCCGCAGTCCCGCCCGCCCCCGCGGATCGCCCCTTTCGCGGGGGCGCCTTCACCTGCCATGCAAAAATAAGATACAGATGACGGGAAACGAGATCCGACAGAAGTTTCTGGACTACTTCGCCGAGCGCGGCCACCGCGTCGTGCGCAGCTCTTCGCTGGTTCCGGCCGGCGACCCCACGCTGCTGTTCACCAACGCCG
>DAIDHC010000203.1 GCA_027452065.1 Bryobacterales bacterium
TCCCAGGCCACGTTCGTCCCCGCCAGCCCCCGCACCTCCACCGTGCTCAGGCAATGATGCATCAGGTGCCCGAACTCGTGGAAGATCGTCTCCGCCTCCCGGTGCGTCAGCAGCGCCGGCTTGCCTCCCACGGGCGGCGTCAGGTTCCCGCAGATCAGCCCCACGTGCGCCGCCCCCAGCCGGCTGTTCGGCCCGCCCGTGATCAGCGAATCCATCCACGCCCCGCCCCGCTTGTTGTCTCTCGGATACCAGTCGGCGTAAAACATCGCCAGCAGTTTCCCGCTCGCTCCGTCCTCGATCCGGTAAACCTTCACCTCCGGGTCCCACACCGGCACGTCCCGCTCCTCCGCAATCCTCACCCCGTAAAGCCGCGCCGCAATCTCAAACAACCCCCCGATCACCCGCTCCACGGGAAAATACGGCCGCAGCTCTTCCTCGTCGAAGTCGTACAGCTTCTTCCTCAGCTTCTCCGCCCAGTAGCCCACATCCCACGGACTCAGCTCGAAGCCGGCGAATTCGGCCAACTCCGCGTTCTCCTGCTCGAACCGCGCCCGCGTCTTGGCCTCCATCTCCACCAGAAACCGCTCGGCCCGCTCGCCCTTATGCGCCATCCGGTCCTCCAGCACCAGATCGGCGAAATCCGCGTAGCTGAGCAGCGCCGCCTTCTCCCGCCGCAGCTCCAGAATCCTCGCCAGCAGCGGCCAGTTGTTCTTCTCCCCCGATGTCGCCCGCCGGTTGTACGCCCGCCACACCTCTTCCCGTATCCCCCGATCGTCCAGGTACGTCATCAGCGCGATGTAGCTCGGCGCGTGCAGCGTAAACCGCCATCCCTCCCGCTCCTTCGCCTCCGCGCTCGCCCGCGCCGCCGCCCGCGCGCTCTCCGGCAGCCCGGCGAGCCGGCTCTCCTCTGTCACCATCAGCTCGTACTCGTTGGTCGAGTCCAAAACATTTTCGGCGAATTTTGTCGTCGTCTTCGTCAGCTCGACGTCGATCTCCGCCAGCCGCTTCTTCCCCGCCTCGCCGAGCTCGGCCCCGTGCCGCCGGAAGCTGTCCATCGTCTTGGTCAAAAACCGCCGCCGCACCGGCTCCAGTCCCTTCGCCTCCCCGCCCGCCGCAAAATCCTTCATCGCCTTCCACAACCCCGCGTTCAGCGGAATCCCCGCGAAAAACGCGCTCACCGCCGGCTCCACCGCGTTGTGCGCCGCCCGCAGCTCCGGCGTCGTCGCCACGCTCTCCAGGTGCCGCACAATCCCCGAGGCGTACTCCAGCGGCTCGGTCGCCGCATCCAGCGCCGCCATCGTGTTCGTGTACGTGTGCTCCCCCGCCCCGGCGATTTCCTCGATCCGCCGCCCCGATTCCTCGATCAGCTTCCCGATCGCCGGCTCGACGTGCTCCGCCCGAATCCTGTCAAACCGGACCCGGAACTCCATCTCCAGCAGCGGATTCCCCTCCGCCGCGCCCTCGTTCTTCCTGTTCTCGCTCATAAGTCCCCTTCAGGTTACCCTGGAACAAATCTCCGCCGCCCCTGCGTATCCTTTTATAGCCATGCCCTCGCCCGCCATTGAGACCGAGGCCCTCACCAAGGTCTTCCGCTCCCGCGCCTTCCCCTCCGGCGCCCTCCGCGAAGTCCGCGCCGTCAACGCCCTCTCAATCCAGGTCCCCGCCGGCGAAACCTTCGGCCTGCTCGGCCCCAACGGCGCCGGCAAAACTACCTTCGTCAAAATGCTCCTCTCCTCCGTCCACCCGACTTCCGGCCGCGCCCGCCTGTTCGGCCGCGACGCCCGCCTCCCCGAGTCCCGCCGCCCCGTCGGCTACCTCCCCGAAAACCACCGCTTCCCCACCTATTTCACCGGCGCCGGCATGCTCGATTTCTACGCCTCCCTCAGCGGCCTCCCCGCTCCCCTTCGCCGCGCCCGCATCCCCGAGCTCCTCTCCCGCGTCGGCCTCGACGGCTGGGGCAACATCCGCATCGGCAAATACTCCAAGGGCATGCTCCAGCGCCTCGGCCTCGCCCAAGCCCTCATCCACTCCCCCGCCCTCCTCATCCTCGATGAACCCTCCGACGGCGTCGACCCCGTCGGCCGCCGCCATATCCGCGAAATCCTCTCCGAGCTCGAACGCAACGGCGTCACCGTCCTGCTCAACTCCCACCTCCTGGCCGAAGTCGAGCTCTTCTGCCGCCGCGTCGCCATCCTCCGCAAAGGCTCCGTCGCCCTCGAAGGCGAAGTGAAAGCCCTCACCGCCGGCAAAGGCTACCGCCTCACCGCCTCCGATATCCCCGATAACCTCCGCGCCCATCTCGCCTCCGCCGCCAGCGCCGTCTCCGCCCGCAACGGCCTCGTCTCCTTCCAGTTCCCCGGCCGCCCCGAAGTCAACTCCGCCGTCGATTCCCTCCGCGCCGCCGGCTGCGAGATCGACTCCCTCATCCCCACTACCAGCACCCTCGAAGACGTCTTCGTCCAAACCATCGAAGGAAATCCGGCCCACTCATGAATCCCACCGCCACCGCCGCCCTCCTCCGCGACACCTTCCGTGAAGCGATGGCCCGCAAAATCTTCTGGGGCCTGTTCGGCCTCTCCACCCTCCTCATCCTCTTCTTCCTGTTCGTCCTCAAAATCGACATCGTCGAAGGCGCAACCGCCACCATCAGCCTGTTCGGTAAAACCGGCGGCACCGCCGACGTCGACCGCCTCGTCCGCGGCGTCTACGGCTTCGTCGCCGTATTCCTCTACACCTGGGGCATGTTCCTCGCCGTCTTCGCCTCCGCCGGCCTCACCCCCGCCATCCTCGAGCCCGGCCGCATCGAGCTGCTTCTCTCCAAGCCCGTCGGCCGCACCCACATCCTGCTCGGCCGCTACGCCGGCAACGTCCTGGTCGTCACCGCCAACACCGTCTTCCTCGTCCTCGGCGTCTGGATCATCTTCGGCCTCAAAACCCACCTCTGGCCCCCCGGCTTCCTCCTCACCATTCCCATCACCATCTTCGTTTTCGCCGTCCTGCTCGCCGTCGTCGTCCTGGTCGGAGTCCTCTGGGAAAGCACCGCTCTCTCCGTCATGATCCCCGTCGCCCTCATGATCCTCAGCCCCATCCTCGCCCAGGAGCGCATCATGATGAAGCTCCTCTCCTCCGAATGGTCCCGCCGCCTCTGGCGCGCCCTCTACTTCGCCCTGCCCAAAATCTTCGACCTCGGAACCTCCACCCTCAACGCCATCCGCGACCGTTCCTACAGCTTCTTCGACCCCCTCTGGACCTCCGCCCTTTTCGGCGCCGTCATGCTCGCCGCCGCGCTCGCGGTATTTTTGAAGCGGGACTACTAATGACCGCCCGATCCTCCGCCAACCCCTCGCTCTCTCTCTGTCTCGCCGCCTCCCTCGCCCTCTGCGCCTGCCGCAGCTCCCAGGTCGGCCCCGTCCACATCGACCCCGCCCTCCAGGCCCTCGTCCCCTCCTCCGCCCTCCTGCTCGCCGGCGCCGACGTCGCCTCCATCCGCTCCACTTCCTTCTTCCGCCGCTTCCAAACCGGCTTCGATCCCTCCGCTCTCCAGTCCTTCACCCGCAACACCGGCGTCGATCCCTCCCGCGACCTCGACGAAACCCTCAGCTGGTCCGACGGCGCCCAACTCGCCATCCTCCTCCGCGGCCGCTTCCAGTCCTCCGCCCTCGAAACCCGCCTCCAGAACGCCGGCGCCCTCCGCTCCTCTTATAAAAACCGCACCCTCTGGGAAACCCCCGAAGCCGCCGTCTGGTTCCCCTCCGCCCACTCCGCCGCCGCCGGCTCCCCCGCTGCCGTCCGCGCCTCCATCGACGCCCAGGATACCGGCCACGGCATCCCCGCCGCCCTCCGCGCCCAGCTCGAGTCCCTCCCCGACAACGCCGAGGTCTGGCTCGCCTTCACCGGCAGCCTCGATCTCCTCACCCGCCGCGCCCCCCAGGGCAGCAATATCGAAAACGTCCTCAAAATGGCCCAGGGCGTCACCGGCGCCTCCCTCGGCCTCGACCTCCGCTCCGGCCTCATCCTCGGCGCCCGCATCAACTGCCGCGCCGACGACGACGCCCGCCGCATCCGCGACGCCCTCCGCGGCTTAATCGGCATCGGCCGCCTCTCCACGCCCGACAGCCGCCCTGAAATGCTAAAAGTATTCGACGCCGTCGAGGTCGATCGCGATCAAAACAACGTCCGCATCTCCGCCAAGCTCCCCCAGGACCTTGTGGACAACTTCCTCGATGTTTGGTTGAAGAAAAAGTAGCGCCGGCGAAAGCCGCGCTAGCGAAAGCAGCGCGCCCGTTCAGCTCTTGAGCGCGCCCACCACGTTCTTGGCCGGCGGAATCGCCCCGCCCAGGTTGATCGAGCCCCCGCCCTCGCTCACGTAATTCCGGTTCCAGGTCGGAATCTCCACCTCCACGTCCCCCTTCACCACCGCCTGGCATCCCAGCCTCGAGTGCAGCGTCA
>DAIDHC010000204.1 GCA_027452065.1 Bryobacterales bacterium
CGCCCACCGCCGCGCCCTCGCCCCCATGCCCGCCGAAACCTCTTCCCTTCCCCGTCCCCTCGGCCTCGCCGCCTTCACCTCCTTCCACGACGAAATCTTCCTCCGCCTCCTCTACCGCGAACTCCTCGGCCGCGAGCCCGAGCCCGAAGCCCTCGATCACCACCTCGCCCGCCTCCGCTCCGGCGCCTCCAACAAACTCGAAATCGTCGCCGCCATCCGCTTCTCCCCCGAAGGCCTCAAAGCCAACGTCCCCGTCCCCGGCCTCGACCGCGCCTGGCGCCTCCACCGCCTCTTCCACGTCCCCCTCCTCGGCCCTCTCCTTCACTCCGCGTTCCTCGTCCTCCGCCTCCCCGCCATCGTCGCCAACCAGGAACGCCTCGAAGCCGACCTCCACCACCGCTTCGCCGCCGTCCATGAAGCCTTCCGCCTCGAGTTGCTCGGCCCTCTCGACGCCAAAGCCGACAAAACCTCCCTCGCCGAACTCCAGCGCCACATCGCCCGCATGGCCTTCCATAAGGCCGACCGCCAGGCCCTGCTCGATCTCGAGGAACGCATCGCCGCCCTCGAACTCCTCCTCCGGAGCCGGGCTTGAGAATCGCCATCGCCACCGTCCAGGCCCCCTTCATTCAGGGCGGCGCCGAAGCCCTCGCCGCCGGCCTCCTCGACGCCTGCCGCCTCGCCGGACACGAGACCGACATCGTCACTCTCCCCTTCCGCTTCTCCCCCGAATCCGCCGTCCTCCGCTCCATGGATCAGTGGGAGGCCGAGGACTTCACCTCCTTCAGCGGCTTGTCTCCCGACCGCGTCATCTGCCTCAAGTTCCCCGCCTACTACCTCCACCACCCCGCCAAAACCGTCTGGATGCTCCACCAGCACCGCGCCGTCTACGACCTCTGGCCCGGCGACTCCGCTCCGCCCGAAGCCCACGCCCTCCGCGACGACATCCTCCGCCGCGACCGCATCCACCTCTCCTCCGCCCGCTTCCTCTTCGCCGATTCCCAAAACGTCGCCCGCCGTCTCAAACAGTTCAACGGCCTCGACGCCCCCGTCGTCTATCACCCTCCGCCGCGCGCCGCCCAACTCTACTCTGCCCCCGCCGAGTCCTACATCTTCGCCCCCAGCCGCCTCGAATCCCTCAAGCGCCAAAATCTCCTCATCGAGGCCATGCGCTACGTCCGCTCCCCCGTCTCCGCCCTCATCGCCGGAGAAGGCGGCCAGCGCGCCCTCTACGAAAGCACCATCGAAGCCCTCGGCCTCTCCTCCCGCGTCCGCCTCCTCGGTTCCCTCTCCCCCTCCGATCTGCTCGCCTTCTACGCCCATTCCCTCGGCGTCTTCTTCGGCCCCTTCGACGAGGACTACGGCTACGTCACCCTCGAAGCCATGCTCTCCCGCAAGCCCGTCATCACCTGCACCGATTCCGGCGGCCCGCTCGAGTTCGTCCGCCCCGGCGAAACCGGCTTCGTCGTCCCCCCCGATCCCCGCGAAATCGCCGCCGCCATCGACCGCCTCCACGACGACCGCCGCCGCGCCGCCGACATGGGCCTCAACGCCTTTCTCCACTACCAGTCTCTCGACATCCACTGGAGCAACGCCGTCGCGCTCCTCACCCAATGACCCTCCCGGCGCCATGAAGATCGCCCTCCTCTCTCCCAGCCCCGTCCCCTTCACCATCGGCGGCGCAGAAAAAGTCGCCTGGGGTCTCCTCCACCACCTCAACCAGGAAACCTCCCATCACGCCGAGCTCATCAAACTCCCCTCCCGCGAGCTCTCTTTCTGGGACCTGATCGATTCCTATCGCGCCTTCTGGCAGCTCGATCTCTCCCACTTCGACGCCGTCGTCAGCTCCAAATACCCCGCCTGGATGGCCCGCCATCCCCGCCACATCGTCTACCTCCTCCACCGCCTCCGCGGCCTCTACGACACCTACCCGCCCCTGCCCCTGCTCTGCGAAAGCCCGGAGCCCTCCGTCGCCGCCCTCACCTCCTTCCTCCGCTCCCAGCCCCCCTCGCTCGCCGCCCTCGCCCCCTGCTTCGATCTGCTCGAAACCCTCCGCGCCTCCGCCGCCTCGCTCCCTCCCGATTTATTCGCCTTCCCCGGTCCCCTCATCCGCGAAATCGTTCACTTCCTCGACGACTGCGCCTTCGCCCCGCCCTCCATCGCCCGCTACGCCGCCATCAGCCGCAACGTCGCCTGCCGCCCCGCCTACTTCCCCCGCGGCGTCGAGGCCGCCGTTCTCTACCCTCCCTCCGACCTCCCTTCCTTCCGCTCCGGCGCCTCCGATTATTTCCTCACCATCGGCCGCCTCGACAACGCCAAGCGCACCCGCCTCGCCGTCGAGGCCATGCTCGCCTCGACCGCGCAGCTCCCTCTCAAAATCGCCGGCACCGGACCCGAAGAGCCCGATCTCCGCCGCCTCGCCGCCTCCGACCCCCGCATCGAGTTCCTCGGCTTCGTCAAGGATCGCGATGCCGTCGATCTCTACGCCAACTCCCTCGCCGCCCTCTATGTCCCCTACGACGAAGACTACGGCTTGGTCACCGTCGAAGCCATGGCCAGCGGCAAGCCCGTCCTCACCACCCTCGACTCCGGCGGACCCAACGAATTCGTCATCCCCGGCCAAACCGGCTTCTCCGTCGCCCCCTCCGCCGCCGCCCTCGCCGAGCGCATCGATTACCTCGCCTCCCACATCCCCGAAGCCCGCGCCCTGGCCCCCGCCTGCCGCGCCGCCGTCGCCGGCATCACCTGGTCCGCCGTCTCCCAAGGCCTGTTCGGCGCCGATGTTGTCCCCCCTCCGCCGCGCCCCGCCCGCTCCCGCCCCCACATCACCGCCGCCCTCACCTTCCCCGTCTACCCGCCCCGCGGCGGCGGCAAGAACCGCGTCTACTACCTCTACCGCTCCCTCGCCGCTCACCTGGACTGCGACATCGAACTCGTCACCTTCGCCGACGACGGCGAATCCGGCATCGATCAATCCATCGCTCCCGGTCTCCGCGAAATCCGCGTCCCCAAGACCGCCGCCCACCAGCGCCGCGAGTCCCGCCTCTCGGTCCGCGCCGGCCGCCTGCCCATCACCGACGTCGCCATGCCCGCCCTGTTCCCTCTCTCCCCCGCCTACCTCGACGCCCTCCGCGACTCCGCCGCCTCCGCCCGCCTCCTGGTCGCCTGCCATCCCTACATGCTCCCCGCCCTCGAAGCCGTCCGCGCCTCCCAGCCCCTGTTCTACGAGGCCCACAACGCCGAGTTCCTCCTCAAAGGCCGCGTCCTCCCCGCCAACCCCATCGGCCGCTACCTCCTCCGTCTCACCCGCGAAGTCGAGCGCCAGTGCTGCCTCCGCTCCGCCCTCATCTCCGCCTGCTCGGCCGCCGACGCCGCTTTCTACCAGCGCGAATACTCGGCCGATCCCTCCCGCATCGTCCTCGCCCCCAACGGCGTCGACCTCGCCTCCATCACCTACCGCCCCCTCGCCGCCCGTCCCTCCAACCCCCGCTTCACCGTCCTCTTCATGGGAAGCTGGCATGAACCCAACATCGAGGCCGCGCTCTTCTTAATCGAAATCGCCCGCCTCCTGCCCGCCGTTCACTTCCAGTTCCTCGGCAGCGTCGGCCACTATTTCCGCGTCTTTCAGTGGAAGCTCCCCCCCAACGTCGAGCCCCTCGGCGTTCTTGACGACTTCGCCAAGGACCGCGTCCTCGGCTCCGCCGACCTCGCCCTCAACCCCATGGAAGCCGGCTCCGGAACCAATCTCAAAATCCTCGACTACATGGCCGCCGGCACTCCCGTCCTCAGCACCCCCTTCGGCGCCCGCGGCCTCGACTTCCGCCCCGGCGAGCATCTCCTGCTCGCCCCTTTAGCTCATTTCCCCCGCGCCATCGAGTCCGCCCGCCAGGCCGGCCCCGCCGCCCTCGCCCCACTCACCGCCCGCGCCCACGCCCTCGTCGAGAGCCAATACTGCTGGGATAAAATCGCCGCCCGCCTCGCCCAATCCCTCCTCAGCCAAATCCCCCACCTGGCCCCCTGATCCCCGCTCCCCAACGCCCGCGCCGCCGCCGGCCGCACTTTACCCGCCGTTCCCCTCGCCGCACCGCGGACCCGAAACCATCACACGCATGCATCAACCCTACGTCCGGCACAAACTTTCGACAGGCCACTCGTTTCGTGTCCCTTCGGCAAGCCTGCGCGACTGTCCCGCGAAGCTGGCATTTTAAGGGGCGCCCACGTCCTTCAGCGAGGTCCGCCCCGCCGGCCTTTCCAGCACACGCAACGGCGAGCGTTTCGGATCTCTCGTTGGCAGGGTAGTATAAATTCGTCCATTTGGGTGTCGAGAAAAGCACGATGATCCAAAATCCAGTCCTGCGCCGAATCGCCGGGGTGATCTGGGCCGCGATTGCCGCATGGGTCATCGCCTTGTTCCTTCAAGCGATCTGGTCCGCGCTGATCCTCGCGAATCTCCGGACCACGCCCGCGATCCCCTGGGCCGCTCCGGCGATTCTCGTGATGGTCTGGCTCGCCTGGCGGTATTTAGCGGGGAACGGGCCGCCCGCGAGCACTTCTGAATATCGCCGCCGGCATCTGCGCGCCCGGGCTATTGCCATGCCAATATTTCTGTGGTCGCTGCTCGCAGGCGCGCTCTCGATCGCGGCGCTGGCCGGCTGCTGGATCGCGATGACCCGTATCGTCCGGATGCCTGGTAGCGGGCTCCTCGAATTGTCCGCCTATCCTGCATTGAACGTGTCCGTGCTCGTTTTCACCGGTTCTCTGATCGGCCCGTTTATGGAGCAGGCCGGATTCTGGGGCTATGGCCAAATGATCCTCGAAGATCATTTCCGCCCGCGGACTGCGATCATCATCCTATCCATCATGTTCGGTTTTGGTCCACATCCGCCGCCTGGTTCTGTTCTGTGGCCGAGATTTGTGTTTTACTCTCTTGCCAGCGTCTCATTCGGAATGCTGGCCTTTTACACGCAATCGATTCTTCCCGGCCTGGTGACTCACATCGGCGCGGACCTGGTGTTCTTCACATTGATTTGGCCGCGCGACTCCACCCGGCCCTTGATCGCAGAGACCGGACTCGACCTCTCGTTCTGCCTCAGCATCGCGCTGGCGATCGGATTCGGGCTGCTGGCGGGGCTGTCGTTCCGCAGGCTCGCCGGCCATAATCCACGGTGTTCTTTATGATTCTGGAGGTCGTCGCATGGGTCGCGAGCTTTGTATACCTTACCCATGCCGCCTGCGCCAATAGCCGCAAGAATCTCCTACGGTCCGAGTCCCGCCCCGGCCGCCAACAGTTCGACGAAAACTGGCGCCCCACCGCTGCTCTGCGGCTGTCGTCACGAAGGCTTACCCGGCTTGGTGGACACGCGTGCCCCCAATCGATCCGTCCACTCCTGAAGGCTCGGCCGGTCCAAGTTCAGCGCTCGCGCCGTAGCTGAGATCCCGTCCCGCCGCGCCAGTTTCGCTGCCGCAAACGCTCCACAACCTCTGGATGGTTCACTGCTGCTGATCCCATGGCCGCGGACCTCCTGTCTTCCAGCGCAAGTTATCAGTTGTCTTCCGCCGCAGTCATGCACGCTTGCCGGAAACTCACCTCGTTTCGTGCTGAGACCAACGGCACATCGAAACAGAGAACGAGCTGTATGAAACAAAGCGGTCCAAAATCGGTTGACGAGTACATTGCCGCGCAGTCCGAGGCGTTGCGGCCGAATCTCGAACAGGTACGCGTGCGATGAGGAGAGCCGTTCCGGAGGCAGTGGAGGGCATCGGCTATCACATGCCCGGATACAAGATGTACGGAAAGCCGATGTCGTATTTCGCCGGCCTCATGGAACGCGATTCTCGATTCGCCGCATGGGGGCGTTCTTCGCGGCGCTCGAAGCTGAACTCAGGGGCTATGAGCTGCGAACGGGCGCGATCCGGTTCCCCCTCGCCAAACCGGCCCCGGTGAAGCTCATCGCCCGGATCGCGAAGCCGCGTTCTGCGGGGATCGCCGAAACGGCGAAAATACCGCCGCTGGGCCCAGAGAAAGAAAAGCACAAGTAGAGCCGGCAGGAGACAGGATCGCCCGCCCGCGCCAGGCCGTTGGCTGCGGGACGCTGATCTGCCGGAATCCTGACTCGGGCCAATGGAACGATTTGGCGGCGCTCATGTGATGGCTGTTCGGAAGGCCGGCTCGCTTCCGATCACCCACTTCCACGGCATGGGCGCGGTAAAGTGACGGCTCAACGAAGCTTGAACTTCTGATGCAAGCCCCTATTCCTGGTGCTTGAATCGAGAGCAATCGGGAGGTATGCTGTTATCGGATATCGATAAGACGATGAAGCCGAATGACCTCGTTCAAGGTACGCTGAGCCTGCTCATCCTGAGAATCCTGGCGCTCGAGCCCACCCACGGATGGGCTCTATCGCAGCGTCTCAAACAACTGTCACAGGACGTCTTGCAGGTCGGCCCCGGTTCCTTGTACCCGGCGCTACACAAGCTGGAACAGGAAGGCTGGATTTCGGCTGAATGGTTACTCAGCGACACCAAACGTCGCGTCAAGTTCTATTCCCTGACCAAAGCGGGCCGAAAGCAGCTCGCATCCCAGACCGCCGATTGGAAGCGCTTGTCCGGAGCTATCTCCGAAATCGTCCTGCCCGCCCGGGGTTAATTCGTATGCGATGGTTCACGAAATGGCGTCTTCGCTTTCAATCTTTATTCGATCGTTCCCGTGTCGAAGGCGATCTTGAAGACGAGCTGCGCGACTACATAGACCGTGAGATTGAGCGCGAGGTGGGCGCCGGAGCCACACCCGAAGAGGCGAGGAGGCGTGCGCTGTCAAGCTTGGGCGGCACGGAACGTCTCAAGGAGGAATGTCGCGACGCACGGGGCGTCCGGTGGCTGGAAGACACTCTCAGCGATGTGCGATTTGCAGTTCGTACACTCCGTAAAGCGCCGGTATTTACAGTGACGGTTATCGCCGCTTTGGCTTTTTGCATTGGCGTCAACACGGCCATCTTTTCTGTGGTGGACACCGTGCTCTTTCGGCCGCTGCCGTTCCCCGATCAGGATCGCCTGGTCGCGGTCACTGAGGGCGTTCCAGGGTTTGGCTTCCCGGTTCTGCCTTTTTCCTGTCCCGACTATCTGTTTGTTGCCGCTCATAACCAGTCCTTTGCCGCAACCGGAACTTATCGCACTCAATCTTACGAGATCTCGGGCGCGGGCCTTCCGCGGCGTCTCACCGGCGCACGCTTGACCGCCTCGCTGTTTGCGGTTCTGGGAGTCTCACCGGCTTATGGCCGGGCGTTCACACAGGAAGAAGATGAGCACTCCAAGCGAGTGGCGGTTCTCACTTACGGATTCGCTCAGGGTGCGTTTGGCGGAACCGGGCAGGCGCTCGGGCGAACGATTTTTCTCGACCGGATTCCCTACACGGTCGTCGGCATCATGCCGCGGTCATTTTCGTTTCCGATTGCCGGATCGCGATTCAATGATCATCCGGCCGGCGTTTTTGTGCCCGTTTCCTGGAGCGGCGAAGACCGGCAGCAGAATGTAAGCAACTTTGACTACAGCATGGTCGCCCGTTTGAGAAGCAACGTCACCATTGCGCGGGCTGGCGCGGATGTTCATCGTTTACTCCAGCGCGTGGTTGAGAATTATCCGCCGAAGATGAGAGACGCTCTCAGCCACATGCCGAATTTTTCGCTGGAATCGCAGACCCTTCCGTTTCGGGAAGAGTTTACGGGTAAAGTAGAGCGTCCGTTGCTGCTGCTCTTGGCGGCAGTAGGCATTGTGCTGCTGATTGGATGCGCCGATGTCGCAAATCTCATGTTTAGCCGCATGGTGGGGCGGCAGCGGGAGTTTGCGCTCCGGACTGCGCTGGGCGCGGGGCGCTGGCGTCTCGTCCGTCAGACGCTAATTGAAGGTGTCGTTCTCTCGGTAACGGGTGGCGCCCTGGGATTCTGTCTCGCGTTCTGGACCTTGCCGCTGCTGGTTCGCTTCGCTCCTGACAATCTTCCCCGCTTAAGCGAAATCGGTTTGAACTGGCGAATGACGGCATTCGTGGCGCTCGTCACGCTGGCAACGCCCTTCGCGTTCTGTCTGGGACCTCTCGCACACACCTTTCGCTCCGGCCTCGTGAATCAGCTTCGCGGCGAGGGACGAACGACGACCCAAGGCAAGCATCAACGCGTGATGATGTCGGCGGCCGTGATTACCCAATTCGCTCTTGCTTTTCTCCTGCTTACAACGGCGGGACTGCTGACGCGAAGCTTATTGAAAGCAACTCAAGCCGATCCGGGATTCCGTCCGGAGCACTTGATCAGCGCTCAGATTACCTTGCCGATCACCGTTTACAAGGCGCCTGCTCAAATTGCCGGTTTCTTTGACCGCCTGCTTTCCGGGCTCAGTACCTTGCCCGGCGTCCGCCAATCCGGCGCGATGTCTGACCTGCCGATGGGATCGACTTCCAACGTACTAATCTCGATTGAAGGCCAGAGCGGGAATACCGAAAGAGCGGACACCGTCTTCTGCCGCGGCAATGCGCTGGAGTTGCTCCGCGTCACGCTATTGCGCGGCCGTCTGTTGCAGCCGGAGGACCAGATCGGGAAGCCACATACTGTTGTGATCTCCGAAGCGCTGGCCAAGCGTGTCTGGCCGCACGGCGATCCGATTGGGAGACACATTCGATTCGGTGTAGACATTGCGAATAACGGAGAGCCATGGTTGACCGTAGTGGGCGTGGTGGCGGATGTGAAGGCGCGGCTCAACAGCGATTCTCCCCGGTCGCTGCTGTTTTTGACTTGGCCGGAATGGGTCAACCAGATGAATGTGGTCGTCCGAACTTCAGGTGATCCGCTTTTGCTCGCAAGCGCAATCCGGCGCCAGATAAATCGGCTCGATCCCAGTCTTGCCGTCGGAAGGATTGAAACGGTAGACCAGATACTCGAGAAATCTCTGTCCGCTGAGCGTTTTCGGACTCGGCTGCTGATTTGTTTCGCAATTGCCGCGTTGCTGTTGGCCATGCTGGGGATCGCGGGATTGCTCGCTTACAACACTGCGCAACGGACGCATGAGTTTGGGGTCCGCCTTGCTTTGGGAGCGGACCGCCGCGCTCTCTTGCTCCTGGTCTTAACGGGTTGTTTGCGATTATCCGGGACAGGCATCGCAGTTGGCCTGCTGGTATCCATTTTCGCGACCCGCGCTCTCGCGTCTCTGCTTTACGAGACCAGTCCTCATGATCTTGGAACCTTCATCGCCGTTCCTTCGATCTTGGCATTCGTTGCCTTAGCGGCCAGTATGTTTCCTGCTTGGCGCGCCGTCCATACGGACCCGATGACCGCTTTGCGGGCCGAATAGCGTGTGGTGATTCAGCAGCGTTCGTCTGCAATATGATTGGCTCGCCTCCAGCCAGTGCGCATGGGCTGCCAACGCAACGCTCGCGACAGCGGTTGTCGGAACCTGAAGTCGCCCACCGCGATGGATCGTGAACGAATGACGCTCCACTCGGAATCGGGTTCGAGCGGCCAAGTTGACGGGAAACACCGGATCCGTAGTTGCGCCCAGCGGATCTCGATAGAGGCAAGTTGGAGACGGTCACCGCGCCTAAATCCACTGTTACGTGTGGCAATCTGGTCGGCGGCCTGGGCCCCTCCTCCACTTTCGCCTCGCCCCAACCAAGCCCGGGCAGCGTCTCGAACCCAACATCGAGGCCGCTCTCTCCTCTTACTCGAAATCGCCCGCCTCCTGCCCGCCGTTCACTTCCAGTTCCTCGGCAGCGTAGCCCACTATTTCCGCGTCTTTCGGTGGGAGCTCCCCCCGCAAATCCCGCCACGCCATCTCAAGCCCAACCATCGCCGAACCCTCCCTCATCGCCCGCCCGGCTCCAACACTTTTACGGTATCGAACTCACCCGCGCATCCAAATCAATCGAGGACGATACTCTTTGCCGACGACAACATGTAAGCTGACAACGATGGGCCCACGGCGCCGCTGAGATGACCTCGATTCTCCACATCGGATTGCCGCTCGATCCTCCTTGGCTTACAGCCGAAGAGGCCGTAACGATTGCCGCCCGCCTCGCGGCCATCCGTAAAAGGATGAGTGCGGCCGGCTATCGATATGTCGTGATGCATGCCTCGCCCGCCGGCGGACTGGCCGCCTTCCGCAAGTGGCTGCAAACCGAACCGTGCGACGTCGTCCTCATCGGCGGCGGCGTATCCGCCGATCCCAAGCTGGCAAGCTTCAAACAGCAAATTGCCAACGCCGTCCGCGACGAGGCCCCGCATGTAAAGGTGCTGGAGTTCGACCATGCCGTGGACGTGCAGGTTCTCGTCGAACAGGCGCTCGGGAATCCGCGCCAGCCGCTCTAAATCGCCTCCCATCCACCCCGGCGCCCGCCAACAGCAGCGCCCGGCGCCGTCCGCCCGCGAACGAAGAAACAATGAACCCTCCCCGGCACTGCTCGCATCTCCTGCCGGAACAACGTGAGTCGCGCCAATACGGGCGCGGCCCACGTTGTCCCGCGCAACCCCCCGGGCTTGCGTCTTCGGGCGGCCTTCGCCCCGAATGCGGGATGCCGAAGCTCGGAAAATACCCGCTATTGCCCGAATTGACCGAGTCTGAACCTCCGCAAAAACTGGCTGCCAACACTCGCCGGCGAATTGGATTTCGGTCGTGCGGGCGCCACCTCCGCAACCGTCTTCCCTACACTCTCATCCACCGGAGTCGCAAGAAAGGCGTGGATGTCGCCTGCGTGCGGCCCGCTGAGCACCGCCGCCATGCCCGCGATCTGTCCGCGCTCGTTAATTTTGTTAGCCATAATCGCGTACAGGTTGGAACTGGCGGGGAACAGCGTGTTCAGGTCCGTCATCACGCCGTCCCTCCAGATGAAGCCATGGGACCAGTTGAAGCTCGAGTCCCAGGTGCTTCCCACCACCTCGCCGCGGTTGTTGATCCCGGTGGCGATCGCGGCATAATCTCCCGGCAGAGTGCCGAGGTCTGTCAGTGCGCCGTTCTGCCAAAACGCCCCGAATTGGGTTGTACCGTCGGCGCTCCCGATCGTCCCGACAATCTCGCCCTGCTCGTTGTTGCCGAAGGCGATACCGCCGGTTCCCAGATCGGCAAGCGCGGTGACGGCGCCGTTTGCCCACGATACGGCGTGAAGCGCCGAGAGGCAGTTGCCCGAGTAGCCCACGCCCTGGCCCTGACCGTTGATCCAGAATGCGTCCCCGTCCGGATCGCTGCCCACCGTCGGAAGCGCTTGCGCTTTGCCGCCTTCCCACAACACCGGAAGCTGAATCCGATTGTTCGTCGTGCCCGACGGACACGACGCGTCCACGTTACCGTTTTCCGCAAATCCTACGATTTGCCCGCGCAGGTTAATCGCGCTCGCCTGCCCGTTATTTCCCCCCAGCGTCGGCAGTGCGCTCATCTTGAAGGATTGCCAGAGAAACGGGCGGCAGCTAAGGTGTGTGCCGAAGCCGCAAACGTCTTCGCCGTTCGGGTCCGGGACCGCCGTTTCCGAATAACCCACCACCTGCCCGAAATCGTTGATCTCGCCCCAGTTCATCCAACTGTTCGGCCCTCCCAGCGTCCCCAGGTCGAGCTTGAATCCGTACACGTCGATCAGCGCCCGGCCCGCCACCAGTTTCCCCGAGATCGAATCGCTGAGCGGGTCCAGGACCCCGGCCATGATCTCCGTCCAGCCCTGGCTATTGACCGACATGGCGCAGCCGAGATTGTCACTCCCCAGACTGCCCAAATCGGTAACCTTGTAGCCCTCTTGGGCGAATGCATTGCCGAAGCAAGCAAGAACCGTCGTTACAGCCCACGATATCCCGGCATTCCGCAATTGTCTTGGCGTATTCATTTCTCCTCTTTTCCTTTTTCTGTCATTGTCGTCGCGCACGCGTGATTCGCGGTTCACGCCGCGGACCACCCGCCGCCCCTCAGTTCAGAGCGGAGCTGGTTCACAGCTCCACAAATTCCCGCTGAGCGGCGACTGAGGGAGCATGTGCCGGTCCACTCTGGCGGCGTTTCCGCCACTCGACAGGCGCAGGATTTCAGACTTCGCCGCCGGGTGTCGGACTAACAATCCCCTGGGACGATCCTCAAACGGCGAGGCCGGCCCTTTCTCCGGCTTTTCATACACACGGCGGCGGGAGGCTATGAAATTTGAGAACGCCGGCGGCCGCGCCGTTCGCGTTTCGATTGACTTTCAGATTCTTAACATACATACTTGTCGGTATGTTGGGCGGCCGGCAGACGAAGCGGAGGGTCCGCGATCCGGAACGAACCCGGGAACGCCTGCTGCAAGCCGCGTTTCGCGAGGTCCACAGGTCGGGCTTCCGGAGCGCCGGCATCGACAAAATTCTCGCCGCCACCAACGTCACCAAGGGCGCGCTCTATCACCACTTCGAGAGCAAGGAGGCCCTGGGATATGCCGTCGTCGAAGAGGTCATCGCGGAGCTTGTCCGCGAGCGGTGGCTGCGACCCATGCTCGGCGGCGGCCAGCCCATCAATATTTTGACCGGCATCGTCCGGCGGCTGCCGGTTCGGCCCCAGGACATCCGGGAAAGCTGCCCGCTGCTCAATTTGGCGCAGGAGATGTCTCCCCTGGACGAGCAGTTCCGCAAACGCTTGGAGAGGGTTTTCCTTGCCTGGCAGGAAGGAATCGCCGCCCTGTTGCGCAAGGGGCAGTCCCAGGGGACAGTGCGCCGCGACCTGAATCCGGAACAGACCGCCGGCTTTCTGGTCGCGATGGTCGAAGGCTACGCCTCGCTGGCAAAGGTCGCTCAGGATCCGAAAGTGTGGGAGGCGGGAATCGGAAACATCGTCGGCTGGCTGCGGTCCCTGCGCGCGCCGCGCAGCCAGGGGAAAGGCTGATCGGATGCCTGAGGCGCGGGTCCGGCCCTTGTTACATACCAACCAGTCTGTATGTCCGGCGCCCGCCGTGCGGGCGAAGCGCTTCAAACCAGTTCCTGGGAAGGAGAAAGAACGATGAAGACGATCGCGGTGCCGCGCAGGAATCTGCTTGCAACCGGAGCCTGCGCCCTGGCCGGCTCCCTCAGCCTGCCGCGGCCGGCAGACGCCCGCGGATCGGGAGCCGCGAACTTGACCACCCAGGAGCTGGTCCGGAAGTGGTACGCCGCCTGGGAGACGAAAGACTGGGGCCCGGTCGACAGCCTCCTCGCCGATAACTTTACCTTTACAAGCGCCGCCGGCGATGACCACATCGATAAGAGCACCTTCAAGGCGCGATGCTGGGAAACCCAGATCGATTTCATTGAACGCTTCGACCTGGAGCGCGTCTCCACCGGCCCCCAGGACGCCTTTGTCAAGTACCTCTGCCACACCAGGAACGGTAAATCGTTCCGCAATGTCGAGTATCTCCGGATCAAGAACGGAAAGCTGGAATCGATTGAGTGTTATTTCGGCGCGCAATCCAGCTTTCCGTCTGCGGTAAGCGCCGGGCCGAAGTAACATGGCGGACGGCGCGAACGGTTCCAGCATGAGCACTCGCGAGATTCACGACCGGAGAAATGCGGCCGGTGAGATGCTTGCTCAACAGGCTGCTCATCGGAATGCCGCCGCTTCCCCCGGCCCACTCCGGAGTGCCCCGGTTCGCCCCGCCGGGAGCATCCAGGATTCCAGTCATAAATCGATAGCGGACGCCTTCTGCGGTGCCGCCGAATCTTCGCCTCCCCCGCTTAACCACGTGGGCGCCGCAAATCTCGTTCGCGTCTCGCGGCAGGCCGAGACCATCGCAAAACGCCAGGCGCCGCGAATCGCCTTCAAAGCCAGGGGCAGGATCATTTTCCTGGATTTGGCTGGGATTTTCGCCGTCCAGGCCGAAGGCAATTACGTTTCTTTGAGGCACCGGTCTGACTCTTATTTAGTGCATGAGTCCCTTTCATCGATCGCTGAGAAACTCAAACCATACGGTTTCATTCGCATCCACCGCTCGGTCCTCGTAAATGTTGTCGCGGTGGAAGAGATCCAGCCTTTACCGACCGGCGAGTACCGACTGCATGTAAAAGGTGGCACCCAATACCTGGTAACCCGTACCTACAAACGCAACCTCAGAGAACTGGCTCAACTCTGGGTGGGCTCCGAGCGCCTCTGCGGCGGCGAACAACGATAACCCGACAGGATCGCACCGCCTCAACCATAGGCGGCCTCCAAGCGCTTCCGGGGCTGCGAACACCGATAACCCAAACAAGGTCGCGCCCGCTCAACCGTAGGCGGGCTCCAAGCGCCCCCGCATCTGCCGCCACCACGACCGCACTAGCCGCGATTTCTCACACAGGGACCAGAGGCAGCCAGCCGGCCAGTCTCCGGTGGGATCGGGGCTGATTTTAGAGCGGCTTTTTGGGTATTGTCGAACCGAAGGCCTGTTACGGGCCTGTTGCCGTGATGGATGCGGG
>DAIDHC010000205.1 GCA_027452065.1 Bryobacterales bacterium
GAGAGCGCGCCGAGGGGGATGAGGGGGCGGGATTCGGGCCAGTGGATGGTGGCGTCGTCGACGGCGTCATCGGGAGCGGCGATCTGGACGAGGATGTCGAAGGCGATGGGGCCTTGGGCAAGGCGGGCGGGGAGCTCATCGAAGAGATAATTCGCGCCGCGAGCCGAGGCGGCGGCATCGTCGAGATGAGACAGGCCGGCGCGGGGGACGATGCGGTAGCGGCCGTAGCGGGACTGGCCTTCGGCATTGGTGAAGCGGAAGGCGGTGACGCCGTAGTAGGTCTCGGTGGCGAAGCTGGCGGGGCTGGGCTTGGGAGTCTGGACGAAGGCGAGAGTGGCGGGGGGAGAGGCAAGGAAGGCGTTGAGGGCTGAGGGGTCGGGGTGGGTTGGGTTGCCGGCGAGGGCGGCGGCTTTGAGAAATTCGAGGAACTCGGCGCCGGTGTGGGTGGGGAAGCCGTCGGTGGAGTGGGCGATGATGTCGGTGTGGGCGCGGGCGCCGAGGTGGAAGCGGACGGCGAAGCCGCGGGGGTTGGCGTTGGGGTTGTTGTCCGGGACGAGGGGGAGGCCGGTGGAGTTGGAGAAGCGGACGGTGACGGGGCTGGAGGGCCGGACGATGTGGGGGGCGCGGGTGAGGGAGGCGGCCTGAGGGGAAGGCGTGAAGACGCCGGTGAGGTAGGCGCCTTTGGCGTGGGCGGGGCGGAAGCCGGGGTGAAGTCCGAAGAGGGCGTCGAACTGAGCGATCAAGTCGTTGGCAAGCTGGACGATTTTATCGTCGGAAGGAAGGGGCATAGAGAGACCTCCTTCTCAAAGTGTAGCGGCGGAGGCGGGGCGGCGGAAGACCAGGATTTTGGAGGTAAAGACCTGGACGGGCTCGCCGTGCTGGTTGAGGGTGGTGTTTTTGACGGTGACGATGCCCTGGTGGGGTTTAGAGCGGGAGGGGCGGACGTCGAGGATTTCGCTTTCGACGCGGAGGGTATCGCCGGGGCGAGTTGGGCGGGGCCAGGCGATTTCGCCGCCGAGACCGATGAGGCCGCTGGCGAAAGGGAGGCCGCCGGTGACGAGGAGGCGCATGGTGATGGCGGCGGTGTGCCAGCCGCTGGCGGAGAGGCCGGCGAAGATGCTGGCCTGGGCGGCGGCGTCGTCGAGGTGGAAGGGCTGGGGGTCGAACCGGGCGGCGAAGGATTTGATGGAGGCTTCGTCGAGGGTGAAAGACGCCGGGGAGGCGAAGCGCTGGCCGGGCTGGAGGTCGTCGAGGTAGAGGGGCGTCGAGGGGTTCATGAAATTCGATGGTAGCGTGGGGCGGGGAACCGGAGGTTGATTAATGGATGGCGATGAGGAGGCCGGCGGTGATGCCGAGGGAATGCTCATGGGAGTGGCCGAGGGTGTACTCGTAGGCGGGTTCGAGGTACCAGCCGAAGCGGTGCCGGGCGGAGGGCCAGTACATGAAATCGAGGACGGCTTCGCCGGCGGCGGAATTCGAAGTCACGCCGGAGCCGCGGGAATGGATCCATTCGGGACCGAGACCGATCATGAACTCGACCTTTTCCGAAAGCGTCCAGGGCTTTTTGAAGAGGAGGTCGGTGCTCCATTCGACGGAGTGGCGGGAGAAGACGGGAGTGACGCCGGCTTCGATCTCCAGCCGGTTTTCGATGGGTGTGAATTCAATGGCGGCGCTGGGGCCGAGGCCCGATCCGGCGCCATTGAGAGTCCAGCTTCCGGCTCCGCCGAGCTCGAGGACGGCTGCGGGTTCGTGCTCGGCGGACTGCGCGGAAGCCATTACGGGGCACAGAAGCAGAAATGCGAGGAGCGTGAGTTCGGCCGGTTTCAGAAATGCCTCAATGGGGTCGCCGGGATGTTCTCACGCTCGCACATACTTCGCCGGGGACGCAAATCTTCGGAGCGGCGCCGAAGGGGCCGCGGCTGGGGGTTGTCACTGGTCACAGGCGGGCGGCGCCAGGCGTGAGGGCGAACTCCCTGAACAGGCCTGCGTTGAAGTAGTAGGCGCCGATGAGGTATCGGCCGCCGGAGACGCCGAGGTGGACGACGTACTCGGCGTTTTCAAGCGGCAGGCTCATGTTTGCAGGCAGGCCGCGCCAGGAGATGTCGGTGCCGGAGTTGTCAGGCAGGACGGTGCGGATGTAGTACGGGCTATCGTAGTCGGGCACGGCGCAGGTTCCATCGCTGCTGTACTGGAGGCATGGCGTGGAGGTGACGAAGATCTGCGTGGAGCCGTTGGCCATGGGGACGGCGGTTGCGTTGATGGCGGACCGGGGCCAGATCTCGGCGCCGAAGACTTTCAGGGTAACGCCGGAATTAGAAAAGGTGAGGCCGTCAAACTCGACGGAGCCGGCGCCGGGTTGGAATCGAATCAGGCCGACGGTCGCCTGGGAGTTGTGATAGGGCATGAGGATGGGGCTGGGAAAGGCGGAGGCGGAGAGGCTCGCTTCGAGAGCGGCGCCCGAGCTGCCGATTCGATAAATGTCGATGACGTTGGCCGCGGCCGAGTTGTCGACAATGAGGTAGCGGGGGCCGGTGGGCCCGAAGGGCATGATGACGATGGCCGATGAGCCGAGGATGCCCTTCTGAGTCCAATCGGGGGCGAGCTTATTGTTTTTGAAGACGTAGCCCACCAGGTCGCCGTCGAGGAGCATCGCAAAATGAGCCTGGCCATTGAGCTCGTAAGGTGCGACGGCGGAGGGCGCGGAATGCGAAGTGGTGAGGTAGCCGGAGTCGACCGGGGTCAGCGCGCCGAGGCTGGACACGGTGTCGATGGTAAAGAAGCCGAGGGGGTTGACGCCGAACAAGTAGGTGTTGCCGCCGGCGGAGACGGAGGAGACATGAAGATTGCCGGGAGGGGCGGAGTTGAAGTTGGTGACGGGTTGGGGCGCCGGCACGAGTTGCTTGGTGAAAGGAGTTGCGAAGGTGACCGCGACGCCGGGGCTGAAGTCGGTCTGATTTTGCGTGGGCATCACGTCCATGCTTGTGCCGGTGACGTGGGCGACTGAAAAATCCTGGTAATAGCCGGCGCCGGGGAGGAAGATGTCGTAGGGGAGGGCGCCGGTAGGCGCGAATGGGTACCAGGGCGTGGGGTTGTGGTTGTGGCCTTGGAAATAGCCGATGACATTGTAGTTTTCTATGGCGCCCCAAAGCTGATTGAGGCCTTCGATGCGGTTTGAGGCGAGCCACCAGTCACCGGACAGAGAGTAGGAGTCGAAGCCGAAATGGGAGTAAATGATGACCGGGCGGCCGTCGGAGGCGTACTGGGCGAGGTCGTTTTCGAACCAGGCCATCGCGGAAGAGTTGTAATCGAGCTGGCTGTCGTCGCCGGAGCCGGGGTAAACGCCGGCGTTGACGACGTGGACGTTGCCGAGGTCGAAGGAGTAGGAGAGACTATTGGGGTCGAAGCTGTGGATGGACTGGGCGTGATGGAGGAGGAAGGCGAGCATGTAGTCGACGACGTAGGAGCCTGAGGTTTGGAGATCGTGATTGCCGAAGCCGGGAAAGATGGGGAACTGGAGGGGGATGGAAGCGTTGGGATTGACGAGGCCGGGCAGAAACGGCATGGCGTTGAGATTGAGCGGGAGGATGAAGCTGTTGTCGTAGAGGGCCTGGAAGGCGTACATCTGGTCGCCGTTGGTGGAGGTGAAATAGCCACCATTACTGGCGTTGCACCATGAGTCGTTGACGCCGCCGCCGCAATCGGTCAGGTCGCCGCCGATGAGGACGGCGGCCGGCTTGGAGATATAGCCGGTGCTGGAGAGCTGGCGGGTATGGCCGGCCTGCATAAAGGGGGCGGCGCTCCATTTGTTGTTTGGAAGCGCGTTCATTTTTTCAATCTGGAGGACCTGATTGCAAAGGTCCTTAGTGGCGCCAAACAGGCCAGGCACGATGCAGCCATCGTGAGACTGCGGGGGGGCAGGGTTGAGGAGGGTTTCGTTGAATACTAGCAGGGGGTTGGCCTTGGTCTGGTAGATGCCCTCGATGTCGCTCGTGCCGTTCCAGGAGACATGAGTGTCGGCGGTGAAGACGAAGGTTTCGCCGGTCTGGGTTTGCCCACTGGCGGCGGAGGGAATGAGCAGGGCAGCCGCCAGCAAGGCGAAGGCGGCTGGGAAATGGCGGAGCGATATGCGATGCATGGGAGACATCCTTTCGAGAGCGAGAAGATCTCGCTCGCACCCCGGACAGCGACGTTCCGGCGGGAACCGGGTCACGCGCAGCAAAATATTGTTGTAGGTTGGGCGGGGGATGAGGCTGCGACGGGCGTGTGAAGCGGCGGACGGCGGATGGGTAGGCGCGCGGCACGGGGAAGATTGGATGAGGGAAGGAGGGGAGGGAGCGTGGACAGTGCGGATCGGGCGATAACTCGGCTGCTGCAATCCTGGAAATCGGGGGACGGGGCAGCGCGGGACGAGTTGGTGTCCCTGGTGTATGAGAGGCTGAAGAAGCTGGCCGGGGGATATATGCGGGGGGAGCGGGCGGGGCACACGCTGGGGGCGACGGCGCTGGTGCACGAGGCGTATTTAAAGATGGCCGGGGCGGAGGTGGACTGGCAGGACCGGGCGCATTTTTTCGCCGTTGCTTCTATGGCAATGCGGCGGGTGCTGGTGGATCATGCCAAGCGGCGGGGGCGGCAGAGGCGGGGGAGCGGGGCGAGGGAGACGGTGTTTGACGAGGGGCTGGTGGTGGGCGCGGAGCCGGACCCGGCGATATTGGAGGTGGACGAGGCGCTGGAGAAGCTGGCGGCGATTGACGAGCGGAAGGCGCGGGTGGTGGAGATGACGTTTTTCGGGGGGATGAGCTATGCGGAAGTGGGAGAAGCGATGGGGGTGTCGGAGGCGACGGTGAAGCGGGACCTGCGGATGGCGCGGGCGTGGCTGCTGCGGGAGATGAAGGGCGGGGGGACGGGGTCAGCAGGGAATTAGCGCGGGCGCCGGCGCCGTCACCGGGGAGGCGGCGGAGGGCGATTGGGGCGCGGGCATTCGCCGCACCGATCAAAGTAGAGTGGCGTCCGTGTGGGCGATCCTTGTGCGTCGGCGTCATCCACCACGAGGGGCCGGAGGTTCAGCACGCAGGAGCGGCCCGCGGCGCCCCAGTCGGCTGTCGCGCCACAGAGGAACTCCCAGGTGATGGTGGTCGCCGATTTGAGGATGAGGTCGACGAGGGCACCGCGGGCGGAGATCCCGTTGACGCCCCATGCAAACGGCTTTGGGTTCGCGGCGAACGTCTCATCGAGCCATGGCCTGACTCCAGCGGCACTGCATTCGACCCCGGCGCCAGAGGCGGCGCTCGCGGCGGCGCAGATTTGCGCGAAATGACCGGAGGCGGTTCGCACTACGGTCGGCACTGAGATGAGGGAGTCCAGGATGTTGGACGCAGAGACCAACTGCCCGCTCGCGTTGTGTTCCTCGGCGGGAAAGAGGTGAAGTCCCAGCTTCGAGCTGCTCATCTGGAAGTGCGGCCCCCGTGTTTGCCCATTGAAGGCTCGCACTGCATTATCGAGGATCTCGCCCGGCGACGTGGACGAGCCGGACGGAGGCGGCGCGAAGCTTTCGACGGCCGGGATGA
Source organism: Bryobacterales bacterium (assembly GCA_027452065.1). Taxonomy (GTDB): domain Bacteria; phylum Acidobacteriota; class Terriglobia; order Bryobacterales; family Bryobacteraceae; genus JAJYKC01. Next base: position 5,565 of record DAIDHC010000205.1, read on the forward strand.
GCTCTGAGACCGGCGTCGGGTTCAGGCTCAATCGCTGCAGGTCGCCACGCCACTGCCAGGCCGGGTCCTCGTACGTGATTACCGTGGCGTGCCTGGCCTGGAGGCGTTCCGCGAATTCGCACAGCGGCCGGGACCCCGTGATGACCGCGGGCTGCCTGGCCGGGATGACCTGGCACAGCAGGATGGCGGGGAACAGGGCTGCCGCTATCGGAACCAAGTGTATCAGGGGGCGGAGGCGGAATTGATTCATGTCTAACTCCTGCCGATTTTTCAGCTTATTTGGCCGGACCGCTGACGGTCGATTGCCGGTATGAGGTCATTGCCGATCCGGTGATCGTTGTTCCAAGTGCCTGTCCGGCACGGCAGGTGTGGCTTGGGCCTCCGCAGCCGTCGATGTACATACTTTGAACGATTGTCCATCCGCAGGAGGTGTAGTTGATCTGGTGGTTGATGATGAGGCCCTGGTAGTAATCGGCCGGGCTGGTAGAAATGCCGATCGAGTCGA
>DAIDHC010000206.1 GCA_027452065.1 Bryobacterales bacterium
CGGCGAAAGCAAAGCCGGAACATGTTATCCTGTTCGCAATGGCCAGGCGCCCCGGTGTTCGATCGGCCGCCTGATTCGAGGCATTTCCGTTTTGGCCGAGACTGCGAAACCTAAACTCCTCGTATTCATCGTCGCCTATAACGCCGAGAAAACCCTCGCCAAGGTTCTTCGCCGCATTCCTCCCGGCCTCTCGGACTCCTACGACGTCAATGTGCTCGTCATCGACGACGCTTCCCGCGATTCCACGTTTGAAGAGGGCCACCGCGCCGGCAGGTCCGGCGACCTGCCTTTCCCGCTCCGGGTGCTGTTCAATCCGGTCAACCAGGGTTACGGCGGCAATCAGAAGCTCGGGTACCATTACGCCATCCAAAACGGATACGACTTTGTCGCGCTGATCCACGGCGACGGACAATACGCGCCCGAGTGCCTCCCGGAATTGCTCGAACCTCTGCGGGCCGGAACCGCCGCGGCCGTATTTGGCTCCCGAATGCTGACTCCGGCGAACGCCCGCCGGGGCGGCATGCCCCTCTATAAATTTCTCGGGAATCGCATCCTCACCTGGATCGAAAACAGGCTTCTCCACTCAAATTTGAGTGAATTTCACTCCGGATATCGCATTTATTCCACCGCCGCGCTTGCCTCCATCCCGTTCGACCGCAACTCGAACGACTTTCACTTCGACACCGAAATCATCATTCAGCTGCTCATCGCCCGTCTGCCGATCGTCGAGCTTCCGATCCCCACCTACTACGGCGACGAAATCTGCTACGTCAACGGAATCCAGTACGCCTTTAACGTTGTCGTGGCGGCGTTGAAGGCCCGGCTTCAGGAGATGGGCTTGTTCTACGATCGAAAATTCGATTGTGCCCCGCACACCCTGTCGCAATACGTTCAGAAGCTCAGCTACGCCAGCCCCCACACCATGTGCCTCGAGCGCGTTCCGGCCGGCTCTCGAGTCCTCGATCTCGGCTGCGCCGGCGGCTACATGGCCGCCGAACTCAGCCGCGGAAAACACTGCTTCGTCACCGCCGTCGATGTGTTCCCCGCCGTCGAGCGCGGTCTCGATGAATTTTTCATCCACGACCTGAACGCCGGCCCTCCCCCCGTCGACTGGAATTCCTACGACATTGTGGTGATGCTCGACGTCATCGAGCATCTTGTGCGCCCCGAGGCCTTCCTCGAGTCGCTCCACGAAGCGCTGGCCCTCAACCCGCGCGTCGAAATCCTCATCAGTACAGCCAACGTCGCATTTTTCGTCACCAGGGCCATGATGCTGCTCGGTCAGTTCAACTACGGCAAACGCGGCATCCTCGACCTCACCCATACGCGCCTCTTCACCTTCACCTCGTTCCGCCGCGCCGTCTCCCAAGCGGGTTTTACCATCGTCGAAGAGCGAGGCGTTCCCGGACCGTTCCCCCTTGCCCTCGGGGATAACCTCCTCAGCCGCGCTCTACTGAAAATCAACCAACTTCTCATTCACCTCTCCAAGGGTCTGTTCTCCTATCAGATCTTCCTCCGCCTCAAGCCCCAGCAGTCCCTGGAATTCCTGCTTCGTACCGCCCAGGAGCGATCGCGGATTCGCGCCGAAGAAACTGAAATTGACGCGGTCCGAACTTCGCGCGTGGGCCTCGAGCCTTGATGAGGCCGGCCGCCGAGGATCGCCCTCCGGTCCAGCGCCCCCCATTCCGGTCTTCCGCTCTCCGGATCCCGGACGCCGCGCCGTCCCTGCTGGCCCTTCTCGCGTTCTTCCTGAGCCTGGTCGTGCTCATGCTCAGACTCGGCGCGGCTCCTCCGCAGACTCTCCATGCGTGGATATCCAGCGACACGCTCTACCCCGTCGACGTCACCATCGACACCCTCAAGGATGGATTTCCCCTCTCCGGCTGGAGATTTTCCATCGCCCCCTGTTGGTTCCCCGATCTGTTTGCCTGCGGGTTCTTCTGGATCGTTACACGAAGCGCCGTCCTCGCCACGCTATTCGCCGGCTTCATTCAATTGCCTCTCATCGTCTGGGCCTTCGATCTTGCCCGCCGGGCCATCGGAATCAAGGCCCCGCTGCAAACCGTCTTTCTGCTCGGCGTCTCGGTCGCCATCACTCTCGACGTGGCCGCCCGGCCGGGACTCACCTATCCGGATTTTTATCGCTTCTTCGAGCCCCAGTCCCACGTCGGCAGCCTCGTCATGTCGCTCTTCGCCCTGGCTCTGGCCCTTCTGATTCTCAGCCGGAAACTTGCCGCGGCTCCTTCGACCCGCCGATTGAACATCGGGTACTTCGTGCTCTGTCTTCTCGCCGGCATGAGCAACCTGATGTTCTTCCCTCAAATTCTTGTGCCGCTTACCGCTGCTCTTGTTCTCGCCGCGTTTCTCGGCGTCCTCGCTTCCGGCGACGTATGGCAGCCCATGGCTTTGGGCTGGCCGGCCGCGATTTTGGGCGCGATTCTCAATCGCATTCTTTTTCACACCACCGCCGTCTCCGCCGAGTCCACCATTTCTCCCGGCCGCGCTCTCACCTGCCTCGACGTCTTCGCGCGGGGATTCGTCGCCCAGATTCTCTCCGGTCAGTTCCTTCACCTGCTCGCTGTCCTGTGGCTTTTTGTCTGCCTCGGCGCGGTGCTCGGTTTCCTTCGCATCTTCATCCGCCGCACCTCACCTGTCGGCGCCGAAACCCGCCTCATGTTCGTCTTCTTCCTGTCCTGGTTTCTCTCCGCGCTCGCCAGCGTTGGCGCCATCATCGTCGGAGGAAGCAACGGTCTCGCCGAGTTCCGCGACTACATCTGGTCCACCCACTACCTTCAATCGCTTTTCTTCATTCCCCTGTTTGGCCTTCCTCTCACCCTCGCCTGGCTGCTCGACCGCCTGCCGCGACCATCGCTCGCGCGCCCCCCCGCGCTCGCGCTCGCCCTGCTCTGCCTCATCGCCCCGGTCCAGGCGCTCGTCCACGCACCATCCCCTCCGGTGTCCATCAGCCGGTATCAGCCGCCGCTGGTCCGCTTCCTCGATCAACTGGCCGCGAAGGACGGCCTCCGTTACGGCTTCGCCGGCTACTGGCAGGCAAGGGTGATTACGCTCCTTTCCTCCTCCGGTCTTCGTGTCTATCCGATTGACGGCTCCCTGCGTCCGCTGCTCTGGGTCAGCAACGTCTACTGGTACAGCCAACAGCTCAACGACAGGAAAAAGCCTCCGCCGGTCGATTTCGTCCTCCTCGACGACCCGCTCTGGAAGATCTCCCGGGAGTCGGTGGTGGCCGCCCTGGGCGCGCCGGCGGATGAATTGAACTTTCAAGGTACGCGGATCCTTGTCTATCGGAAACTCCCCCGCTGAACCCTCGGTCGTGAATGCGCGTTGCCTCGCCGCGCTTGTGTGCCGTCTCCCCGCCTCGGCCTGTCCCTGCGGTATCCTACGCCCGCGGCGTGCTATCCTCACCGAAAAGGGCAAGGCCGCCGGCCACAGAATTCTTTATGTGCCTAACTCCCGTCTCCCGCTCGTGCGCCCATTTGGCCATCGTAGCCGCATCTGTCGTCTTGTCCGGGTGTGCAGCAGCCCCGCCCACCGGGCAGGCCGCCCCACCGACGCTCGGGGAACTTGTCGCGATGGACGCCCCGCTTCCGGGATTTCACCAGCAGATCACATCCTCGTTGTCGAGTCTTACCGCCGCCCCCGGCGCGGCATTCACCGTTCCGGTCACCGTGAAAAACACCGGCGACCAGCGCCTCGTCAGCGCCGGGAAGTATCCGATCACTCTGAGCTACAAGTGGTTCGAGTCCGGTACTCTGCTGCCTATCGAAGGAGAGCGGACTGTGTTGCCGCACCCCCTGAATCCCGGGGACCAGGTGACCTTCGATGCCAAAGTCGTAGCGCCGAAGGAGGGGAAACGCCTGACGGTAAAGTTCACCCTCGTCCAGGAGGGTGTCGCCTGGTTTATCTTCCAAGGCGCCCCCGGGCTTGAGTTGAATGTCGCCCTCAAGGGTTAGGTTCGGTGGCCGCCCGCCGGCAAAGAACAAGCTATCGCGCCGGACCGGCCCGCCGGCAGCGGGCGACTTTGACAGAAGTCCCCGCTCCGGCTCGACGGCCGGATTCACAGGAGGATGGCGACCTATGACGCTCGAACCGCGATCGCCGGCCTGGCGGGGCGCCACGGCGGCTCTCCTCTCCGCTATCGCGCTCACCATCACGTTGGCCGCTTGCAGAAACTCGCCTTCGCCGGAAGCCGGTGGGTCGACTTTGATGATTTTTCGAGACGGTACTTGGCTCGCCATGCCCATCAGCGGCGGCCATTACCAGTCTCCCGCCCGCATTGGCGATTTCGGCCAGCGCGGCGATCGGCCGGCCGTTGCCGACTGGGATGGCACCGGCCGTTTCCGCATCGGGGTCTTTCGCGAGGGCTCCTGGCTTGTCGACATCGACGGCAACGCCGCCTTCGATCCCCGGAAGGACAGTACCTTCTCCTTCGGCCAGCGCGGAGATCTTCCCACTGTGGGAAATTGGACGCCGTCCGGTAGACAGGCCATCGGCGTGTTCCGAAACGGCCTCTGGTTCCTCGACTCCGGGAACGAACACCGATGGAATCCGGCGTCCGGAAAGCTGGTGACTTTTGGGCAGCCAGGTGACATCCCCGTCACCGGCGACTGGGACGGATTGGGACGCGTGAGAATCGGCGTCTTTCGCAGTGGTCAGTGGTTTCTCGACACCAATGGCGATTTCACCTGGGACGCCAGGTCGGATACGCTGGCCAGCTTCGGCCAGGCCGGAGATCTTCCCGTGGTGGGCGACTGGGACGGCTCGGGTAAAATCAGAATCGGCGTGTTCCGGGCAGGCCAGTGGTTTCTCGATCTCAATGGGAATCGGCACTGGGACGGGGATACTGTGGACCGTCTCGTCGCCTTCGGGCAAAAGGGAGACATCCCGGCCATTCTCACCCCTCCTCGGTCGCGTCAATAGGCCGCGGCTTGTCGATTGAGCACCCTTCATGAAGCGAAAACATCGCGCCCCGCCGAAGACGGCGGCGTCCGGTAGCCGATTCTCCGCCGCCAAACCCCAGCCGCCCACCAGCCGGCTTGAAGCCGTCGGCGGCGTGTCGCCGCCAACGCGCCCCGGCGCCCCTCCCGGCGAAAGTCCCGCCAAACCCTCCCCCCCCCGGCGCTGTCCCGGCACATCGCTGTCGAAGCCCTGCTCACATTTCTCCTGATCTTCGGGATCTATCGGATCAGTCCGATCGTCACGTCGGGAGACTCCCACTTCGTCATTCCCACAGCGCTCACTATCCTGCGTCACGGGCATGCTGACATCGACCGCTACACATCCCAGTTCCCCGAGGCCGTGTGGGCGGCGCGTTGGTCCTATTACCATTTCTAAAACGCCTATCCGATCGGCGTACCCTTAGTCGTCCTCCCGATGCTCGCCGTTGTTGACCGCACAGACATGCTTCGCGGCATCGACCTCGAGTCCGCGGCAATCGCCCGGTCCCCCCTTCAACTCGAACTGACCTTGGCCAGCTTGATCACGGCGTTCGCCGTCGTCCTGTTCTTCCTCTATTGCCGCGCCCGGATACCGCTGAGCCGCTCGCTCGTCCTGACATTTCTTTTCGCTTTCGGCACCTCAGCGAATTCGTCCGCCAGTCGTGGCCTTTGGGCCCACGCTCCCTCACTTCTTCTCTTCCTGGCGGCGATCCTCGTGATCGGCCGGCTCGACACAGGGAAATGGTTCGCCGCGGCCCTCGCCGGTCTGCTCAGCGGAACATCCTTCGGCGTTCGGCCCTCCGCCCTTGCCGTAATCGGCGTCCTGGCCCTGCCCATCGCCGTCCGAAACTGGCGTTGGCTGTTCCCCTATGCTCTCGGCGCGGTCGCAGGCGTGGCCCCGGTCATCGCCTACCATTTCGCTGTGTATCACTCCGCCCTCAGCCCGTACTTCAAAATGACCATGAGCGCCGCCAACGCTCCGCAGAACTACGCCGCCCTGTGGGGCCTCCTTTTCAGCCCCTCTCGCGGACTCTTTGTCTTCAGCCCGTTTCTCTTGTTCGCCTTCCTTCGCTTTGCGCCTTCTACCCTGAAGCGACGTCCCCTGTCCATGATTGAGATCGCGCTCGCCATCCTTGCAGTCGCCTGGTGGTATGGAACAGGCAAGTGGGTTTACTGGTGGGCTGGTGGCTCGTTCGGCCCACGAATCCTTTGCGACCTCCTCCCATGCCTCCTGATTCTCATGATCCCCGTGGTCGAAGGGATGGCATGGACCGGGCCGGGAGCTCAGCGCGCCACGGTCGCCGTATTCGTGATCTTGTCCGCGGCAAGTATCGCCATCCATGCCCGCGCCGCAACCAGCCAGGCGGTCTGGCAATGGAACCTCACCCCGGTACCGATCGACGCCGCCCCGGACCGCGTCTGGTCATGGAAGGATCCACAGTTCTTGCGCGGAATCCGGAAATGAGCACATCACACCGCACTGCTTTCGCCCGCCCGCCGGCTATCGATCCGCATCGCCAATCGTGACGGGCCGCTCCATCGTTCCGTCCGCGTCAACCTGACCGGGAAGGTTCTCCGGGCCACGCACAATCACCGTCTTCCGAAACCCGTTCATCGCGTCGATCTCATCAAACCAGCACACCCCGTCCTGCACCAGAGTCACTGTCAGAACGAACTCGCCGGCCACCGGCGGAGGCAGCACCTCAATCCGGCAATCGAAACTCTCTGCCGGAGCCAGCACGTGCGGAATCGCCGTCCTCAAGCCTTCCTGATGCTCGATAAACGGCGAGCGCTCCGTGAGCGTCCACTTGTACGACACGTAAACCGGATGCGACAGCGCCGAGAAATAGAAACTCTCGCTCCTGTTTGTCACCCGGCAAGGCACCAGGGTCAGCTTCCCGGCCTCGAACGCCTCCGGATACGACGCATGCACTTCCGCCCGGCACTCTTCCGGCTCGAGTGGCTCCCCGTGAGCCCAAAGCCGCTTTGGCTCGATCCCGGCGCTTCGAAACAGAAATAGCTGATCCTGTTCGCCCACGCGCAGCAAGTTCGTGCGAAATCCCTTCCTCAGCCCCCCCACCATCTCGGCCGGGGCAATCGCCAGCTCGGAAACCTCCTGAAACGGAAGCGGCACGCGCGCCACCAACTCGAAACTCTCTCGCGATACCACCGCGATCGACCCGCCCACAACCTTCCCCCGATCCGACCGCCTCGCGCTCTCTCCCACGAAGATGTAGTCGTCGCTCGCCACCATCCCCCGCGTGAATCCATCCAGCTTGACGATCCGCTTCGCCGTCCGGCCGTCGGTCTCGAACTCGATCACCTCGCCCATCATCGAATTGCACACCCACCAGTGCCCGTCCAGAAATCGCGGGCTGTGCGGAGCGCACAATCCATCTGCCACGCGCTCGCCCGTCTCCAGATCGAACACATGGCCGTGCCCGCTCCGCTCGTGCCCCTTGTAGCCGCGGTAGTTCGCGTAGCGCCCGAAAACACACGCGTACAACCGCCCTTCGTGCAGGACAACTTCATTCATGTGGCAGGAGTCGTCCTCGCCCGGCATTCGCCAGATTCGCTCCACCTCGCCCGCCAGGTTGATCCACAGTATGCTGTTCGTCCCCGTCGACGCGGCGATGATGTGCCGCCCGTCCCACGCCAGGAAGTGTCCGTCGCTCATCTCGTCCACGCGGAAATACTGCCTGACCCCCCGCGCGTCGTAAACCAGAAACTCCCCTCCCCCCGCCGAGAGCGTCGCGCGCAGCATCCGGACGACACGGCCATGCTCCGCCTTCAGTCCGGCGCTGCTCAGCCGGTCAATGGTCTCCAGTTCCCGGCCGTCGAATGCGCACAGACCCCCTCCCGTATCCTCATCGCCCGCGCATGTCGCCAGCAAAAAGTGACCAGGCCGGCCGTCCAACTGAATCGGCAGATCCCCATTCTTTGCGCGCGGTTTGTTCCGCATGCTTTGTACTATAGCTTACGCCCGATAACCCCGTAATCCTGATCGCCAAACAGAAGGTCGTTCAACAGCCGCGTCGCCGGTTGGCCGTTTTCCGGCAATCGGTACGAATCGGGATAAGGGTGCAACTCGATTGCCTCGACCCGGCACAGTCCTCTCGCCTCCACCAGGAACCCCAACAACTCCTTCGGGATCGGATTCCGGTGTGACGGATCCAGGTAGAACGTGTAAGAACTCACTCTCAGGTTGGACGGATTCGGCGTCTCGAATATACAAACGCCTCCCGGCCGCAGCACGCGCACCACTTCGTCGAGAAGCGCCAGAAGCACGGGGAATGGCAGGTGTTCGACGATATGAAAACCCGTCACCACGCCCACGCTCTCCGCCGCGACAGATCTCAGGTAAGCCAGCACATCATGCTTCTCGGCCGGCAATCCCATCGCTTGGCACCGGTTCACCATCTCCTCATTGATATCGATGCCGCGAACCGCCATCCCCTCGTCCCGCAAAAGTTCCAGCCACTCGCCGCGCCCGCATCCCACGTCCAGCACCGGCATTTCCGGTGTGCCGCACCCGGCTTCCTTCAGCACCGGCAAATAAACCCTCAATCGTTCCTTAATTTCCGCTCTGTCTCCCCGGAAGACATCTTCGAAATTCGTGTACCAGGCATCGACGATCGCGTCCGGCTCTTCCATATGCGCCGGTCCCCGCGCTTCGCCTCCGGAGCGCCGCCTCACCTCTTCCAGAGTGATGGACAGCCGCCGCTCCTGAATCGCCAGCTCACGCCGGGTCTCGCGCGAATAGCGGTCGATCCCGGCCGCGGCCCGCCTGACCTCTTCAATCGCCTGCACCTGCTCATTAGCCTTCGCCTGTTCAGTAGTCTTCAACTGCTCAACAGCCTTCCCCTGTTCAATCGCGTTCACCTGCTGCCGGACCGCCGCCAGTTCGCCCCGTAGCTCATTCAAGGCTGCGCGCTGCTCCTCGCTGGCCTTTTGCAATCCCGCCCGCAGCCCCGACACGTCCTTCGACAGGATTCGCGCCTCGGTCTCATCCTGCCGCGCCATGGCGATCACCCGACGCACGTCCTTGAGCGCCTCCTCGAGTCCGTCCACCTTCTCCTGAAGCGTCGTCTGAGCGGCGCGAACTCCCTCCAGGCTCGAATCCTCCACCGACAAAACGTCGGTCAACCGCTCCAGCCTCTCCTCCAGCTTCAACATTCGCTCCGTAGCCACCTGGAGCGCCGCCTGCAGGTCCAGCGTCCGCCGGAGGTTGAGCTGCATCCACTCCGCATTCGCCTTCGTCGCCTCCGCCGACAACGCGTGAAATTGTTGCACCGGCCCGGTCAGCCAGAACATCGCCCGCCGCATCAATCGCACTAGCGTCGCGCCCGCCGCCCCCCTCAATGTCGGCGGCCGCGGTGGCATGGCATTCACATCCAGATCTCCGCCGCTCACCCGGCGCAACAACTCCGCCGCCTCCTCCACGCCGCGCGTGTCCACCGCGCCGTCCCCGGGAGAGACTCCAGCCGGCCATCCATCGGCCCTCCATCGCCCCTCGCGAAATGCCGCCGCTACCGCGTCAAGAAAATCCGTTGAAGACTGTTTGCTTGGCTCCATGTTCCGCACCGCCGGGCGCATGCCTCCCTCTCCGCGTGGCCTTTGCCACGCCGGAACCCGTCGCAGGCGCTCAGTGAAGATTTCATCGTAACAGCCGCGGGCCCATTACCGCCCGGCCCGGCGGTATTGGTTCAAATACTCCTGGAACTGCGTCCCCACCCGCTTCCAGCTCAGCCGGTCCAGGCACCGCCTCTGCGCCCCCTCGAAGCGGCGGAGCTTGCCTGCATCCTGCGATAGCTCGATCAGCCGGTTCGCCAACTCCACCGTATCTCCCGCCGCATAGCGGTGAACCACACCCCGAAATTCGTCGAATATGTGCAGGTCCGAGCACAACAGCGGCGTCATGGAAGCCAGCGGCAAACGCACCGCCGCGCTCGAAGATTCCGTCGAGTGCGTGTACGGCAGCACGATCAAATCCGCTTCCGTCAGCTCCTCAAGGATCTCTTCGTCGCTCAGAAATTCCGTACACACCGTAACCCGTTCCGCCAACCCCAGTTCATGGATCGCCCGCACACACTCCGCCGCGTAGGCCGCCGAATCCGCGTTCGGATAAATGGCGTCCACCAGCTTCAGCCGCAGCATCGGGTTCACTCGCGCCGCCGCCTCCAGTGCTGCCAATAGCTCGCGAATTCCCTTCGGGGGCAAAAAGAAGCCAAAACAGGCGATCGTGAACGCTGCCGCGCACCCTCCCGGCGGCCGCCGCCGCGGCTTCCCGTCTGCTGGAACGGCGATACCCTGCCGCTGGATCACCGCCCTCTCCACCCCATTCGTGCGCAGCTTCTCCAACTCCTCGTCCCGATGAACAATCGTCACGTCCGCCGACCGGAGCGCCGGCAGCAGTTCGTCAAACGCCCCGTGCCGCGTCGCGTGCAGCGTGATCGCTACCGAGACACCCTCGAACTGCAGCCGGCTCACGAGATGTTCCACCGCCGCCGGCGCCAGGAATCCAAAGTTGTACTGCAGCGAAACCGCTTCCACGCCGCTCTCCAGCACCACGCTCGCAATTCGCTCCGCCTCTTCGATCGTGCCTCCCCCCGCCGCCCGGTCCCGCCAGCAGCGCCTCACGCCCGCATCGTCCGGCCGCACCCTCGTCTCCCCCGGAGCCTCGCTCGCGAACACCGCAATCTCGACATCGGCCAGACTCCCCGCCAGGTACCTCGTGTACTCCGCGATGCCGCACCGCGTATTCCAGCTCGAAATGAACCCGATGCGCTTCGCCGCTCTCATCTGCGGCCGTGCGTCATCTTTCCTCCTGCGAACCGCCAGGCAGGCTCGATAGTGCCGCTCGGCAACCCGCTCCCAGGTGAAATTCTCCATTACGTGCCGCTTGGCCCGGCCCGTCTTCTGCTCCACCTCGCTTCGCGGGGCCGTCAACACCGCCCGCATCGCCCTCCGCAGCGAGTCCTTCGATGGCTCGGCCCACAGCGAATCCCCTTGCGACAGGTGCGTCTGCGCCCGCGCCATCGTGAACTCCACCGGCCAGCACCACTCCTCCGAGCACAAGTCCGCCTGCCCCCCGTGCATCGTGGCGATCACCGGCCGTCCCAGCAGCATCGCCTCCGCCACCGGCAGACCAAACCCCTCCCCACGGCTCGGAGAAACTACGCACCCCGCCCGCTCCATCAGGTTTCGCATCTCTCCGCCGCTCATCGGCTCCAGAACAACATCGATCGGCGCGTGCCGCGGGTGCCGCGCCTCATACTCGCGCACCAGTTCTTTCACCCGGTTGTGAGGGTTCGGAAAGCTCTTGATCGTCAACCGCACGTCCTCCGTGCGGTCGAACTCCTCGCAGAACGCCGCTACCAGAACATCCACGCCTTTCCTCGGAAAACAGGAAGAAATGTGAACGAAGTCGAACGCACTCTGTCCGGCGTAAGCCGTCGGAACCGGCTCGAAGCCCAATATGTGATCCGCCCCAAGCCCCACCACCTCCACCGGTATCCGGACTCCGTTCGACTCGAGCACCGATTTCACATACCGCGACATCACCGTGATCAGATCCAGATCGCGGTTGAACAGGTTGACGTACGCTCGCGGAAAGCGGGACTCTTCCCAGCCGTAACAATGAAACACCCTCGTTCCGGCACGCATGCCGTCCGTGTAGGGCGGGTAAATGTACCGGGAATGAATCACGTCACCGCCGGCCGGAGCCGTCTCGAACATCGCCGCCAGCTCCGGATTCGCCGCCAGAAACTCCCCGCTCGGCTCCATGTGGGTTGTGTTGTCCCGCTGATGCAAGTACACCCGGCATCCCCGCTTGCCCAGCGCCAGCGCCAGGTTCCGGTTGACAATCGCCAGGCTGTAATCGGATTCGAACGGCCCCTCAAGCAACACCGCCGTC
>DAIDHC010000207.1 GCA_027452065.1 Bryobacterales bacterium
GATGGGGCGGTTGGGCGGAATTGTGGGGGCGGGGCGAGGGAGTTGGCGCGGTGACAGCGGCGGGGGTGGGCGAGGGCGGAAGGCGATGGGGCGGAATGGCCGGGTTGAGGGGGGCGAGGTGAGGGGGGTGGCGTGACGGCGGAGGAGGTGGGCGCGGGCAGGCACCGGGGGCGGTTTGCTCCGACGCCGAGCGGGCCGCTGCATATCGGGTCGCTGGCGGCGGCGGTGGCGAGTTATCTGGACGCGCGGAGCCGGGGCGGGGAATGGCTGGTGCGGATGGAGGACCTGGACGGGCCGAGGGTGCGCCCCGCCGCTGAAGACGAGATTCTGCGGACGCTCGAAGCGGCGGGGCTGGGCTGGGACGGCGCGGTGATGCGGCAGAGCGAGCGGGGGGAGGCGTACCGGGCGGCGTTGGAGAAACTGCGCGAGGCGGGGCTGGTTTATCCGTGTCTGTGCTCGCGGAGGGAGATTGCCGATTCGGCGCTGCCGGGGGCGCAGGGCGGGGCACCGCGTTATCCGGGAACCTGCCGCGGGCGCTCGTGGCGGGAAGCGGAGGGAAGCGGCGGCGGGCGGGGCGCGGCATGGCGGATGCGGACCGGCGATGAGCCGGTGAGCTTCGACGACCGTTTGCGCGGGGCGCAGCGCAGCCGGCTGGAACCGGAGGCGGGCGACTTTGTGCTGCGGCGCGCCGACGGCATTGTGAGCTACCAACTGGCGGTTGTGGTGGACGACGCGGCTCAGGGAGTGACGAGCGTGGTGCGGGGGGCGGACCTGCTGGACTCGACGTTTCGGCAGATTTACTTGCAGGACGCGCTGGGACTGAGGCGGCCGGAGTATCTGCACATACCGGTGGTGGCGGGCGAGGACGGGGAGAAGCTGAGCAAGCAGACGCGGGCGCATCCGGTGCGGCGGGAGACGCTCGGCGAGGCGCTGCGGGCGGCACTGTCCTTTCTTGGGCACGCTCCGCCGGAAGAGCTGCGGGGATGCGGCGTGGAGGAGTTGCTGCGCTGGGCGATTCCAGCCTGGAGCGTGGCGCGGCTGCCGCGGACGGACTCGGCGCGGATGGGTTGAGCGCGGGGGAACGGCGCCAGATCCGTTAAGATGAAGGGCAACACCGATGCTCATTCAGCGTCTCCGCTTGAAGAAGCTGCTGTCGTTCAACGACGCCACGGTGGAGCTTGGCCCTTTGAACGTCCTGATTGGCCCGAACGCGGTGGGGAAGAGCAATCTGATCGAGGCGATCAGCCTGTTGCAGGCCGCGCCCACGGGAATCCTGACGCCGATCCTGCGGGGCGGCGGAGTGAGGCAGTGGATCTGGCTGGGCGATCCGGTAGCGTCGCCGATTGCCACGTTGGGATGCGACCTTGAGCTCGGAGGCGTGAGCGGGGTATCGCCCGGACCAGGGGTCACGTACGAAATCGAGTTTTCCGAAGACAACCGCGGATTCCTTATCCTGCGGGAGAGGCTGGCACCGGCCTCGGTTCCCGGTGAAGCGGGAGCGGATTACCTGGAGCGCTTTTATGAAACGGCCCGGTTCGGCGGCGCCGCTGCCAACGGCCATGGAGACATGAAGCTGCCGTTTACGGAATCGATTTTTTCGCAGTACAAGAACCCGACCGATCCTACGCCCATTACCGAAATTGGGAATCAGTTCCGGCGGATCCAGATCTTCCGCGAATTTCGAACGGGAAGGAATTCAGGAGCCCGGACTGGCGTCTCGACCTCAGTGGGGAAGGAATCGCTTGCCGACGGCGGCGACAACCTGGCGATGGTATTGAACGAGCTGGACTTTCTCGGTGTTCATGAACGCATCCGGGAGTATCTGGGCCGTTTCTGCGACCGTTTTCAGGATGTGAAGGTGAGTGTGGGCGAAGGTCTGGTGAGGACGTTTCTGCGCGAAGCCGGACTTAAGGACATGTTGTCGTCGCTCCGGATGTCGGACGGGACGTTGAAGTTTCTTTCGCTGCTGGCGGCGTTATTCCATCCGAACCGGCCGCCGGTGATCTGCATCGAGGAACCGGAGATTGGGCTGCATCCGGACGCGTTAGGGCTGGTGGCGGAAGTCCTGATGGACGCCTCGCAGGAGGTGCAGCTCATCGTCACGACGCACTCGGACGTACTCGTGGATTTTCTGTCGGATCGGCCGGAGGCGGTGCTGGTGTGCGAGAGGGATTTCGACAACGGCACGCAGATGAAACGGCTGTCGGGCGACGAGCTGAAGGATTGGCTGAAGGATTACCGGCTCGGGGAGCTTTGGCGGAAGGGCGAAATCGGCGGGGGGCACTGGTAGGCGTTGGCGGTGGAGATTCGCGTATATTTCGAAGGGGATTCAGACCTGAGGGAAGGGTTCCGCAAATTCTTGCGTGAAGTCATCGAGATGGCTCGCGAGCGCCGTGTCGGTTTCAGACTAATTGCGGGCGGGTCCAGGGCCGAGGCGTGCCGGGCTTTTGGGCGGGCGTTGACGGGACATCGCGACGCATGGAACGTTCTCCTCATCGATAGCGAAGGTCCGCTTGCCAACGGGGCTGCAGCGGCTCTGTGCCGGGAGCAGAGGTGGCCCGCCGCAATGGCAGAGCGCATCTTCTGGATGGTGGAGATGATGGAAGCCTGGTTTCACGCCGATCCGGAGGCCTTGGAGGGGTTCTATGGCGAAGGATTCCAGCGGAAGGCTCTTGCGGGCAACCCTCGGGTGGAGGAGATCGACAGGCTCGACCTCGAGCGCGGGCTCGGGGCGGCGACGAGGGGCACCGGCAAGGGCGACTATTTCCGGCACAAGACGCGGCACGGATCGGGGCTGCTGGGGCGAATCGATCCGGCGAAGGTTCGGGCGGCGGCGCCCAACTGCGACCGGATCTTTGCTGGCCTGGCGCGGGCGCTGAACGGCTAAGGGGCTGGGGCGCCGGGATTGGGCCCGGGCGGTGGTGAGCCGCGTTGTGGTTGCCCCCAGGTTGTATCATGGGACTGGAGCTTATGCTTACTCAGGGCCTGCAAATCCGGGTTGGACTGAAGCAGACGCTCACGCCCGGGCTGGTACAGATGGTGACGGTGCTTCAGATGACGCGTCTGGAGCTGAAGGAAATGATCACCCAGGAGATGGCGCAGAACCCGGTGATCGAAGAGGCGGTGGACGGGGCCGAGGAGCTGACGCCGGAGGAAGAGCACGAGCTGCTGGAAGCGGTGCGGGTGGAGGATCCTTCGGACCAGGAGATTCTGAACGCCGCCAAGCAGGGGGCCGCGGACAGCGAGCCGGTGCTCGATGCGAGCGAGGGGTTCGAATCATTCGTGGGGGAGGCAATTGAGGCTTCGGCCGCGGCGGCCGAGGCGGCCGAGGCGGCACTGGCTCCGGCTGAGGCGGCGCCGGAGGCCGACAAGGATCCGTTCGACGAGATCGACCTGGGCTCGTTCTTCGACGACTATCTGGACCCGGGGTTCAAGAGCCCGGCGTCGGAGCAGGTGGAGAAGCCCTCCTTTGAAAACTTCCTGTCGACCAAGGAGACGCTGGCCGATTATCTGCATTCGCAGTTGAGCGTGCAGTTGATGCCGGAAGCGGTGCGGGACGCGGCCGATTACATTATCGGGAACCTGGACGAGAACGGGCGGCTGACCTCGACGCTGGAGGAGATGGCGGAGGCGAGCGGGCACACGCTGGACGAGTTGGCGGCGGCGGTGACGGTGGTACAGGGGCTGGACCCGGCGGGGCTGGCGGCGGCGGACCTGCGCGAATGCCTGCTGCTGCAGTTGGAGAGCCGGAACGGGCGCGGGGGCGTGGCCTGGCGGATCATCGACGAGCACATGAAGCTGCTCGAGAACAAGCAGTTCAAAGAGCTGGCCAAGGCGATGGGGCGGCCGCTCGAGCACATTCAGATCGCGGTAGGCATCATCCGCCATTTGAATCCGTGGCCGGGGATGCGGTTTTCGAGTCCGGAGCCGCGGCAGGTGGAGCCGGAAGTTTACATCATCAAAGACGGCGACGAATACCTGATCCAGTTGAACGACGACGACATTCCGCAGATCCGGCTGAACCCGCAGTATAAGAGGATGCTCGATCCGGGGCAGGAGCCGCGGAAGGAAGTGCGGAACTTCATCAAGGAGAAGTTCGCCTCGGCGCTGATGCTGATGAAGAACATCGAGCAGCGCAAGCACACGATTCTGAAAGTATGCCAGTCGATTGTGCGGAGGCAGGTGGATTTTCTCGAGCAGGGCATCGACCGGCTGCGGCCGATGATGATCAAGGAAGTGGCCGAGGAGATCGGGGTGCATCCGTCGACGGTGAGCCGCGCCGTGGCGGGAAAGTACGCGCACACACCGCAGGGGGTGTTCGAGCTGCGGTATTTCTTCTCCGAGGCGGTGCAGGGAGTGAACGGAAGCGCGACTCCGCTGCTGATCCTGAAGCGGAAAGTCAAAAAGATGATCGAGGAGGAAGATCACGCCCATCCTCTAACCGATGAACAGATTACGGCGCGGCTGCGCGCCGAAGGAATCGACGTCACTCGCCGGACGGTAGCCAAGTACCGGGAGGACATGCGAATTCCGTCCACCCATCAGCGCCGCGTACGGAGCTGACGGGCGGGGGCTCGCGCCGGCCGGCGCGGGCGGGAGCGGCAACATTGCTCCGGAAATGGAGGCAATTCAATGAGACTCACCTACAAGGGGCGTCCGCAGGAATTTTCGCCGAACGAGCAGGCGAAGCTGGACGCCAAGTTGACGCGGATCGCCAAGATGCTGGAACGGGGGCAGGAGCGGGACGCCCGGGTGATTGTTACCCAGGAGCGGCATCTGTACCACGTGGAGATCACGCTGAACGCCTTTGACCACGCGATGGTCGGAATCGGGTCGGACCGGGAAGTGTATCCGGCGATGACCGAGGCGATGGAGAAGCTGGAGAAGCAGGTGGTGAGGATGCGGACGAAGTGGCGGACGACGAAGCGCCACAAGGAAGCGCCGCAGCGGACGCCGGAGAAAGCGGTGGCGGCGCCGGCGGAGGTAAAGGCCGAGGCGCGGGCGGCGAAAGCGGCGGCCAAGGTGTCGGCGAAGGGACGGGCGGTGGCGGCGAAGGGCCGCGCGGGGCGGGTGGAAGTGCACCGGGTGAACCACCACGGGACGCGGAAGCCGATGACGCTGGACGAAGCGATGCTGGAGATCGAGGACCGGGACAATTACCTGGTGTATCGCGACGCGCGTACGGACCGGATGTCGGTGCTGCTGCGGAGGGCCGACGGGCATTTCGACCTGGTCGAGAGCGAGTGAAAAAGACCGCGGCGGGGCCAGCAAGCACGAAGGAGGCGCCCGCCGCGGGCGCCGCGCAGCTCATCATCATCACCGGCCTGAGCGGCTCGGGCAAAGGCACGGCGCTGAAGGCGCTGGAGGATCTGGGCTACTACGCGGTGGACAATCTGCCGATCGGGCTGATCCCGAAGTTCGCCGATCTGACGCGGGATTCGGAGCGGGCGAGCCGGGCGGCGCTTGTTGTGGACATCCGCGAGGGCGGGGCGCTGAAGCAGTTGCCGGCGGTGTTTGACCGGGTGCGGCGGCGGTTTCCGGTGAAGCTGATGTTTCTGGAGGCCGACACCGACACGCTGATGCGGCGGTTCAGCGAGACGCGGCGGCCGCATCCGCTGGGCTCGAGCCGGACGGTGGCCGACAACATCGAGCACGAGCGGGCGATGCTGGCGCCGATCCGCGCGCTGGCCGACCCGATCATCGACACCAGCCGGCTGAACGTGCATGAGCTGCGGGACATCGTAACGGAAAAATTCGGCGAGCGGCCGGAGTCGAACCTGCGGATCCAGGTGTACAGCTTCGGCTTCCGCTACGGAGTGCCACCGGACAGCGATCTGGTGTTCGACGTGCGGTTTCTGCCGAACCCGAACTACATACCGCGGTTCAAGAATCTGACCGGGCGGAACCCGAGCGTGGCGCGCTACATCCGCTCGTTCCCGCAGACCACGGAGTTCATGCAGCGGATCACGGACCTGCTGGTGTATCTGATTCCGCATTACATTCGCGAGGGCAAGAGCTATCTGACGATCGCCTTCGGATGTACGGGGGGCAAGCACCGGTCGGTGATGCTGGCGAGCGAAATCCGGAAGCGGCTGGCGGCGGCGGGATACAAGGCGAAGGAGAGCCACCGGGATATTGAGAAGCCCTGAGGGGAGCGGCGGCCCGCGCGCGGGGTTTGCGGCGAAGCCGAACGCTCATGCCGGCGTTTCGATTGGGTACGAGGATCCGGCGCGGCCGGCAGAAGCCTATTCCGAGTTACTCGATCTCGACAGAGGGATAGGTTTCGACGTATTCTTCTCCCGCGCAGCCATAGTAAGCGACGGTTCTTGCCGCGAAATCGACGTCGTACCGGACAACCCCGGAACGCCAGGAAGCTTCCAGAAATTCCGGGAACGTGCTTTGCCCGGCCTGGTCGGTCCGTAGCGCTCGAATGAGCCCCGCGCCGTTGAAGGCCGGTACGTCCGTCGTGCCGGATACCAGCGGCGCGCCCAGTGTCACGACCGGCCCATCATTGGTCAGATACAGACTTTGGCATGCGGGCAGGAACCAGATATTGCGTGTCACACCGGCGCGGCGCAATGTTTCGGCCAAATAGGGAAAGCCGCCCACCCTGGGCCGATTCGCCATGGCCCGCTTGAGGGCCGCCTCCAGGTTCTCGATCGCTTTGCTCATTGAGTTTCTCCTTTTTTGAAATTCGCGCCGCTGGTTTAATCAATCGGCACATTGCGGATCTGATGAAAATCGGCCAGCTTTCGAAGCAGACGGAGCAGCAGGGCCTTTTCCCTGGCGTCCAGGCAATCGAAGAAGTTTCCGTCGTTGCGGGCGGCGGCGTCCGCAAGTTCGGGAAAAATGCGGCGGCCCTGCCGAGTGAGCGAAAGCAACTGGACGCGATTGTCCCGCGGCGAAATTCTCCGCGCGATCCAGTTCTTCCGTTCGAGCTTGTCGAGCACCTTGGAAACCGCTCCCCGCGTAAGAACCAGGGCGCCGGCCAGATCGCCCGGCTTCGCCTCCGGCCATTCCTGGATGCAGCTCAGCACAACCCACTCGGCAACGGATACGCGGCGCGTCTGCAAGGCCCGCGCGAATGCGCCCGAAACCTGATTCGAAACGAGCCGCAGCCAATATCCCAGGTGTGTCTCGAGGCCGGACAACGCCAGGCGTCCGCTCCTCGAAGGGGCAATCGTTTCCATGGAAACAATGATACGTTCCGTGGAAACAATCTGTCAACCCAACGGCGGCGATTCCGATGGGGGAAGCGAGCTGTCGAAGGGGAACCTCCGGCGCTTCCGGCCGGATTCCGAACGGGTAGCGGCGAGGCTTGCGCTGCATTTTGAAAAGGCTCAAGGGCCGCGCGCGTGGTAAACCGGAATTGTATCGCCAGCGCGGCGAGGCGCCGGGCCGGGATGACTCCGCCGCGGGGAGAAGCCGGTGTCCGCGCGGCTTGCGTCCGCGTCAGGGATGGACGAAACACAATGAGGGGACCATGACAGTGGGGCAGGCCAGAGACGCGGCGCGGCAGTGGGTGATGGGGGAAGCGGGCCGCATACCGGGCTTCGGCGGAGCTTACACGGCCGGTTCGACGAACTGGCTCCCCGAGGAGGCTGAGGTGGCGGCGGCGTCGGATCTCGACATCATGGTCGCGGTCACCGATCCGGACCGGGCTTCCCGGCGCGGCAAGCTCCGGTTTCGAGAGGTCCTGCTGGATGTCTCGTACCTAAGAGACGATCAGCTCCGGTCGCCCGAGTTGGTGCTGAGCGATTATCATCTGGCTCCGAGTTTTTGGACGGCCAACATCCTCGCCGATCCATCGGGTCATCTGAAGGCGCTGCGGGAGGCGGTGGGCCGGGATTATGCGAAACGGTGGTGGGTTCGCCAGCGCTGCGCCAACGCCCGGGACAAAGTGCGGGGACACCTCCGGCCGATCCGCAGGCAGGCGCCGCTACACGATCTTGTGACCGCGTGCCTTTTCGGGGCAGGCGTAACGACTCACGTGCTGCTTACCGCGGGTTTGAGAAACCCCACGGTCCGCTCCCGGTACGCGGCTGTTCGCGGGCTCCTGGCGGACTATGACCAGCTTGGGTTTCACGAGGCGATGCTCGAGCTGTTGGGCGCGGCCCGGATGAGCCGCGGGCGGATTGAGCGGCACCTGGCTACGCTCGCGGAGATATTCGACGCAACCAAGAAAGACATCCAGCCGCCGTTTCCCTTCGCTTCGGACCTCAGCGACGCCGCCCGCCCCATCGCAATCGACGGGAGCCGGGAACTGATCGAGCGCGGCTACCATCGGGAATCGATGTTCTGGATCGCCGTCACCCACTCCCGATGTCAGAAGGCGCTGGCGGGCGGCACGGTGCCGCAGCGCTTCCGGGACAGCTATCGGGAACTGGCGGGCGACCTCGGAATCGCTTCATTTGCGGACGCGCGGCGACGCGGTGCGGAGATCGAGCGGTTCCTGCCGCGAGTGTGGGAAGTGGCGGAAACAATTATGGCGGCAGATGGGCGAATCGAGGACGATTGACGCCGGGTGCCGGACCTCGAAGCGGGGCGAAGGAGAGCCACCGGGATATTGAGAAGAGCTGAGGGGGGCGGAGGCGGGAGGGAAATGCCGGGGCGAATGATGTGCGGCTCGGATGCGCTCGTTCCAGCATCCGCGGGCGACGTTCGGTCTGGCGCTGAGGGCCGGGTCACCTAGCGAAGAAACCACGTGCGTTCGTGGACGGGAATCGGCTCTTTGACTGGATGAGAAGCTGGTTCGAAATGATCAGCCCGCCATCGGTATTCGGTGCGTGTTCGCCACGCCGCGCAGCAATCGCCTTGATTCTCATCCGGTTCGTTCAGCTCTACGACTAGGTGACCGTTGCCGATGTATACGCGGTGGAGGCCGTGATAAACGCGGGTGCCTGATTGGAAGGCGGCGATTAGTTTTGGTGTGCCGTTATCTACGGTGTATATGTACACGTAGTCCCAATTCGCTGTGCCTCCGCTCAGGTAGTTCAGATCGACAATTGCAAACTCTAGGAAGCCGAAGACATCGCTCGAGTAATCTACCACTGAGATGAAGAGCTCGGGGCAGCGCCGATACCGGCCGCCGCAGTCAGGGTACTTGAATAGATGCTCGCCATCGCGGAGAGACACGGTCGAGTCGAACTTGGCGAGCCACTCGAAATCGCTCGCATCGACGTCCTTTCGCCATGGGTACTGAAAATTCCTGAAGTCGACTTGGCGGATGTCCGCGAAGGCACGCTTGCCCTGCCCGGCCGCCAATCGATTGAAGCTCAGGAACGTAATGGCGAGGATCGAAAAGGTCCGCTTGTCCATCGATGTCCGCCAGTGTACAACGCGGGAGGACCAGACCGACGGCCCGCAGTCGGCGCCCGGGTTTTGCATAGGTGTCGTCGAGAATCAAGCCGAGCACGGCGACGGCGGCGGAAATGGCGGGGCGCAGGAGGCCCAGTGGGGCGGCGAGAGCCGCGGCCCGATTCAGCCAGGCGGCGCCGAGGAACGACATATAGAGCGTGCAGGCCTGGATGGCGGCGAGGCCCGGGTCGGCGGCGCGGCGCATCCGCGCGAGGATGACGAAGGGGACGGTGCGCAGGGCGTCGGTCCAGTATTGCGAGGGGGATTGGAAGCGCTCATGCAAATCTCCCAGAACCTCTTCGCGGCGGGCGGGAGGGACCAGCGCGGCGACGACGGCCTCGGCGGTTTTTGAAGGGCCGGAATTCATGAGCGCGCCTCGCTGGCCCGCCGTTTCCCCCAGTCTTTAGCCCACTTCGGGCCCCGGACGCCGGCGACGAGGTCCCAGACTCGCTTCGCGGTGACCACCGATTCCTGGAGCGCGCGATCGCCGGCGGCCTGGAGGCGGTAGCAGCGGCGGGCGCGGCCGCCGCGCTCGGGCGTGGGATCGGAGAGCCAGGAGGTGACGAGGCCTTTGTCCTCGAGACGGTCGAGAGTGACGTAGACGGCGCCGAGGGAAACCGTTTTGGGCCGGGCCAGTTCCTGAACCCGGGCGTGGATGGTGACGCCGTAGGCATCCTCGCGGAGGGCGAGAATGGCGGTCAGGACTAGCTGTTCGAACTGGCCGAGGGAATCGGGTTTCGCCATTTGTCTAACAGCGTAAGGGAAATCGCGGGCCGCGTCAAGGGCGGTGGGGTTAATAGGTCAGCGCGAGGGGGGCTTCGCCGATGAGACGCCGGCGGAGGTGGGCGCCGAAGCGGTCGGCGAAGCTGCCGTCGGAGCCGAGTGTTGTGTTGAAGAGGACGACGCCGGCGCAGTCGTGGGCGGGATCGAAGAAGGCGTAGCTGGAGAAGCCACCGGTGCCGCCGTTGTGCCAGTAGAAACCGGCTTTGTCGACATAGAGCCAGGCGAGGCCGATTTGCATGCCGGGCAGGGCGGGAGCGCGGAGCTCGTGAGTCCGGGCGATGGAGGAGGCGAGGGCGGGGAATTTTTCGGGATGGAGTTGGGCGTCGAGGTAGGTGAGCATGTCGGCGGCGGTGGAGCGGATGGCGCCGGCGCCGGCGAGGGCGTCGAGATCCCAGGCGTGGGCGGGATGGTGGGCGGCGTCGTGGCCCTGGGCGAAGCGGGCGAGTTGGGTGGGCGAGAGCTTGACGACGGTGTCGGGGAGGGCGAGGGGGCCGGCGATTTCGCGCTGGACAAGAGCGGCGTAGGGGACGCCGGCGCGATTGGCCAGCGCCTGGCCGAGGAGTCCGAAGCCGAGATTGCTGTAGAGAAAATCGGGAGTGGGCGGCAGGGCGAGGCCGTGCGAGGCGAGGAACCGATACAGATCGGCGGGGCGATAGTCGGCGTAGGGATTGCCGGGGTCGGCGGGGTGGAAATTGGAGGGCATGCGGGGGAGGCCGGAGTGCTGGGTGGCGAGATCGAGGAGGGTGATTTCGGCTCCGCCGGGTTGGGGTACGGCGCCGGGGGGAAGCAGATCGCGGACGGGCGTATCGAGCTTCACGAGGCCGGCGGCGGCCATGCGGGCGAGGATGAGGGCGGTGAAGGTTTTTGTAATGGAGCCGATTTCGAAAAGGGAATCGGGCTGGGCGGCGCCGAAGGCGAAGACGCGGCGGGCGCCGTGCTGGAGGATGCCGATGGCGATGCCGCCGCCGGTGCCGTTGGCGAGAGGGCCGGGGCGGAAGACGGGCGCGCGGGCGGCGGCGAGGTCGCGATCGAGGACGGACTGGGCCTGGTCCGCGGTGAGCGGCGGCAGGACCGGGCCGGTGGCGGGTTCGGCGGCGGCGACGGAGGACTGGCGGGAGAAATTGAGGGCGTAGGAGGAGCCTTCGGTCCAGGAACCGGCGAGCGTTTTGGCGTCCGCCGAGAGCGTGCCGGTCCAGCGGCCGGAGGCTTGGGGGACTTCAAAGGAGAAGCCGGCGCCGTTTAAGCTGACCTGGGCGCAGGGCCAATCGAGCGCGGCTTGATCGAGGCTGTCGAAGGTGCAGAACTCGCGGCCGGAGCGGTCGCTTTTGACCTTGAGCTGGGCGCGGAGGGAACGGCCGCCGGCCAGGACGGCGCCGAGCCAGATGCCGTCAACCGGGGAAGGCTTTTCGGCGGCGACGAAGCTGTCGCGGGTGAAGGTGAGGGCCATGGATTTGCCCTGGGTCCAGGAGCCGGCGAGCGTGGCGCCGTCGGAGCTGATGGTGCCCTTCCAGGAGCCGTTGACGGCGGGCACGCGGAAGCTGAGGGTGTCGCCGTCGATTTGGAAATTGTCGCAGGGGATTCCGTTGGCGCCTTGATCGACGCTGTCGAGCGTGCCGGAGAGGGCGCCGCCGGGCGCGGCGGCGATGTGAAGCTTGACGTGCAGGGCGCCGCCGAGGACACCGGCGTAATCTCCGGCGAGGGAGGGTTTCGATTGTGCGAATCCATCGTTCCCGATCAGCAGGGGCAGCAGGCAAATCAGGCGAAGGAGATGGAGACGCATGGAATGAACCCTCCCGGAATGTGAGCGGCAGATGGAGCGGCGGCCGGCGCCCTTTTCCCAAAGAGTAGGGGAAATCGCGGCGGGAGTAAAGGGCGGATGCCGGCCGCGCGGGGATGGGATTCAGGGAAGATGGGAGAGAGGGGTGATCCGAGAATGCTGACAGGGGCGAGAGAATTCCACCGCATTGGACGCATCGGGTGGCTGCGCGCGGCCGTATTGGGCGCCAATGACGGCATCGTTTCCACGGCGAGCCTGATACTGGGCGTGGCGGCGTCGCATGCCAGTCATGCCAACATCCTGGTCGCCGGTGTTGCCGGTCTGGTGGCCGGAGCAATGTCGATGGCGGCCGGAGAGTATGTGTCGGTGCACTCGCAGGAGGACACGGAAAAAGCGGAGCTCGAGCTCGAGCGGACAGAACTCAAGTCAGACAGCGGGGCGGAGCACGCCGAGCTGGCGGCCATCTACGTCGCTCGCGGGCTGGAGCCGGCGCTGGCCAAGCAGGTGGCCGAGCAGTTGATGGCTCACGATGCGTTAGGCGCGCATGCCCGCGATGAGCTGGGGATATCCGACGCGTTTAGCGCGCGGCCGGTGCAAGCGGCGTGGGCGTCGGCGGGCAGCTTCGCGATTGGGGCGTCGCTGCCGCTGCTGGTGGTGGTGGCGGCGCCGCAGGCGGCTCTCATTTATGTGGAAAGCGGAACGTCGCTGCTGTTCCTGGTTCTGCTGGGCGGGTTGGCGGCATGGGCGGGCGGCGCCGGGGTGGTGGCGGGCGCGGCGCGTGTTGGGTTCTGGGGCGCGTTCGCGATGGCGCTGACGGCGGGGGTGGGCGCGCTGTTCGGGACGGCTCCGTAGCGGGGGGAAACCGAAAGGCGGGCAGCGGCGGCGGCGGGGCAGGGCACGAACACGACAACGCAGCCAAGAGCCATCGCCCGGCGGCGGACGCCGCGAAACATTCATGCCCTCCGGCTCGCCTTCCCGCGGAACCGGACGACGATCGCGCGGGAGTTCATTCGGCGGTGTTTGTGACGGCCGCCGGAAGTCAACCGGCCATCGACGGTCATTTTTCATCGGCCGCTGAGATTCCGGCCGATGGGGGGCGAGCCGGCTGGCGGCGCGCCGGGTGCGCGGGTTAGAGAGGTTGAAAGCCGGTGTCGAGGCGGGCGTTGACCGCTTCTTCGTTGAGCTCGACGCCGATGCCGGGGGATTCGCTGACGCGGAGGAAGCCGTTGTCGAGCTTCACGGGCGTAGTGAGCGAGGTGTAGTGAGGGTTCTCGTAGTGGGTCCACTCGAGGATCATGAGATTGGGGATGGTGGCCGAGACGTGGGCGTAGGCCATGGTGGCGAGCGGAGAGGCGACGCCGTGCGGGGCGAGGGGAACGAAATAGGTCTCGGCCATGGAGGCGATTTTGCGGGATTCGAGCAGGCCGCCGGTTTTGGACATGTCGGGCTGGAGGATGCTCAAGGCTTCTTTTTCCAGGTACGGGCGGAAGCCGTAGCGGGTGTAGATGTTTTCGCCGGCGGCGATGGGGACGGGGCTGGACTGGCGGATGCGGGCCATGGCGTCGACGTTTTCGCTGGGCACGGGTTCCTCGACCCAGTCGAGGCGGAAGGGCTCGACGAGGCGGCAGAGCTCAATGGCGGAGGCG